>JBIOUJ010000101.1:0-4284 GCA_044867025.1 Pyrinomonadaceae bacterium | reverse complement strand
TTCATCTGCGAAAATCTGCGGCTTAAATCAGAGAGATCCATATGCCGTTTCAAGATATAGACGAAGTCACCCCTCTTGAGCATCCACGGCCGGCGCCGAGTCGCGTCGAGAAGCTGCTGCGCCGGATCTTTCTCGAAGACTGGAGCCTCAAACTCCTGTCACTCGCAATCGCCATCGTCCTCTGGCTCCTGGTAACGGGCCAAAACGAACCCGTCACCGCGCATGTGAATGTACAGCTCAATCTCATCCGTCCCCCGTCACTGGAAATCAGTAACGATCCGCCACGCACAGTCGACGTAATGCTGACCGGCAGCAGAAACAAGCTGGACGATCTGACGACACTCGACCTCGTCGCCACCGTCGACATCAGCGACCAGCGCGCAGGCGAAAGAGTCCTGCGACTCGCCGACAAGGCCCAAATCTCTCTGCCGCAGGGCATTAAGGTCGATGGCTTCCAGCCGAGTGCGATCCCGATTCGTCTCGAGCCGATTCTGGAGCGCCAGGTTCCGGTCGAACCCAAACTCGAAGGCAAACCAGCGGATGGATTCGAGGTTTACGCAGTCCATCCGAGTAAAGGCAGTGTGACTGTGCGAGGCCCGGAAAGTCGCGTGAACGCACTACAGAAAGTCGCAACGGAATCCATCTGGCTTGCTGGACACAAAGAAAGATTCACCGCCACAAACCTCGCCCTGGACGTGCCGGATCCGAAGATCGATCTGCTCGAGCCCATAATCAGTGTCGATGTAGAAATCGGTGAACAACGAACCGAGAAAAACTTTTCTCGTGTAAATGTAAGCACAGCAGACGGCGGCAAGGTTCAACCTGAAACCACATCTGTTACTCTATCCGGGGCGACGAGTCTGCTCGACTCATTGAAAGCTGAAGACATAAAGATTGTTCTGGATGCGGTGGGCTCGAATCTCGAACCACGATTGGAATTACCGCAGCCGTTGAAGGGAAAAGTAATTTTGAAATCTGTCCATGCTTCGAAGTTTGTACCGTTGAGATAGGATGCAACTCTCCACTAAATGAAGGCTCTTTTTGGTACTGACGGCATTCGAGGCGAAGCCGGACGATTTCCGCTCGACCCCTCGACGGTAAATGCAATCGGATTCTCTCTCGCTTCGCACCTCGCGAACACGCGCCACGCGCCCGAGATCGTCATCGGCAGAGACACGCGGGAATCCGGCGAATCCATCGAACAAGCACTCGTCGAAGGCGCGAACAGAGCGGGAGCAAAATGTCTTTCCGCCGGTGTTATCACAACTCCCGGTGTCGCTTATCTGACTCGCGCACTCCAGGCAGACGCGGGTGTCGTCATTAGTGCCTCACACAATCCCTACCAGGATAACGGAATCAAGATCTTCGCGCCGACCGGTCAAAAACTCGACGACTCCGTTGAGCGTCTCATCGAATCAGATGTCGCGGCGAACGCCGAACAGCCTGCCGTTACTAACGCGAGTAACAGATCGTCTTCTCCGGATCTCGAACGAATACTTCGTGAGGAGTATTTGAATTTCCTCGCACGCAAGATCGGGCGCGAGCTGGAGTTGCAGGGACTGACGATCGTCGTCGATTGTGCAAATGGAGCCAGCTCGATGCTCGCGCCCACGCTGTTTTCAAGACTTGGCGCGAATGTGATCCCGATCAATGCGAGCCCGGACGGCCGGAACATAAACCGCGACTGTGGCTCGCTTCACATCGAGGCGTTGCAAAAGAAAGTCGTGAAGGAACGCGCCGATCTGGGCGTGGCTTTCGACGGTGACGCAGACCGGTCGCTGTTTGTCGATGCTCAGGGCAAATTCGTCGATGGTGACGCTACGTTATGGGTGCTGGGGAAGTATCTTCAGTCACACGGACGGCTGAAAGACAACACCGTCGTAGCAACGGTTATGAGCAATATTGGGCTCGAGCTCGCACTCCAGTCCGAAGGCATGCGACTCGTTCGCACGGACGTTGGCGACAAGTATGTTCTCGAAGAATTGTTGCGGCTGGGGGCCAGTATCGGCGGCGAGCAGTCGGGTCACATTATCCTTCCGGAACTCAGCCTGGCAGGCGACGGCATGATCACCGTGCTCTGCCTGCTCAGGGCCCTGCGCGAGTCTCAAAAGACGCTCGCCGAAATGACCGAAGGGTTCAAACAGTACCCTCAAATTCTGTTGAATGTGCGGGTCCGGGAGAAGATCCCGTTCGCCGAATTGGCCTCGGTTCGATCCGAGGTTGACGAGGTCGAGGAACTGCTCTCGCAGAAGGGGCGGCTGCTACTGCGGTATTCTGGGACAGAGCCGCTGGCGAGGATAATGATCGAGGGTGAGAACCAGTTCAAGATCGAAGGTTACGCTCAAAAAATCGCGAATGCGATCGAGCGGGAGATCGGCGCGGACGCGCAGCATTCGTGAAATTTCTACACGCCGGCCCGCGAAAAATCTACATGGCTTTTCCGTTCCTACTCACCTCGAAAAGCCCTGGTTAACTGACTTCATTGATTTTTCGAGCAAACAACCGGGACTGAAGCGCCGTCCAAAAAGGCTCTTGCACGGCACAGGCGTTGCGATGTATATTGTGGGGCAAGAGAGACGGTTGGTGGATCCTCCGTCTCAAGTGGTTGCTGGGGTGAGGACAGTAACCACGAATATGGATGGGCGCGACGCACTCCCACGTATGTCGCGCCCATTCGCTTTTTGCGAAACGTTTCAATTTCTGCCCCAATGCACCGGCTTGAAATCTCATTAAAACAAGACGCACGCAGTAGCCAGATCAATATCGGCAGAGGTATCAGGCGAAAGCTTGGGCAGATGCTCCCGCTGAAGACACCTCGTCGAGTTGGGATCATTTCCAACAAGCGGGTTTTTGACTTGTATAGCCGTGAGGTAGTGCGCTCTCTGAAGGCGGAAGGCTGCGAGATTTTCGAGTGGCTGATGCCCGAAGGTGAACGTTACAAGTCGTTCCGGGTGTTGGAAAAAGCTGTCACGTTCCTAAGCGAAAACCGCTTTGAACGCAACGACTTAGTGGTTGCGCTCGGAGGCGGAGTCGTTGGCGATCTCGCTGGTTTTAGTGCGGCGATTTACCTGCGAGGCGTGCCGGTAGTCCAGGTTCCGACAACGCTTCTATCGCAGATTGATTCTTCCGTAGGTGGGAAGACGGGGATCAATCTTCCCGTCGGAAAAAACCTTGTCGGCGCGTTTCACCAACCTGCATCGGTATTCATTGACACAGAGACTTTGACGTCGTTGCCGCAACGAGAACTGGTTTCGGGTTTTTGCGAGATGGTCAAACAGTCGCTGATCTCGGATCGAAAGCTTTACGACATGACAGTTGGGTGTCTTCAAAAGACGGCTGCTAAACGAGATTTCCTCGTCACTTCGGAATTTGAAGACTTGATCGCAGCTCAATGTCGGTTCAAAGCCTCTATCGTTGCGAACGATGAGCGTGAATCCACGAGCAGATCCGACGCGAAATCGCGACGCGTCTTGAACTTTGGACACACGACAGCACATGCGTTGGAGACCATTACCAGCTATCGCACGTTTCGACACGGCGAGGCTGTCGGTTATGGAATGTTAGTTGCCGGAGAACTTTCGAAGAACCTGGGTCTGCTCGACGCCGGGGACTTGGAATTACTTCGCGACGCGGTGAAACTTTGTGGGCCGTTACCGCGCGCGGATCACCTCGATAGTAACCAAATCATTCGCGCTCTACAGCACGATAAAAAAAGCGTCGATGGGCAGATCAACTGGGTGTTGCTCGAAGCGATAGGCCGGCCGAGGATCGTCGAAGGCCGGCTTATCAGCGCGAAGGCGTTGCGTCTTTCGCTGCGAGCTGGATTGAAGGTACTGGAGAGACAGTAATGCGAAGGTCAAGTGAACGCGGCAGTGCAAACCTGAAGTTTCTGATCGTCATGTTGATGCTGGGTGCTACCGCATATGCGGGCTATCTCTACGTCCCGGTCGCGTACAATGCGAAGGCGTACACGGACCTGATGCAGCATTACGCCGACCTCGTCGCGGGCACGGGTCAATCAACTGCATGGGTAACAGAACAACTCGCCAAGAGCGGTCCTGAATACGGTGTTCCTCCCGATGCCGTCATCACCTGCGTCTTAAAAGACAGCCGCATGGAAATACGCGTGCAATACGTCCGCGAAATCGAATTCCCCGGCTATACCTACAACTACGAATTCGATCGCACCGTAAAGAGCACCGCCTTCCTAAGTTTCAAATAGAGCCACAAAAAGGCAGCCGCAGATTTACGCGGATGAACGCAGATCTGCTCTGCGTTCATCCG
>JBIOUJ010000100.1:0-23735 GCA_044867025.1 Pyrinomonadaceae bacterium | reverse complement strand
TTATTGATTTTGAATTCCGACGGTTACCCACCCGCTACCGCAGGTGGTACTGACTTCGCTCCAAGTGCGATACAGGACTTTTGAGGCGAAGATGAGTCAGGTCAGAAATCGACAAGAGACGAAGGATAGAATCAAGGAGTATCTGCGCAAGCTCCCGCCCGTGTACGGCACCGCGAAATGGCTCTATCGCCGATTTCGAAAATCAGATCCCACCATACAAGAACAAATTGTAAAAGCGATTGGCAGTCGCTCGCGTGTCTTCTTCGTTCAGGTGGGTTCGAACGATGGCCTTCAGGGTGATCCGATCCATGACCTGATAATCGATCGGAAGAGTTGGAGTGGTATCTTTATCGAGCCGGTCGATTTTCTTTTTAATCGACTGCGGAAAAATTACGGAGAGGATGAAAGATTCATCTTCGAGAACGTAGCGATCAGTACTGAGAAGGGAAACAAAAAATTCTACTATGTGTCAGAACGTGCCAGGAGTGAACTCGACTTGCCGTACTGGCACGACCAGTTAGGTTCTTTCGACAAGAGTCACATCACGAGAATGCTTGGAGAGGAAATCAGCCCGTACATCGTCGAAGGGAATGTTGTGTGTCTGCCGTTACAAGACGTGCTTGATAGAAACCAAGTCGACGCAATTGACCTTCTGCACATCGATACTGAGGGATTTGACTACCAGGTGCTGTCTCAGGTCAATATCAGGCGCTACAAGCCGTCAGTCATTTTATTTGAACATCACCTGCTTACGGACGAAGAATTTGTCAAAGCGCGCAAACTCCTGCGTACCACCGGATATCGACTGTTCCAATATGGTAATGACATCCTGGCGGTACGGCGAGCTTTGTGGATCTAATAGAGACTAGATGTCGACGACTTTAAGAAATCGTGCCAGTTGGACTTTTGGACTACCCAGGACTGTTCATGCTTTTGGTGTAAACATTTTCCTGCTTCCTTTGGGTATTGCCACAAGTGTGCTGATCGCGCGCACCATTGGCCCGGCCGGTAAAGGAACTCTCGACCTCATAATCGCAACCGCTGCCTTGCTTGCTATGGTCCTCAGCCTCTCATTGCCACAGGGAATCACTTATGTCGTGGCCCAGGGCAAGGTTGCTGCCAACGTGCTGGCATCACAGTTGGTTTTCGTATCAGTACTACAATCATTAACGGCATTAGCAGTGCTCAGCCTTCTGCGGTTCACGGGATACTTTCAGATATTCCTGCCGAATTGGGGTTTGTGGATCGTCGCGGGCGTTGCCTTCTATGTTTGGGTGGAATTGCTCACCAAATTCTGGGCTGCAATCCTTACCGGACAGCAACAGATAGCGATCGTGAACAACTCCGAACTGGTGGGTCGAGTAACACAGTTCCTGAGTATATTCATTCTTGCCGCTGTCCTGTATCTTTCCGGAAGACAATTATCGGTCGGTCTGCTGTTCCTGGTGACTTTGTCGGCAAGCATCCTCATTAATTTATTACTGCTGACATCGCTGAGTTTCAAATTCCGGCTATTGCGTGATTTCACCGGACTAAAATCGGCAATCGCTTTCGCGCTTCCTTGTTATGCCGCCAACACTGCGCAGTTTTTAAATTACAAACTAGATGTATTTGTAGTTGGTTTTTTTGCGGGAGCTCAATCGGTCGGCCGGTACACGCTTGCCGTATCGCTAGCTCAATTACTCTGGCTGATGTCAAATTCCGTGGCGAGTGTTTTACTGCCTAAGGTTGCGGCTTCGAATGATGCCGGCGCCACCATCCAGCACACAACTCGCGTCACTCGACTGTCTCTGTGGGCCACAGCTATCTGCGCTGTTGCGCTGGCGGTACTGGCGACCCAGGCGATACCGCTATTGTATGGCGAACCATTTCGGCCGAGTATTGCGGCACTGCTCTGGCTGCTACCGGGCGTTGTCATTTTTACCATTGCTAACGTGCTTGCCGCCTACATTGCCGGCATTGGTAAACCACATTTGAACCTGTGGGTGTCAGGCATCTCCCTCGTCATCACTATCGCGTTAGATCTGATATTGATTCCAAAACTGAACATTGTCGGGGCATCGATTGCGAGCACTGTTTCGTACTCGGTAAGTGCGGTGATGTTGATAATGTTTTTTGTTCGAGAGACCGGCGCGTCGTTGCGGCAGGTTTTGGTGCCGACTTCGGAGGACCTCAACTTTGCAAGACAGTTGGTCCAACCACTTTTACGACGCGTTGGTTTACAAAGAGCAATCTGAGATGCGGAAGAAGATTTTGTTTGTGCCGTCGTGGTATCCGAACGACGATGATCTAATTAGCGGCGTGTTTATCCAGGAGCAAGCGGTTGCACTCTCGCGGGAATATGACGTCGCGGTTTTGATCCCGGGCATGGCAGCCTGGCGCAACATCGCCAAGCCTGATGCGCCCGATCGCTCCGTGACGAAGTTGGAGGCCGGCTTACCGGTCTATCGTGAGTTTGCACGCCCTCTCATTCCTCATGGGCCGGAATCGACAGACTACGCAACGTTTGCGAGGGCAGCGGAAAAGGGATTCAAGAAACTCCTCAAAGAATGGGGCACACCTGATCTAATCCACAGTCACGTCGTGCTGCCGGCGGGCTGGTCAGCCTTGAAATTGAGCGGCCGGTACGGCATTCCCATCGTACTAACCGAACATTCAAGCCCGTTTTCAATGCATTTAGGCACAGATCTGAGTCGCCGGCTCGTGCGTGAGACTTTAAGCGGCGTGAACCAGGTGATCGCGATCAGCCCGGCTTTAGCGCAACAACTGCTGGAATTTCACCCCGGATTGAGCATTGAAATAATTGGCGAGTCGGTGCGGACCGATTTTTTTGTACCCGCCGATGGAGTTGACAAAAAGAACGCAAACGGGAAAAGCTTCTTCGTGGCAGCCAGGCTTGCCGAACAGAAGGGTCTAAATCATCTGCTTGAAGCCGTTCACATTCTTCTGCGCAATGGATTGAATTCCTTCGAATTGGTAATCGGTGGTGATGGTCCCGATCGTCTGAAGCTCGAGAAACTAGCGAAGACGTTGGGTGTGAAGGAGCATTGCCGGTTCCTTGGCGCACTTAATCGCGAACAAGTTAGAGATAGAATGCAGCAGTGCGATGTATTTGTGTTGTCGAGTCTGCATGAAACTTTCGGTGTTGTGCTTGGCGAGGCGATGGCTTGTGGAAAGCCTGTTATTTCGACGCGTTGCGGTGGACCGGAGTTTGTAGTGAATGAAGAAACGGGCGTGCTGGTGGATGTTGCTAAACCCCAGGAGATGGCCGATGCGATGGCGGATTTCATTGCGGGTCGCATTTCCTTCAAGCCTGAAGCGGTGCGTAATTCGGTAGTGAGCAGGTTCAGCCCGGAAGTGTTTGTCCGGAACGCGACCGCCGTGTACGAACGTTTGTACACAAAAAGCACAAAAGGTTAAGACAAAACGACTGATGTGTGGAATATTTGGGATTTGGAATCTGGATGGTGGGCCAATTAACTTTGGCGCGCTGAGGATCGCGAACGATTCCATAAGACATCGTGGACCCGACGACGAGGGCTACCTGCTGGTAAACACCCGCACCGCAGACGCGCGATCGTGTGCCGGACCAGATACCGATTACCGCATGGCTCTGCCACATGTCGACTGCTTCCAGTCCGAGCAGTTCGATCTCGCCTTCGGCTTCCGGCGTCTCTCAATTCTCGATCTATCTCCCGGCGGACATCAGCCAATGTCGAGCCACGACGGCAGGTTCTGGATCGTTTTTAACGGCGAGATCTATAACTACCAGGAGCTGCGAACCGAGCTCGCAAAGTACGAGCACACATTCAAAACCACCTCGGACACGGAAGTAATTCTGGCGGCTTATCAGCAGTGGGGCGAGTCGTGTGTTGAACACTTCAACGGCATGTTCGCCCTCGCGATCTGGGACTCGGCAGCCAAAAAAATCTTCGTCGCGCGCGACCGGTTTGGCGAAAAGCCGTTCCATTACGTCTATATTCCAGATCGGCTGTTTGCGTTTGCTTCTGAGATGAAGTCGCTCTGGGCCGCTGGCGCCGCAGGTCGCGAAATCCACGAAGAAACGCTCGCTCTTTTCACACAGTACGGCCAGGTAGAAACCGGTGAACAGACGATTTACCGAGGCATTTTGCGTTTGCCTCAGGCCCACTGTTTAACCCTAACCGCCGGCGGCGGCCTGCAAAAGCGCCGCTACTGGGACATCGACCCCCGCGTAAGGATCGAGGGTTGGACCGACGAGCGTTACGCCGAACAGTTTCGGGAACATCTCGTTAACTCGGTCAGCCTGCGACTCCGCGCGGACGTGCCCGTCGGGTCAAGTTTGTCAGGCGGCCTCGACTCCAGCACCATCGTAAGCATCATCAATCGACTCCTGCCGGAAAGCGCTGTACAAAAGACATTCTCTGCGCGGTTCAACGATCCATCTCGAGACGAAGGCAAGTGGATGGATCTCGTCACTAAAAAGAACCGCGTCGAACGCCACGACGTCTGGCCCAGCGCGGAACAGTTCTTTGAAGAGTTGGAGCGTCTTTTCTGGCACCAGGAGGAGCCGTTCACGTCGACGAGCGTCTATGCGCAATGGAGCGTGATGCGGCTGGCGAAACAGAACGGCGTTACGGTGTTGTTGGATGGACAGGGCGCCGACGAGATGTTGGCGGGCTATCATTCATATTTCAACGAGGTGACTGACGATCTTCTCAATTCTTTCAACCTTCAGGGCTACCTCAAATGGCGCAGAGACTGCTTCGCACTGCACGGCGTCGTACCCGGCGGATTTCGCCGGCTCGTCAGTCACAAAACGCCGGAGCCGCTAAAACGCCTCCTGAAAAAAGGTTTGCGCGGGCGCGCACGATCTCTTCCTGAGGTTGAGCCTTCGACTCCAGTTTACCCCCGTGAGTTCAGCAAACTTTCCAGCCTGCGTAAGATTCTCTGGTGGAACACGACGCGAGAAGGATTGGTAGAGTTATTGCGATACGCGGATCGAAACAGCATGGCCCACAGCAGGGAAGTCCGGCTTCCTTTTCTCGACCACAATCTGGTGGAGTTTGTCTTCAAACTGCCGGAGCGGTTGTTGTTGAGAGATGGCTGGACCAAGTGGATCATACGGGAAGCGTTTCGCGATCTCGTGCCCGAGGAGATCAGCAATCGCATTGACAAATTAGGTTACATGCCGCCACAGGAGCAGTGGCTTAACGGTAGGGCGTGGAAAGACGTGATGGTGGGCCAGCTTTTAAACCCGGCAGCGGGGCAATCATTGCGCGCGGCGGAATTAGAGTTAAATCCAGCATAAACAAATGGTACTTAGTAACAACGTAACAAACAGAATCACCGAAGGGCTCGCTCGACGCTTCAAACGCGCCAGACGCAAATTGGTTCGCTTGAACGAGGCAAAGATCCGCGAGGTGCTCGAGAGTTTCGGCCCGTTCAAAGCTGATTTGCTCTTCGTGCACAGTTCACTGTCGGCGTGCGGATCGATCGAAGGCGGACCAGCAACAGTCGTTAGTGCGTTGCGGTCGTGGATTTCGGATCGGGCGGCGCTGGCGATGCCGACGCACACCTGGAGCTACCCGGACGCGACTGGTGTCGCGCCTGTATACGATTTTAGATCGACGCCCAGCGTAGTTGGGACGATAACCAATTATTACTGGCGACAACCTGACATCGTGCGGAGTCAGCATCCGAGCCACTCGCTCGCGTGCAACGGCCCGGAGGCTGAAGATTTCCTGCGCAATCACGAGTCTTGCGAGACTCCATGCGGCGCCGGCACGCCTTATCAACGGATCGCCGAAGGTAATTCGAGCGTGTTGATGTTTGGCGCGACGATGGACTCTTACACGCTGTACCACACCGCTGAAGATGCCGCTGCCGTTCCGTACTTGTACATGCCCGAGCAGGTTACACTTCGCACCAAAGGCGTCGACGGTTCCGTCAGGTCAATTCAAATGTGGCGTCAGGACATGAGCGTCGCGCGCCGCTTTGAAGCCACGGCTGATTGGTTAGCTGACCAGGGATTGCTGATCAGACGTAAACTTGGTTTGAGCGAGTTGTTGTTTATACCAAACGCGCGTGCGTTACATGAGACGATGATCAAGACGCTAAAGCGCGATCCATTGTTTCTGGTCGATGAAGCCGCTCGAGGAGAGTTTTTAGCCGCAGATTTACGCGGATGAACGCAGATCTGATCTGCGTTCATCCGCGTAAATCTGCGGCTAAAGGAACAGAAAGCTATGCCAAACATCAAAAAAATCGTCCGGAAGTCAGCGAAGCTCGCGGCAAAAGGCGCGATTCGAACACTGCCGCAACTGCCCGGCAAGCCGGGCCGGCTCACCGGCACGCTGGCAAAAGAGGGAGGCCTGCCCGTCCGCGACACGCGTTTTCGGCCCTGGCCAAGTTATCCGTCGACGTCGCTTGCTGAATGGGCCACGAAGATTGGACCGCGGTTCTTGCAGATTTATCTGACTGGCGTCGAGGGTCTGCCGCAACCGCTCGCAACTCGCTTCGCCTCCGAGTGGGCCGCTTACTGCGGCGCTACGTACGGCCTGCTCCTGCCCCACGGCACTGACGCGCTCCGCGTCGCGATCGCAGCGGCGATCGATCACGACGGCATGGAATACGGTGGCGAGATCATTGTTCCTAACTTGTCGTTTATTGCGAGTGCTACGACGGTTCTTGACCGGCAATTTGGCGTTGCGCTGGTCGATGTCGATCCTGAGACTTATCTCATCGATCCACAGCGCGTGGAAGAAGCAATCGTGCCCGGCAAGACGCGCGCGATCATGGCCGTGCATCTGTTTGGCCAACCCGCCGACATGACTGCCCTTCGGGATATTGCGAAACGCCATTCTCTGGTTCTTCTCGAAGACGCGGCCCAGGCACATGGCGGCATACACGAACTCGGACGCACCGGTAGTCTCGGCGATGCCGCTGGTTTCAGTTTTCAGTCGTCAAAGAATCTGACGGCCGGCGAAGGCGGCGCCTTCACCACAAACGATTCGCAAGTCTTTGAGCGGGCGTACTCGTTCCACAACGTCGGGCGCGCACGTCGTGGCGGTCAGCGTTGGGGACATCATTCGCTCGGGTTCAACATGAGGGCCAGCGAGTACGTGGCGGCAATACTGCTCACCCGCATGCAGAAGCTCGAAGCCGAGCAGCAACGCAGGGCTGAGAATTTCCAGCTCTTACGTGAATACCTCGGCGACGTATCATGCGTGCGGCCGCTTGGTATTGGACCAGGAGTTCAGCGCCACGGTGTACACATGTTCGTAATGCGTTACGAGACCGGCGAATGCGGCGGTTTGAGCATTGAGGACTTCATTAGCGCCATACAGGCCGAGGGCTTGCCCATGAATCGCGGTTACACAGCGACGATGGCTCAACAGCCGGCGTTACAGCTCATTGCGGAAAAGCATCCTTCGTATCTCCGCGTCCTGCCCACTCCTGTCTCCGATGCAGCGGTCAAGAACATGCTGTTCCTGCCGCACGAGATCTTCCTTGGTAGTGCATCCGACATGAGCGAAGTGGCGGCGGCGTTCAGGAAAGTTCAGGCGCGGTATCAAGGTGAGAAACGCGCGGCGGTTCGAGAGACTGCGGCTCCGGTGGTTGCACGCACCGAAGTGACAGTCACGCCGCTCGCAGCCACTGCAAAGGCTAAGAAGATCCGGTTCGGCGTCATTGGTCTCGGCATCATGGGTCAGGAGCACGCGAGAGTTATCGCGTCCAACCCGCTGCTGGATCTCGTTGCCGTAACCGACGTTCAAGCCAACACGGGACGCAAAGTTGCCGCTGATCTTCGTTCACGCTGGTTCGACAGCGCTGAGGAGATGATCAAGAGTGGTGATGTCGATGCCGTCGTAATTGCCACGCCGCATTGGTTGCATGGAGAGCTGGCGATAAGTGCGTTGAAGGCCGGCCTGCACGTGCTCTGCGAGAAACCGTTGACGGTGACTGTTGCGGAGGCTGATAAAGTTTTGAATGCAGCCAGCCAGAGTCGTGGGACGTTTGTCGTCGTCCACCAGAAGCGGTTCGAGCCGGCATATCTCTACGTCAAACAGTTACTCGACAGCGGTGAATTGGGGCCGCTTTATCGTTGCTCGATGATTGAATCCGCGTGGCGCTCCGAGGCTTACTACCGTTCGAGTCCGTGGCGCGGCACGTGGAAGGGAGAAGGCGGTGGTGTGCTGTTGAACCAGGCGCCACACATTCTCGATCGTTATGCGTGGCTCTGCGGTATGCCTGAAACGGTCACCGCGCGCTGCGATACGAATCTGCATGCGATCGAAGTTGAAGATACCGCGAGCGCGATTCTGCGCCACGCAAACGGAGCGCACGGCTACATTCACATCAGCACGATCGAGGCGCCCGCGATCTCGCGCATGGTCCTCTGTTGCGATCGCGGTCGAATAACGGTGGAAAACGGGAAGGTGCAGGTGGCGACGTTGCGCGACTCAATTCGCCAACGCACTGCGCACGATACGCAATTGATGGGCGCTCTCGAAAACGAGACGCGAACGATTCAACTGCCTTCAGAGGGCGATGTGTTGAGCGTGTTTTATGATGACTTTGTGGCTGCGGTCCATGGAACTGGAACTCTGACGTGTCCGGGGCACGAAGGACTCAACGCCGTCGAATTGGCTAATGCGATGTTGTTGAGTTCGGCGCAGGGCACGACAATACATCTTCCATTGGATCGGCAGGAGTATTCCGATTTCATGCAGAAGATGCTCGGAACAGAACTTCAGGCTGTTTGATTATGTGCCTTTTGTGCACAAAGAACACAAATGTGCGGGATTGCGGGTTTAGCAGGATTTAGCGATCGCGACGCCGCTGAAAGGCGTGTTGGCCAGATGCTGTCCGCTCTGGCTCGAAGGGGCCCGGATGGCGAAGGGCTGGAGGTTTGGAATGGGGCCGTACTCGGACACCGTCGTCTGGCAATCTTCGACCTAAGCGACGCCGGATACCAGCCGATGAGGTCGCCCGACGGATCGGTCGGCATCGTCTTCAATGGCGCGATCTACAACTTCCGCGAACTCAGACGCGAGTTAGAACGCCACGGCTACCAGTTCAAAAGTCAAACGGATACGGAAGTCCTTGTGCTTGGTTACCAGGCCTGGGGACTGCAATCGCTGCTCGGCAAGCTGCGCGGAATGTTTGCGTTTGCGCTGTGGGACAACCATAAACGCACGCTTTTTCTCGTTCGCGATCGCCTGGGGGTTAAACCACTTGTTTACGCGTGTCGTAACGGGCAGATCGCCTTCGCTTCAACAGTCCGCGCGCTGCGCGCGGCGGGCTTCGTAGATGAGATAGACGATCTCGCGGTCGCCGAATACCTCGAGTTCGGATATGTAACCGATCAGCGTTCGATCTATCGCGGCGCTCAAAAAGTCGCCGCGGCAAGTATCGTTGAATGGTCGGATGGCAAGTTGCAAACGCGCGAATACTGGCGACCACCCGGATTCGCCGTCCAACAGCCCTCATTCGACGCGGCCGTAGAAGAAACTGAGCGACTCTTCCTGAACGCTGTCGAGAGACGTCTTTTCGCAGACGTTCCGATCGGCGCGCTTCTGAGTGGCGGCATCGACTCGAGCCTCGTCTGCTGGGCCATCCGGCATCTCGGCGGCGACGTCACGGCTTTTACAGTCGGAACACCCGGCGATCCTGCTGATGAAACTGCCGACGCGCGCGAGACTGCAAAACGTTTGGGCATCCGGCACGAAATACTCGAGCTGACCAGCGCGGAAGAGCCAAACATCGACGAACTGATTTCCGCTTACGCCGAGCCGTTCGCGTGCGCTTCGGCGTTGGGGATGTTGCGCGTGTCGAAAGCCGTAGCCGGTTCAGCGACGGTGCTGTTGACCGGCGACGGTGGTGACGATGTTTTCCTCGGCTATCCGGAGCACCGACACCTGTTATGGGCGCAAAAAGTCGCCCGCACAATGCCCGGCTTCGTAGCTAAAGGCTGGCTCACCAATCGCGAGAAGGTCCCACAAGTCGGTTCACTCAAGCGCCTGCGTTCGTTCCTGAACTATTCAACTGGTGGTCTCGGCGCAGTCGCGTGTGCTCACGACGGATTGCCGTCATACTGGCAGTACGGAATGCTCGGAGAACGTCTGTCAGGAATTTCGGTTTCGCACAGGGACATCGAATGGTCGCACGAAAGCGGTCACAAGGTTTTGACTGAGTTCCTCGAATACGACCGGGCGGGCAGGTTTGTCGGCGAGTACATGACGAAGGTCGACGGCGCCACGATGTTTCATGCGCTCGAGGCCCGCGCGCCTTTTCTGGATCAGGACCTGTGGGAATTTGCGGCATCGCTTTCGTACGAACTGCGTCTCCACGACGGACAGTCCAAAGCGTTGCTACGCGCGCTGGCGCGTAAGAAACTCGGGAAGCAGTTAGCCGGCGGTCGAAAACGTGGTTTCACGATCCCCGTGCAACGCTGGCTCGTCGGTCGTTGGCGAAACGCGCTGACAGAGTCGCTGCAAACATCCGTTCTGGCGCGTGAAGGCTGGATAAACGCGCGCGCCGTTCTCGACCGTCTAACGTTGGCGGCGGAACAGGGCTCGGCTCCGAATCAACTCTGGTACATTTTCGTGCTCGAATCGTGGCTTCGTCATGAGCAGAATTCCAGCATTAAGGCGGACAGTCATGTTGTCGAACACGAAAGCGCTACCGTTCCCGGATAAGAAAATGCGTACCTCATCGGCACTCGCGGTGTCGTTGTTAGTCGTTTTATTGGCAGGCGCCGGTGTTGTGTTCGTGCTGCGTGCGTGGTCCGGGATTGGGCCGGATGCGGTACGGAATGGTTCGGTTATACAACTCGGTCCGAACGGCAATCTCCAGCGCGCGATCAATAACGCCCGGCCGGGCGAAACGATCGTGCTTCAAGCGGGGGCCGTCTACACCGGACCTTTCACACTTCCAGCAAAGACTGGTAGTGAGTTCATAACGATTCAAAGCTCGCGAATAAGTGAACTGCCCGAAGGCGTTCGTGTATCGCCTGCGAAGGCAGCCTCGTTTGCAAAGCTACAGTCGAGCGAAAAAAGCGCGCCAATCGTAAAGACAGAACCGAGCGCGCATCATTACAAGTTCATCGGAATTGAGTTTTCTACTACCGACGAAAAGGTCGTCGTTCACGACTTGATCAGACTTGGCGACGCCCAACAAACTACTCTCGACGCCGTTCCACATCATTTCGTATTCGACCGGGTCTATATTCACGGTTTCCCGACGCAGGACGTTCAGCGCGGTATCTCACTCAACAGCGCCGATACCGATGTCCTTAACTCTTACATTTCGGATATTCATGGAAAGGGATATGAAGCGCAGGCAATCTGCGGATGGAGCGGTCCCGGCCGCTACAAGATCATCAACAACTACGTCGAAGGATCCACGCAAAACATCATGTTTGGTGGCTCCGATCCGAAAATCCCTAACCTGGTTCCGTCCGACATAGAGGTGAGGGACAATTACTTATTTAAACCTCTGAGCTGGAAAGTCGGCGATCCGAGTTACGCCGGCCATCATTGGGCGGTCAAGAATCTTTTCGAATTGAAAAACGCGCGGCGCGTCGTAGTCGATCACAACGTTTTTGAGAACCATTGGGTCGATGCGCAGCCGGGACCAGCGATCCTGTTTACTGTTCGCAACCAGGAAGGATCGTGTCCGTGGTGTATTGTTGAAGACGTCACGTTCACCAACAATATCGTTAAGAACAGTCCCGCCGCGTTGAACCTCCTGGGGACCGACGATGTGAGACCATCCCAGCGATCAAAAAAGGCACTGATATCCAATAACTTGTTTGTGGGAATCAGTGGAACGTTCCTGACCATGTCCGGCTATCCGAACGTGACCATCTCCAACAACACTCACATTCAGACGGGCAATATCATGACGCTGCACGGTCAGCCCTCGCCGGGATTTGTCTACGAGAACAACATTACCGTTCGCGACGACAGGGGATATGGGGTAAAAGGGGACGCGACAGGCGAGGGGACAATCGCGCTCGGGCAGTTTACGCCGTCAGCTTCGTTCCGAAACAACGTTATCGCGCGGGCGAATGCGTCGCTTTATCCTGCTAATAACTTCTATCCCGGTTCCGCGACTGACATTGGTTTCATGAGTGTCGAGAACGGCGATTTCCGCCTAAATCCCCGAAGTAAATACAAACAACTCGGGGCGAATTTCGACCGCCTGCCAAAGCAGTAGGATCGATCTGCGGCTACAAACCCCTTCAAAATGACTGTTGACAGCTTTGGATTAAGATTGTTTAATTCTGTTTGCCCGCCTTTGATTCCCAGGGTCCACCACTGATCTTTAAACGCACCGAAAAGGCAAACCTGCCGTGAGGTAGGGACGCAAAGCCGAGAGTCTTCCACTTTCGTCCATTCGGACGGAAGAAAGATAGTCTGGTTGCCGAAGGCGATTCTGGAAGCCAGTTTCACACCTATAGTGTCGAAGATTGGTTGAACGAGCTCTAAAGGCCTTTGCGCTTTTGTGCGTCGTTCTCTCCATCGTCATTCGAATCCACGCAATCGCTACGTTCCTGCCTGTCTGCGTAAAGGCTTGTTTGCCAATGGAGGCATCCAATGGTTACGAGCCGAAAGCCAGCTTCCGGATCGATCTCTGTTTTTCGTTCTTATCATTTCCGCTTTGTAGTTCTTATCATCGTACTCATCTCGCTTCTGCCTACCGTTTCATTCGGACGGGCAAATGCGGCGGCGCCGGTACCGGAACTCTTACTGGCCGAAGGCAGCGAAGCCGACTTTATCATCGGGCCTCAAGTCGCCACGTCGAGTGGGTGGTTTGACGACACGGAGATCGCGAAGGCCAAGGCTCATGGAGAAGCCTTCCCCGCGACTCCTCCCACCACTGAACTTGAAATCGATAACTACATTCTGACGCATTACTACGATCTGGGACTCACGGAATACGTCGCCTACAGACGCACAGGAGATCCGATCTTCCTGAGCTATGCGCGCAAGGTGAGCGATTCGTGGTGGCTCGGACCCTACATCCAGGGCGGGACGATAAGGCAGTTCGACGCTGGTGGACCCGCCCCGCGCCATGCGGGGATTGGCGGACTCGCTCTCCGAGCTCTGGATGGCCGTCCGGAACTGTGGGACTGGCTCAACGCCTATACTCGTTATCACTTCAACGTGTGGTTGAAGATGCGCATAAACAACCCTGAGCTCTACTACGGCGTGCGAGAGGGCGCCTTTGCACTTCATTATGCAACCTGGCTGGCAAGAGTGCTGCCCGATTCATTCCCGAAGCAGGCAGGCGGAACCGAGACGAATGGTGCGGCGATACGAGCGCAATACCTCGCGGACATCGAGCAGGTCGTCGTTCAGTATTACGGAAGATTGCAGCAAGCGGATGGTTCGTGGCGCTGGAATACGTCGCCGGAGGAATTCGTCGATGCAGACGGCGGCTACCTCGTCGGGATCATGCAGCCCTTCATGGTTGGACTGCTGCTGAATGCCCTCATCGATGTTCATCGTCTGACCACTAATTCCACTGTCAGGACAAACATACAAAACCAGATCACCAAGGCATGCCGGCATTTATATCAGGATGGACCATATCGCAAGGACGAGGCTGTTCCTGGTCTCACTGGAAAGCGCTGGCGCTCTTTTTGGTACTTCTATCACGGTGGCACATCAGTCAACCCAACTAAGTATCAATATGGTGGTGGCAGTTACGTCGACACGAGTGAAGGTCCGTGGGTGGTGAACAGCGAGCGGCAGTCGATCTCTACGATCTTCAGTGCGTATGGTTACGCCTATTTGCTTACGGGCGATCCGTCATTCAAGGCGATGGGCGACGAGTTGTTCGACGCTGCTTTTATCGGTTCAGACGGCATTCGAAATTTGGCCGACGGTACTCCGAAGAACTACAACCAGAACTACCGGATGGGCGGTCGTTATCTGGTGTGGCGCGGGGGTGGAGCAATCCCGACGCCGACTCCTACGCCCACTCCCAGTTCGACACCGACGCCAACTCCAACGCCGACGCCAACCCCGTCTCCGACGAGCCGTGCCACCTTTGTTCAGTTAGACACGACTACCAAAGGCAACTGGAAGAACACATACGGCGGCGACGGCTACAACACCATCAACGACTCAACCAAGTATCCTGCTTACGCGCAAGTGAGTGTGTCTGGAAACGCGACCTCGACGTGGTCAGCCTCTACCTCGGACCCGCGAGCACTTCAAAAAGCCAGTGGCAGCGATCGCGTCGCCGCGAGGTGGGAATCGAACTCGTTCTATATCGTCGACTTGAATATCAGCGATGGGCAGACGCACCGCGTCGCGCTCTACGGTTTGGATTGGGACGGCAACAATCGTTCAGAGCGTGTGGACGTGTTGGATTGGAATACGAACGCATTGCTCGACAGCAGAACTATCTCCAACTTCAACGGTGGCCAGTACCTCGTGTGGGACATCAGCGGGCGTGTCAAGATCGTGGTGAACAAGACGGGTGCCAAGACTGCCGTGCTTAGCGGTATTTACTTTGGTGGTGCTCCGTCGAATTCTTCTCCCACACCAACACCTACACCAACGCCTGCGCCTGGTGCGCCACAGGTCACGCTGACTGTGCCGGCCAGTGGCCAGACGTTCGTCGCGGGGACGAATATCACTCTCACTGCAACCGCCACAGACTCGAACGGTTCCGTCACCAAGGTTGATTTCTATCGTTCGGGCACGTTGATCGGAACTGACACGACCAGTCCATACAGCGTTGTGTGGAACGATGCACAGAAGGGCTCTTACGAGTTGACCGCGAAAGCAACGGACAACAGCGGTCTTTCAACAACTTCAGCAGCGGTGTCGATCACTGTTACGAATTCGCCGAATAGCGTAAATAGAGCGAAGGGACACGCCCACAGCCTGCTTCAACAGGACTATGCCGGGGCTGCTGACTACAGTTCGCTCGAGAACACAGCTCTCGCAGCCGACATCAACGCGTTAACGACAGATATCCAGCAGGCGTACTTCGAGTTCAAAGCGGAAAGCGCAGCGTTTGGAAATGTCACGTCTGCAATAGATGCTCAGCTCAACGCAGCGATGTTGTTCAGCAAGGCAGGTGCGGGCCTGGCCTTGAGAGCGGCGACAAGCCCAAATATAAAGAACGACGTGTTGCGAGTTGCTTCTCACCTCGCGATTGCAGAAGACCTGATGCGGTTTGGCACGATAAGGCAAGCGACCATTGATCAGGCGAATGCGACGAAGACCAAGACCAATATCGCCGTGGGGCAGGCAAGCACCGGCTATGGAATGACGTCTATGTCGTCCATCGCGCCAGGCAGCATCGGCTCGATCTCGGGTGAAGGAAACCTGTACCCGATGGTCGGTCAAACTGTCTTTGCATCACTTCTGGCCGATAAAACTCTTCCGTACGAAGTGGCCGGCTTGAGTGTGACGGTTGGTGGAGTGGCGGTACCTGTTCTCTATGCTTCACCGTCGGGCGTCAAGTTCTTCATGCCTGCGGAAGTGCAGGTTGGAATCTCGGAGATCATCGTTTCTTCGCAGGATGGCTACATCTGCCAGGGGCTGGTGAGTATTCAGCGAATTGGTTCGAGGATCATGACGATCAACGACGACGACAACAGCGGCGCAGTCGTCGTCAACGGTCAGAGCCAGACGTCAAGTAACTTCGAGATTACGACGCTCCAGAACTTTGCATTGGATAAAAAGACGCGGTTGAGTTTCTTTGCGACCGGTGTAAGTGGGGCGGCGACGAACAGCAATCTGGCGAACGACGTCACAGTCGACGGAAAGATCAGACCGAACTTTGCCGAGTCGATCGCAGTGCAAGCTCGATTGAGCAACGGCCAGATATACACACTGCCGGTTGAATTCGCCGGAGCTCAGGGTGTATTGCCCGGACTCGATCAAATCACGGTGATCCTGATTCCTGAGTTGAGGAGCGCCGGCCCAGTTCAGTTGTCGTTGGTCATTGGCGGCAACCGCAGTAACGAGCCCACGGTGACGATCAAGTAAATTCTGTGCCTTGTGTGGTCCAAAAGAAGAACCCGGGAACTTTGGTCGGATTAAGCCTTTTTCTAAAAGGGCATCTGTGATTGTTTTCGATGCCGATTTGAGATAAGCTTCGGTCGCGCTAGTAAATCCGGGTGAAAGATTCTTTAGGTTACCTGCGGTTTTCGCAAGGGAAGTTGCCCTTTTCTTGTGAAAACTCATCAAGGAATTCGGAATGAGTGTCGTCCCGGCCAACAGGAAACTGTGGCAAGGTATTGCCATCGGTTTCGCCATCGTTTTTGCCTACGTCACTGTCCTGGTCAAGCTTTTCAATGACTGGTGGACTGACGAGAACTATTCCCACGGCCTCTTAATCCCTTTAATTATCGGCTATATCCTGTGGACGCAGCGCGAGAAGCTGTCGCGCTCGACCGCGCAACCGTCGCTGCTTTTAGGGGGCGCCGCAATCCTGTTCAGTTTGTTCGCGCTTTGGGCCGGTGTGGCCGGTGCTGAGCTCTACACGCAGCGGCTGTCGCTGATCCTGCTTCTGGCCGGAATAGTCGTCTATTTCTGGGGTTTGAGCCTGTTACGGCTGCTGCTGGTGCCGTTCGGACTGCTGTTTCTGGCGATTCCCATCCCCGCAATCATTTTCAACAAGATCGCTTTCCCCTTGCAGTTGTTTGCATCCCGCGCGGCGGTGTGGTCGATGAGCATGCTCGGGATCCCCGTGCTACGCAATGGAAACATTATCGAGCTAAAACCGCTAAACTCTTTCGATACTAAGAAGCTCGAAGTCGTGGAAGCTTGCAGCGGCATCAGATCGCTGATGACGTTGGTCACGCTGGCGGTGGTATTCGCGTATTTCACGCACACGCCTTCAGATAATGAACCCGGATCGGGCGGTCGTTTCGGCTGGCTCAAGAGCTACTGGTTCTGGCGCTCGGCCATCCTGGTCATATCGGCGGTACCGATTGCCATTTTGACCAATGCCTTCAGAGTGAGCGGTACGGGTGTGTTAGCGCACTATTATGGAACGGAGGTGGCGGACGGTTTCTTCCACTCTTTCTCTGGTTGGGCCGTCTACATCGTCGCTTTTATCCTGTTGTTCTGCATTGGCATGATACTTGATCGCTTTAAGCCGGCTCAGGCTGAGCGCGAGCGGGTCGAAAGGAAATCGTCTCAGCCTGAGACTGTTGTTTCAATCAATCCAGTGGTCTCAGCCGAAGGCTCAGAGCTATGAAATCTTCTTTGCGATTCGGCGTGCTGCTGGTCCTGATCCTTTTGGTCGGGGTGCTGGTTAATACGTGGTCCTACCTCGGCGAAGCGCGTGTCGAACGTAAGCATTTGAACGACTTTCCCCAGATTATCGGCCAGTGGAAGAAAGCCGGCTCCGACACGATTCTGGATGACGAAACACTGAAAGTTTTGCGGGCGAGCGACTATCTGCTGAGGGATTTTCAAAAACCCGAAGGCACGGAAGCCAAACTGTACGTGGGTTACTACGCATCACAACGCACGGGCGCCACGTATCACAGTCCTTTGAACTGTATGCCTGGTTCGGGGTGGACTCTGAGCGCGCCCGGTAAAGCAACGATCACAACGCCCGATGGAAACAGCTTCGTTGCTAACAAGTACATAATCGAGACCGGCGATTTCAGATCTATGATGATCTACTGGTACCAGGGAAGAGGTCGCAATATCGCGAGTGAATACTGGGCCAAGGTCTACACCGTACTCGACAGTGTAAGTATGCGACGCTCGAATGTAGCGATGGTCCGTGTTACGGTCCCGATCACAGGTTCTGAACAGGCGGCGGAACAATCGGCGATCGAGTTCGCCTCAGCCGCCGCGGGGCTGTTACCGCAGTATGTGCCCTAAGAGACGGAAATCAGTTTCGGAAATGGTGTTGAATTGACCTTTTTGAACAGTTGTCTCAGGTTTTAGGAATTGCCGGCATTTGCCCGCCGGCGATTCTCGCGGATCTGAAACACGAAATTACGAATTACGGAGCAAAACCTGTAATGAAAAGTGAGTGCCGCGGATATTCATATTACCTGACCTTTCTCTGTCTTCTTTTAGCAGCCGCAGTTTTTCTCGCCGGCTGCACCAATCCCGAAAAAGCAAAAGCGCAACACGTAACCCAGGGTGAGGCTTACCTCAAGGATTCAAAGTTTCAGGAAGCCTCGCTCGAGTTTCGCAACGCAATACAGATTGACGGCAAGCTGACCGCGGCCCACTGGGGATTGGCCCGCGCGTTCGAAGGTCTCGATCGTTTTCCGGAAATGCTCGACGAACTCCGGAACACTGTGAGCCTCGACAAAGAAAAGAATTATCTCGACGCTCGCGTCAAACTCGGTAACTACTTTCTCGCGGGTGGTCGAGGCCGATCGGACATCATTGCTGAAGCTGAACGGCTCGCAAAAGAAATTCTCGAAAAGGATCCGAACCACATCGAAGGCCACATTCTCATGGGAGGTGTGTACTTCGCGCAGCAGCAAAAAGACAAGGCGTTTCAAGAACTCAATCGCGCGATCGAGATCGACCCGAAAAGAGTTGAATCGTATTTGAGTATGGCGCGGTTCCATGTGGTCAACAACGAGCGCGACCAGGCCGAGCAGCTCTACCAGAGGGCGATTTCGGTCAACAGCAATTCGCCGATTGCCTACACGGAATACGGCAAGTTTCTCGCGCAAATGAATCGACCTGATGATGCTGAAGTCGCATTGCGCAAAGCCGTCGAAGTCGGACCAACAAATCGAGACTCACGTTTCGTGCTCGCCAGCTTCTATCTAGTCAACAAGCAGTTCGACAAGGCTGAAGAATCGTATAAAGCCCTCGCCGCCTTGCAACCAGACAGACCAGAGAGCCAGGCAGTGCTGGCAGATTTTTACTCTTCAATCCAACGCACAGACGAGGCAGTGAAGATCTACCAGGACATCCTTTCGAAGGCGCCTGATTATCTTCAGGGACGCTACCGCTTGACTGAGATTTTACTGACGCGTGGCGATACAGCCGGCGCGACTGCGCAGATCGACGAGGCACTCAAGAAAGACAAGCGCGATCGCCGAGCGCTCCTGCTGCGTGCGCGCATGTTCGCTCAGCGCAAACAAAACAACGATCTAAAGAACGCGGTGGAGGACCTGAACGAGGTTCTGAAGCAGGAACCGAATTCGAAAATGGGTCTGTATTATATGGCCCAGGTTAACTACACCCTCGGACTCATGGACCAGGCTCGTGCCTTTGCGGGCGACCTCGAAAAAAATTATCCCGACTACCTCCCGGGAAAGCTGATGCAACTCCAGCTTACGCTTTCATCCGGCGATCCGAAGGCCGCGATAGCACTTGCTTCTGACCTGCTGCTC
The DNA here is from genome assembly GCA_044867025.1 of Pyrinomonadaceae bacterium. Classification (GTDB taxonomy): domain Bacteria; phylum Acidobacteriota; class Blastocatellia; order Pyrinomonadales; family Pyrinomonadaceae; genus PSRF01. The sequence goes on along the minus strand of JBIOUJ010000100.1, from coordinate 4,396 downwards.
CGTTTGGAGAAAGCCACTCCCGACCGCTCCGAGAATTCGCCGCAAATCCTGGCGCAGATTCGCGAAAAAACGCACATCGTACGAGGCAACGCTCAACTCCAGCTCAAAAATCCCGCCGCCGCTCGCGCGGACTTTGAGGTGGCGAGACAAATATCTCCGTACGATCCGCTGGTTTACAACAGTCTTGCGATGGCGTCGCTGGCAGAGAACCAGCCGCAGGCCGCAATTCCATGGTTTGAGAATGCTCTCAGGATAGAGGCAACTAACTTCGACGCCCTCAACGGGCTGATCAGCCTGTATGCCAGGAGCCAGCAGATCGATAAGGCTCATGCCGTCGTCGATCAGGCAATTAGTGCTTATCCAAATGTCGCCCCGCTACATTTTTTGAAGGCCCAGGCCTACGCCTTTCAGAAAAATGGCGACGGCATGGAAGCGGAGTTGAACAAGGCCGTCGAACTCGATCCGAATTACCTGCCGGCTTACTCGGCGCTCGCTAATCTCTACATCAAAGCGAAACAGGAAGATCGTGCGATTGCGCAATACCGGAAGATCATCGACGTTCGCCCGGACAACGCGATTGCTTACACGCTGATCGGCATGCTCGAGGATCAAAGGAAGAACCTCGATGCCGCGGAAGCTAGTTACCGGAAAGCTCTGGAGAGGGATCCGAACAATGCGATCGCCGCCAACAACCTGGCCTGGATGTACGCAACTGCCGGGAGAGGCAATCTCGACGAAGCGTTGAGGTTGGCCCAGGGCGTGGTCCAAAAACATCCGAACACGGCGGGCTTCATCGACACGCTCGGTTGGGTGTACTACAAAAAGAACCTTTACCCCTCGGCTGTGGAGCAGTTGCGTAAAGCCGTATCGATTAACGAAGCAGACGCTCGCGCGATAAACGGCACGCCGAGCGCGACTTATAAATTCCATCTCGGGATGGCATTGAAAGGCAAAGGCGATAAGGAAGGGTCGCGTCGTGAATTGGAAGCTGCGTTGCGACTCGGAGACAAAGCCCCGTTTGCCGACGCGGAAGAAGCAAAGAAAGCGCTGGCTACGCTGTGATTGGTGGGGCGTGTTGATTGAGACTTGGATACGGTCAGTACCACCTGCGGTAGCGGGTGGGTCGGTGATGAGCATGCGGTACTGCAGTCAGTGGTTGACCCACCCGCTACCGCAGGTGGTACTGACCGCACCCAACAGCAAATCCGACTTTAAGCAACTTAATAGGAGTGCGTTATGAGCGTTGAGTTCAGGCAAAGAAAGCCCAGTGAATACATCAGGATTTTGCAACGTCGCAAATGGCTGGTGATTCTTCCGGTGATTGCTATCACGACGGCGGTGGCGTGGGTTGTTTACCGGCTACCGAACATCTACCAGTCGTCTACGCTCATCGTCGTCAGGCCCTCCACCCTGCCCACTGGCGTCGTCCCAACGATCAACGAGGACAGCCTGACTCGACAGCTCACGAGCATCACGCAGGTGGTCACGAGTCGAAGCTCGCTCGAGCCACTGGTCGACAAGTACGACCTCTACCGCGAGGAGCGCGGGCGTGGCGAGGCGATGGAAAGCGTTATCGCTATGATGCGCGACGACATCAAGGTCGAGGTAAACACAAGTCGCAACGACATCACTAACGGTTTCAATATCAGCTTCCGTTATCGCAATCCCAACCTTGCGCAAGCCATCACTTCCGAACTGGCTGGAAAATACATCAACGCGCAGGCGAACAACGCGGTGACGTCAAGCGGTGCCGCGCGCGCGTTCATGGACAACCAGGTAAACCAGGCGCGCGAGGCGCTGGCGGAAGTTGATAAGCGCCTGCTCGAATTCAAAACAAACAATGTCGGAAAACTTCCTTCAGAAGCTCAGGCTTTGTTCAATCAACTTTCGGGTCTGCGAGAAGAACAGAAAGCGCTAATGGCAGAAATCGGCCGGTTGCAGGATCGACGTGCGGCCGCTGCCAACAGTTTGAGTTTGCTCAAGCAACGGAATACTCAGGCGATTGAAGATGCCGCTGAAAACTTAACCGATCCGAAAACAACTCTGGCTTGGTCGCAACTCGTCTCGCGTAAGGCCGCGCTTGAAGGAGAGTTGACTCGAATGCGGCAGGAGCTGAGAGAGAAGCATCCGGACGTCATCGCAAAGCAGAAAGAGGTCGAGCAGGTTCAAGGCGAGATGAAGACGATGATCGATGAGTGGCAGGACAAGATCAAGACGAAACAGGAACGACTCCAGAGGAGTCCTGATCTCAGTGTTGCCTCCGTTGAAGCGGAAATGAAACTCGCGAAGGGCGAAATCGAGCGACAGCAGAAAATGCTTGCCGAAAACGAAAAACAGATCGCGAGCATTGTCGACCGTATAAACAACGTGCCGGGCGTTGAGGTCGAACTGGGCGCGATCGAACGCGACTACCAGATCAAGAAGACGGCGTTGGACGAACTGCTCCAACAGCAACAAAAGATCGCTTTGGGTGCAGAGGCAACCCGAGAACAGCAGGGCGAGGGAATCGAAGTTATCGACGCTGCAAATTTGCCGTCGCAACCGGTTGCTCCAAAGCGCCTGCTGCTCGGAGGTCTCGGGTTGGGCTTTGGTCTGGGCCTGGGCTTACTGCTGGTCGGAATCTTTGAAGGACCACGCCTGCTCACGATTCAAAATTCGGACGACGCCAGGCACTACACGGGTCTCCCAGTACTTTTGGCCGTGCCGGAGTTGTTAACCCCTCAGGAAGCGCGTGCGATTCCGCGCCGTCGCAGGTTATTGCTTGCGGCAGGCGTAGTCGCTACGGTCGTGAGTATTCCCGCGCTGGCGCTCGCGCTGAAGCTCACGCACGTTTTCGAGTTCCTGATGAAGTCCCGTTCATAACAAGAGCCGCGGCGAGATTTATCGCCACAAGTGGAGGTCCAACAGAGTGTACGCAGAATTTTACGGTCTCAAAGAGTTGCCATTCGCGCTGACTCCCGACCCGCGTTTCATCTACTTCACTCCGTCGCACACGGAAGTGATGGCCAATTTGCATTACGGCATTGAAAGCGGAAAAGGTCTCGTGGTGGTAACCGGTGAAGTGGGCACGGGCAAGACCACGATCCTACGCTGGATGATGGAGCGTCTGGATCGGACAGTGCTCGTCGCTTACATCTTCAATCCCCGTTTGTCGGTGCCTGAGTTTTACCAGCACGTGGCAACGCTGCTCGACGTTCAGAAGTGGGAAACAAAGTCAGACTTACTGTTGGAACTCGGGCGGGCGCTCGAATCGCGCCATGGACGCGGGCTGCGGACGGTGCTGATTGTCGACGAAGCCCAGGGCTTGTCGCCACACGTTCTCGAGGAGATCAGGCTCCTTTCGAATTTTGAGTCGAACACAGCCAAGCAGTTGCAGATCGTGTTGACTGGTCAACCCGAGCTGCGCGAAGTCTTGAACAACCCGGACCTTCGTCAGTTGAAACAACGTATCGCGCTGCGTTGCGTGATCAAGCCGTTGCCGAATGTTGAAGAGACGGACCGCTACATCACTTCGCGCCTGCTGGTGGCTGGTGCTGAGCGTACGGATGTTTTTTCGCCTGAGGCTGTCGACTACATCTTTCGTTGTTCTGACGGCATTCCGCGAAACATAAACAATCTTTGCGACAACGCGCTGCTGGCGGGTTACGCGGCGGGTGAAGTGACGATCGGACGTGCAATCATCGAAGACGTTGCTGACACATTCGACATGCTGCCTCGCTCGGATCGCGGACGAGGACAAACGGGCGAAGAACGCGAAGCTCCCGCGAGAATTTTCTCATCAGCCGGCAGAGCTGAATTGTGGAATGCGGGCTCAACGACGAGTGATAAAGATTGAAGTTCAGAGTTCAACCTTTAGGTTGCTCTTTTAGAGTTCACGAAACAAAGACAAGCTAAAGCTTGAACTCTAAACAGCTCCAATAGTGAGGTGAATAGATGGGAAGAGTTTTTGATGCCATGAAACGACACAGCACTACCGATAAGAGTAGTGCTGATAATGCAACGGAAAATTCAACGCGCCGTAACGACAGCCCACGAGTTCCAATTCCAGGGCTGCCGTCTGCCGCACAGATCGAGGAGCAGTTGTTGACTGGTTCCTCAATCATGTCTGTGCCCGGCAAACCGGTGCGAAGTTCAGCGTCCACTGCGCACACTGCGGATGTACCCGGCGGGTCGGCACTCCCCGGCGGAATTGCTTCGCGTGATGCTGGGGTAACTTTGGGCGCTGCCGAGGCGACGCGCGCCGGGTACATCCGCAGTGTGCGCAGTGGACGCTGAACTTCGCACCGGCTTGTGGTGAACAGACATGATGGTGGAACCGCTCAGTAGCTGTTCCTCAATCTGTTCTGCCGAGGGCAAATTGGTAACGCGTGGGCTCTCGGTGCGGTGCTCTGAATCT
>JBIOUJ010000099.1:0-11560 GCA_044867025.1 Pyrinomonadaceae bacterium | reverse complement strand
ACTCTTGAAAACCATTTAAATGGTTTTCCCGATTCTGGAGCGGTGTCCCCCAAGCTAAAGCTTGGGGAGAATGAAAGGCCCGCTATCATGATAACGATGTGTAAAGGATGTCATGATAATGAACAGCAAAGCGACAACCCTGGACTGGAATTAGCCAACGCCTTCGGCGTTCAAAATGAACCAGTACTCAGAGACCGCTGAGGACTTTGCCCTCAAAAGTAGGAGTTGAACTTGGACCGGGTCAGTACCACCTGCGGTAGCGGGTGGGTCGATGATGAGTATCCGATGTTCTTATTGATTTTGACTTCTAACGGTTGACCCACCCGCTACCGCAAGTGGTACTAAGTGCAAGTCCTGACTTTTGAGGCGAGATTCAGAAGGAATCTTGATCAAACAAGGCAGTCAGTTCGCGTCGCATCTTCTCTTGAAGATTCGGCGGGGGCATTCCGATCCAAACTCCTCTTGCGATCCCCTGGTCATCCACAAACACAAGTGACGGAGCACCAGGTATCTCGTAATGAGCTAGCGAACCGGTCTGCACCGTCTTTATTGAAAGATTGAGCGATTGAACGTATTGAGTTCCCACCTCAATTGGGTCTGGAAGGATCGCGAGTAACTTAACGTCCCGCTTCGCAGCGTCTTCGATCAAGCTGCGGTAGAAGGGCGCGCTCTGATTGCAGTATGCGCAGTCTTTCTTCAGAAAGAAGATAAGGCTCTTTTTGTTTTGTTGCCAATCAACATTCGGAACACTCACAGGCGACCCTATGCCGAGCTCCGGTCGGGGCGCGCCAACGATGGTTGGTGAGGTAAAAAGAAACCGCTTAATTGCAATACCGATCACGATCACGATCGCTATCGCGATGACGATATTCAACGTCAGCTCGATGTTGGCCCTGATCCTGCTTGGCATAACTATCTGTTCCTCAGATCAGTTTTCGAGTGCTGAGCGGGCCACCGCTAAAATGGCAGCAGCTTTCGCTGCCTCGTTTGTAAAGCTTTTGGCGAGCGAGAGTGATTGATGCAAGTCTTGTTTCGAGAGCAACCGAAGCACGCCGGCGAGTCCAAACTCTTCGCCTCCAATACTGGTTATGCTCATACCTCGTTTCGTAAGCAATGGGAATGTGAGTTGTGTGGGTTCGCCATTAAAATCCGGCGCCGAGTTTGCAACCTTAATAACCTCACCCATGATTTCTAAGGCACGCACAGTGTCGGCTGTAGCGAACTGTCTTGCGACGCCAATCAACAATGAAGCGCGATCAGAGTTTGGGCCATCGACGCGCCGGGCTTCGGCTGCGGCTTGTTCGAGAAACTCCAGAGCGTTCTGACGCTTCGTATCTATCAGCAGGCGTCCGGCTTGTGTGTAGGCCCAGGCACGTTGAGCGTGATTGAGTTGTCCGGTCCTGGCGAGCCTCGCTACTTCCATCGCGTCTTTTTTTCGAATAGCGAGCCGGACAAAAACAATATCTACAACTTCTCGCACTTGAGCACGGCGCGCTGAGTCGTCGATTCGATCTGCCAGATCTTGAGCTCGATTATCACCCTGGTCGGCTAGAGTTAATGCCACATCAGCAAGGATGGCGTCGCGTTCGCGAGAAGTGGCAGCGCGGTCCAGACGATCCTGTAATTTGTTCAACTGCTCACTCGTCGTCTCCTCACGAAGGCCTAGATCTAACAACTTGTGGTCATCACGAACGGTCTTATTCGCCGGTTCACCGGCTAGCGCTGTCAGTTGTGTACGCAGTCCAGCGGCCGCATCAGGCGCGTATTGAGCGAACAGCGGGAGAAGCCGCTTCATTACCATGTACTTTCCGGCACGACCCGAAGAAGTGAAATCCTGATCGGGTGGAGGCAGTGGCCGGAACAGAATACTGCTCGCTACGGCGAAGAACTTACTGCGAATGTGCGAAGGTAAATCTGGTGGCGTAGAAACGGAAAGACTTTCGTCAGGTTGGCTCCAGCGTGCACTGCCATCGGCGAAGAACGTAACGTAAAGACCTGGCGTGAAGGCGTAGGACGATAAACCTGAAACCGTATTCGCATCAGACGCAGCATCGAGTTCCGCGCGCGCGAGCATAGATGCGTAACGCAGGTCTGCGGCCTCTGGTCTCTGCTTTCTTAACGCCGAAAGAAAATTGATCGAGTTTGCATTTACTTCGTTGAGGAGCGGCTCTGCAAATTGAAGGGCCCGGTCCATTTGTCCTTCATCAAGCAGCTTCCTCGCTAATTGAAGCCTTTTGGTTGCGGCTTCCGAAGAGAACCACCCATCATTACTAAGCGAACCAGAATCAGTTTTCGTTTCACTAGACTCACGCTTCCTGGCTTGCTCGAGTTTCGCAAGGAACTCTTCGCCGAGCGCGCGGTCGCGTCGCGCTATCAACGACAACACCTCGGAACGTAGATCATTCCCGGCGATGCGCCTCAGTCCAATTACCATCGCCGGAGGCTTGTCTTTTGTTTTCAAACTCACTTCTTCAGCGTCAGCTTTTTCCGCTGCTTCCCAAGCGCGTCGGAATAGGACCAGCGCTGTATCGCGGTCAACTTCCCAAAGCGCGTCAGCCGCGCGCGCCAACACGCGAGGACGAAGTTCCACGTCATGATAGCTACGCGCTTCGTCTGCCAGTGACGTAATCAGCGAGATTGCAAAGACGCGTCGTTGAGATTCGTCGGAGTCAGGGAGTTTGAATTCTTCTTTTGCGATCGTTTTTGCTGCGGGCTCTTTATCAGGAGTCTGCGCGGAAATGCGATCGGGAAGTGAGGCACAACAGAACAAGAGCAACGTCGAGATGGCGGTTGTGAAATTGCTTCTCATGTGCGCTTCAATCTTGCTAATCAAATCGCAGTGCTCGACTTCCTCGCCGGTAGCCTGATCCCAACTGGGGCATACTGCCGATCGTGAGCGATGCAAGGGCCGGGAGCGCCTGCCGCGGTCCCGTACGAGTTAGCCTGAATGCGTCAAAAACGACCCAACATTTATTCGACGCAGAACCAGCGACCGTCAGTATTTACGCAGCAAACGGCTTCTCGAGTGCAACCTCTGCCCTCTTCCCAACCCCAGCACTGCGATTCACAAGTCCACGCTGCATTTTCAACCGTCACGTCAGCCGCAACCGGTGAAACTGCCAGAACGCCTAGTGAGATCAGAAGGATGAAAGTATTGAGTAAGAGTCGATAACGAGAAATCAGTGAGCGTGTATTCATGGTGAAGAATCTCCTTGAGTAAGAGTATTGGGAGGTGCGGAATCTTAGTCCTCGGTGCTCGAACTGTCAACGCATTTATTTCATGTGTGGCGATCTGCCATGAAGCTATAATGGCGCTAAGAATGCCGTCAAAAATTTCTGTTGTCAGGAGTTCTAGTGGCATCCAAAAAACCATCGAGAACAGAAGTAATTGTTGCCATCATCGGTTTGATCGGTGTGCTCGGCACGGCTGTCATCACGAACTGGGACAGGATTGTTCGACCGAAGCCGCCGGATGGTCCAACCAACTCAAACATCGCGCCTGTCAACAAGTCGACGCCACAACCATCCATATCTGATCCGCAGGCTTGTCTGACAGAGTTTCTTCAGAGTGTTCCAAACGATCGCATAACAACTCTCGAGAATGGCACATACGATCAGCAGATCATCGGACCACATCAATCGAAGGACCAGGCGATCGCTTTACGATTAGAGGAGAGCAGGGAATTCGTTGGTTTAATCAAGTTGCAGTTCTATTCAAACAACGCGATGTTCAAGATCGATTCTGTCGTCGATTCGGAATGTCAACCAGTGGAGAGTTTTGAAAATCGCTCACGCGGCGGTGACAAGCACGTGATACAGAATTACGACCAGCTTGAGATACGGTTTAAGAGGGGCGTGTATGCGTTGCGGTTCGGTTATGACGCGGGGAGAATCAACGTGAACTTCACGAGAGCATCGTGAGCTGAAGGTGTTGGGGCGGCATGTGGGTCTCGAACCCACGACCTCCAGATCCACAATCTGGCGCTCTAACCTACTGAGCTAATGCCGCCATACGGCTGGTGTGTGGTGCCCCCGGCAGGACTCGAACCTGCGGCCCTCTGCTTAGCTTCCAGCATCAGGCTTTCCCTGACCGCCCGTCAAAGCTGGGGTTGCTGGCTGGACTATATCTTGGACATCACAGTCCCGACCCGTTTAGTCTCTGAGGATCCCCGTCACAAACAGGTTTCCTGCGGATTACCCAATCCTCGAGGATTGTTACTTGGACCACACGATCGAAGTACCTGAGGCTCTCAGGGCGTTCCCGCATACAGGGTCGTCCACTCAATGGGTTCTGGTACCGCGCAATTCCCCATTAAGGCTCCAACAAGGCAGATGCTCTATCCGCTGAGCTACAGGGGCACATTTCAATGACTTGCGGCATGTTAGCACGTCAAAGACCGATGTCAACCGCGCCTTTCCGCCGCAAAATACAAGGGCCGTTTTCATTCACACCGGGCTTTAGCCCGGTATGAATGAGACAAGAGCTGCAAAGACGCAAACAAAAAGAGATCGCCCACGGAGGGCGATCTCTTTGAATTACACGAGAGAGTTAGCTTAAGCGGCGCGGAACTGTTCCTTGGTCTCAGCGAACACGCGACGGCCGTTCAGCGCATCGTCGATGATCTCGCGCACTGCCGAGGTTTCCGGATTTACGTCCATTCGGTCGCACGCTTTCAAGTGTCTGACGATGCCCTCCGTAGCTATCTCGAGAGCCACGCCGTTGAGCTTTGAAAAACGGCGAGCCTGTATATGATCGATCCTCATAAGCCGCTCATGCAGCGGCAGGTGTGTATCAAAAGTCACGATTGCCTCTACTCCTCCAAATTAAGATCTGCGTCTCAATGTATAAACTATAGATGCCAGGACAACCCCCTTGGATGCAGCCTCCGCCCCAAGGCAAAACTTTGGATTCAGGGTAAAACCCCAAAAACACAAAGGTTGTCGTCATTGCCGCAGGGGTGTTCAGCGAAACGTCGGATTATATCGAAGGAAAGAACCGCCGTCCATCTTTTTCTTTTTGGGGTACTGGTTCAGTTAGAAAAACGCCGAAGGCGTTGGCTAATTCCAGCCCAGGGGGAAAACGCCGAAGGCGTTGGCTAATTCCAGCCCAGGGTTCGAGCGCAGCGAGAACCCTGGGTCACAAGAGCAAGAAGAACAAACGCTGAAAGCGTTAGGCCTGTGCGACATTAACCCTTACAGGGTCTGTCGGAATAACGCCGAAGGCGTTCGCTAATTAGCGACAACCTTGGGTTAGCAAATAAAAATAAGTCAAAACGCTGAAAGCGTTTGCCAATTGCCGAACCCTTTCAGGGTTCAAAATACATTTTGATTCGATTACCCAGGGTTCTCGCTACGCTTGAACCCTGGGCTGAAATTAGCGAACGCCTTCGGCGTTATTCCGACAGACTCTACAGGGTTGAAAGCATGGCGGTCGCCATATTCCCAGGGTTGTCGCTCCCGCTCCAACCCTGGGCTGGAAATAGCCAACGCCTTCGGCGTTCAAAATGAACCAGTACTCCCGTTTTAGATCTTTGACCTTGTACTTTGTACTTGGTACCTTGTAAGCCCAACATGACCGTTTATCGATCGTTGTTGCGTCCAATTCTGTTTCGTCTCCCACCCGAGACCGCTCACGAATTGGCATTGCACTCGCTCCCCTTCATTCCGCAGAGATTCATTGCGAAGCGTTTCAGCGACCCGGCGCTCAAGATTGAGAGATTCGGTTTGTCGTTTTCGAATCCGGTCGGACTGGCTGCCGGGTTCGATAAGAATGGTGTTGCACTGCGACCGCTCGCTGCACTTGGTTTTAGTCACATAGAAGCAGGCACTGTTACATACCACGCACAATCCGGAAATCCGCGGCCGCGATTGTTTCGTTTATCAGAAGATCAAGCGCTCATCAATCGCGCGGGGTTCAACAACGAAGGCGCCGCCGCCTTCGCGCAGAGAGTTGAGCGGCAGCGACCCGATTGCGTGCTCGGAGTCAGCATCGGGAAGAGCAAGATCACTCCGCTCGCCGAAGCTACTGCGGATTACCTCGCGAGTTTCGAGTTGGTTTATAACGTCGCGGATTACATTGCCGTAAATGTCAGCTCACCGAACACACCGCAGTTGCGTGAGTTGCAGCAGTCGGAACAACTCAGTTCACTGCTTTCGGCCCTGCAAGCGCGCGGTCGCGAGTTGCAGCAACGGTACCAAAGACGTGTTCCATTACTCGTGAAGCTTTCACCCGACCTGGAGCGCGGCGAGCTCGAGGTGATTGTCGACGTCATCGAACGCCTGAAGATCGACGGCATCATCGCGACAAACACGACAGTTAGCCGCGATGGTTTGCGAACTGATGCGAGGCGCGTGGCGTCGTTCGGCGAGGGCGGGTTGAGCGGTAAGCCGCTGGCGAATAGATCGACGCAGATGATCGCACAATTGTTTGAGTTGACTGGAGGGCGAATTCCGCTGATCGGCGTCGGCGGGATCTTCAACGCCGATGACGCGTGGGAAAAGATCTCTGCGGGCGCGAGTCTCGTGCAGTTGTACACCGGTTTCATCTACCAGGGACCAAACATCGCCCAACAGATAAATGAGGGCCTCTCGCGCATCCTTGCCCGTGAGGGATTCACGAGCCTCGATGCTGCGGTCGGCTGGGCCACAGAAAGACACAAACATAAAGACACAAAAGGAGGAAAAATTGTCTGCCAATGAAAAATTGATCGTCGCACTGGATGTCGAAACACCAACCAAAGCGCTCGACCTCGCACGCGAGCTGCGCGGCGTCGCGGGGATGTTCAAGGTCGGCTCACAACTCTTCACCACCGCTGGTCCACAGATCGTTCGCGACATCATCGCGCTCGATACAAAAGTCTTCCTCGACCTGAAGTTCCACGACATCCCGCACCAAATCGCGGGAGCCGCACGCTCAGCCGCAGAGCTCGGCGTCTCGCTGTTCACAATTCACGCCAGCGGCGGCGCAGAAATGATGCGCAGAGCAGTCGAATCCGTAGCTGAAGTCGCCGAACAAAAAGGCGGCGTTCGGTCGAAAATCCTCGCGATCAGCGTTCTCACAAGCATCGACGCGACGATACTCTCGGAAATCGGCATAACTTCAGCTCCCGACGAACAGGTCCTGCGCATGGTTCGCCTGGCTGAAAGCGCGGGAGTCGACGGTGTTGTCGCATCTCCACAGGAAATCGAATCAATCCGGCAAACAGGCCCGAATCCCGAGTTTCTCATCGTGACGCCGGGTATTCGTCCCGCAACAAACGCGAACGAAGATCAAAAAAGAGTCGCAACTCCCGGAGCAGCGATCGCGGCCGGCGCCAGCTATCTCGTCGTCGGACGACCAATCACCGGAGCGCCAGACCCAGTCGCCGCGGCGCACCAAATTGTTGCAGACATGGAACGCCATGAACCAACGGAACTCAGCAATCGAACCGGCGTGTAAACACCGGTCGAGCACTCGCGATTTGCCCAACTTCCGATTTGAAACTATCATGCGACGGTGAAGCTCAGTTTGAAACCCCCGTTCGTTTCCACGTTAGTTATCCTCGTTTTAGCGTCCATATTTCCACTTCTTAGTCAGGAAAATGGCGCTGTGATTCCGCTCGCGCAATCGCCCTACCGAGTCGGCGAACGGCTTACGTACAACGTCTCGTACTCGAGCTTTCCCGATGCGGCACACGTCGAGCTCGAAATTGTTTCGCGTGGAGTTCATTTCGGCCGTGAAGCCATCCAGCTTCGAGGTCACCTCGAGACCACGGGGGTTATCAATGTCGCGCTCCTGGCGATAAACAACGATTACGTCACTTACATCGATCCGGGAACGGGTCTACCTTTTCGCGCCGAAGAAACAGCGCGCGACGCTATCAGAACAGCCAGTTCAGTTGACGATTTCAATCAACCCGCCGGCAACGAAGCGCTACCGCCGCCGCAGAAAGCCGTTCAGGGAACTTACGATTTCATCTCTGCGTTTTATCGCGCCCGCGCGCTTCCGCTCGCGCAAGGTGCGGTCTACAACTTTTCTGTGCGCGGTCAGGCGACCGAGTACCAGGCGGAGTTGAGAGTGGTCGGGAAACAGATCATCAGAACCAACGTCGGTTCGTTCCCAACGATCGTCACTCAGATCAAACTCAACAGCTCGACGATCAAGAACATCAGAGCTTATTTCACTGACGATCCGGGCCGTGTTCCGGTACTGGTGACTGCCAGCGTAAGTAAGGGTGATCTCAGGGTTGAACTCGCAGGTTCTGAGCTGATCACCCCGCCTGATGCTACGCCTACGCCGACACCCGCAATCGTTATCGCGCCGGCTCCGACACCCACGCCGCCGAAAGGATTAGACGAGAACCTCCCGTTTGCTGTCGGCGAACAACTCAACTATCAGGTGTTTATCAGCGGCGGGACTACGCCACTCGGCATCGCGACTTTCCAGGTGCGTGGACGCTCCAAGTACTTCGATCGCGATGGCGTGTTTCTGACCGTCAACGCTCATACGACCGGCGCAGCAGGGCGGCTTTTCAGCGCAACAGACATAATCGATTCCTATGTCGATCCGAAAGGACTTCTGCCGTATCGCACAGTGATGAATTTGTCAGAGGGTCAACGTCGATTGAATGAGACTTTGACTCTGAATCAGGAAACCGGCACCGCGACGAGCGACAAAGGCGGGAGAATCGAAATGCCGGTCGGCACACACGACTATCTTTCGTTCTTCTACGCGCTGCGAACTCTTAATCTCACTCCAACAAAAAAGAGCGCACTCTCGATGCTGGTGGAGAGGAAGCCGAAGACGCTTTTCGTGGATGCGATCAAACGCGAGTCGATCCAGTTAGGGGACCGAAAAATACCGGCGATCGCTCTCTCGATCACGACCGATGATCCTCAGCCTGATAAGTACAAACTGCGAATGTGGGTGAGCGAGGATCGGCGGCGCCTGCCCTTACGCTTCACCTGCGAGACAAAGCTCGGTGCCCTGCGCGCCGACCTCGCCATCCTCCCCACATCTTCTCAATAATCCTTTGTGTCCCCTTTCTGTGGCTCTTTGTGGCGCTGAAATTGAAATCTATTTTCAACTAGTCTATACTCCTGAGGCCATGCTTAACTCATTCATCATCGTACTGCGCGAAGGCTTCGAGTCGTTCCTGCTCGTCGCCGTCATTCTCGCTTACCTGCGCAAGTCAGGACATAAATGGCTCAACTCTTCGGTTTACGTCGCAATCGCACTCGCACTCGCCGCCAGTGGCGGTCTTGCGTACGTGCTAAGCACCGGTGTCGACGACGCAACGCTCGAGAGCCTTTTTGGGACTGTTATCGGCGGTTACGTCAGCACGTTCTTTGCGAATGAGGCATTGCGAGAAGCGGTGCTCGGCGCGATTGCAGTGGTGATGGTGGGAACGCTTGTGATTCACATGTGGCGCACTGGTCCAAAAATCCAGCAGCGCATGCGTGAGCGGCTGAGTGTTGTTTCATCAAAGAACTCGCGCGTGGCAGCGGTGCTAGGTGTGTTTCTGTTTACGTTCCTGATGATCACGCGTGAGGGAATGGAAACAGCGTTGTTGTTGATGCAGGTGAAGGATCCGAACCTGATCAATGGAGCGTTACTCGGCCTGGGTGCTGCGATCTTGTTTGCAGTGGGTTGGGCGCGCTTTGGTCATTTGATTAATGTGAAACGGTTCTTTCAAGTCACGAGTATTTTCCTGCTGCTCTTTATGATCCAGGTCGCGATCTATTCGTTCCACGAGTTCACTGAAGCAGGGTTGTTGCCGAACAGCGAGGCACTGCATATCGCCACTGAAAAGTTTTCACCTGACGGGCTGTACGGCAAATGGTTTTCGCCGATCATGATCGGGATCTGTGCGCTGTGGCTCGCCGGCGCATGGCTGATCGACCGGTACAAAAGCCGCAGATTTTCGCAGATGAACGCTGATCTCATCCGCGTTCAGCCGCGGAAATCCGCGGCTTAGAACATCTTCGCGAGTTCGCGCTTCAACAACTTCCCTGTCGGACCTTTAGGAATATCGTCCAGGAAGCGGACCGTCTTTGGACACTTGAAGTCCGCGAGTCGCGCTTTGCAGTAGTCGATCACTTCCTGTTCGGAAGTCTTCGCTCCATCCTTCAGCACGACCACTGCCGCTACCTCTTCACCGTAAAGCTCGTCAGGCACACCAACGACTGCGGCGGCGTGGATGTCCGGATGTTGATACAACACTTCATCAATCTCGCGCGGGTAAATGTTTTCACCGCCGCGAATGATCATGTCTGACTTCCGATCGACGATGTAGTAGAAGCCGTCAGCATCGCGATATCCGATGTCTCCAGTGTGAAACCAGCCATTGCGAAACGCGGTCGCATTGGCGAGATCGTTTTTGTAGTACCCCTTCAGAATGTTCTCACCGCGCAAGACGATTTCGCCCAACTCGCCGTAAGGCACTTCGCGATCCTCTTCGTCTACGATGCGCATCTCGTTGCCTATCGGAACACCACACGAACCGGGCCGCCGTCGCTTGTCCGGCGGATTGAACGTCGATCTGCAAGTCGACTCGGATAGACCATAGCCTTCGACTACCAAACAGTTGAACGTCTCTTCAAAACGTCTTAATACCTCGGCGGGCACAGGTGCTGATCCACACATCGCGAAACGCAACTGCCGGGTATTCAAACCCTCGGGAACTCCGTCGGGATAAGTGGTCAACAACATCGAGAGCATCGTCGCCACCGAACCAAACGAAGTGATTTGGTAATCGGAGATGATCTGCCAGAAACGTGACGCCGAGAATTTCTGACTCACGACCGTCGAGCCGCCGGCGTAGAGCGCCGACATCGTTGTGACCGAAACCGCGTTCATGTGAAACAGCGGCATCATCGTGAGCAATCGATCTGCTTCCGTGAATCCGAGCCAACTGCTGATCTGGCGTGCGTTCGCGATGACGTTGCCGTGCGTGAGTAAGCAGCCCTTGGGTTTGCCGGTCGTGCCGGAGGTGTAAATTATTATGGCTTCGTCTTCTGAAGAGATCTCGGCGTCTGGAGTTACGGTTTCTGAAACGCTCGATGTTGCCGCGGCCTCGTCGTCGAAGGTGATGACTGCCTCGGGGGTATTTTGGAGCTGGTTGATTATCGGAAGAAACTCCGAATTCACCAGCAACGCCTTGGCTTCAGAATTCGAAATTACGTATTCGATCTCCGGTGCCTTGAGCAGCGAGTTGATTGGACCAGCGAGAGCGCCGATTTGCCAGCACGCAAAGTAGGCGATGACGTATTCCACGCTGTTCGGCATGAGCAGGCTGACCACGTCGCCCTTCCGGATGCCCTTGGTCGCGAGCAGCCGGGCGGTGCGATTCACGGCACCTTCAAACTCCGCGTACGTAAACTCGCGCCCACCCGCTTCTGAGAAGAGAAAAGGCTTGTCCGGCGCGGCCCGCACGCGCTGTTTCAGCAGTTCAGGGATGTTTCGCGGTTCGTTCCTCATAATTTCGCCGGATGTTATAGCATTTTCTCTGCGTATCTCTGCGTTCCTCTGCGCCTCTGCGGTAGGAGATCTGTTTTACCGCAGAGGCGCAGAGGAACGCAG
>JBIOUJ010000098.1:0-12667 GCA_044867025.1 Pyrinomonadaceae bacterium | reverse complement strand
TTCATCTGCGAAAATCTGCGGCTTAAATCAATTCACTAGTTACACGTAGATAGCTTGAAGCTATGAATAAACGTGGCCCAGTTGAAATTACCGTTTGCCGGTTGGAACTGAGATGTGAAGACCATCGTGCACCCGTCAACAGGGTCGACACTGATGGTGCTGTAATCGCCCCAGCGTGACAACGATGCAGACTGGATAAAGTTTCCTACCAGGACGGATGTTTCGTTACCCAGCGTTCCCGCCGGATCTGACGGACCTCGATACGCATAGCGAATGCTCGGTTTAATGGTGCTCGCATTGGAGATGTTGTATCCAATGGCGATACCGCCGGTCTTGTCCATCGCGGCGCTTCCCATCCAGCGAAAATCGTTCGTTGGAGCGAATGTGCCTTGTTGGAAGAGAACCGGATTCGCCGTGCCGAGAGTCTGCCCGGCAGCATTGCGCAACTCGTACCACCGAATTCCTACGCCCGTGCCGCTGGTCACTGAATGGTTGATGACCATCGCTTCATGCGTGCCGAAATTGCGGTAGCTCAATCGATACATCAATCGATCGGCCAACGTGTCGAGTTGTTGATTAGTGCCAGGTTGTGGGACGCAAACACCACCACCACAAGCCCTGCTAAATGCAGCGACTCCCGAAACGTTAATTGGACCAGTTAACGTCCCGGTGCCGGCACCCCAGTTAACTGCAAACCTCCAGAATTGGACGGCCGTACTGGTAATGCTCATGAGCAGGTTTGGTGATCCTGCGGGTGGCAAAGTTGCTCCTTCAAGGTCGGCCGGTTCGAGACTGTGGCCCGCTGTGGTTCTGACACAAGCCTGGCGCGCAGCGCCGCCAGCCAGCATCTGTGCGCGTTCAAACGCACAAACCTGGCCGCCGACAAAGCTACGACCGTTCTTGTACATGTTGTAACTAATGTAATAAGCATCCGGCCAAACGCCCATCTTCGGATAGTCGGGGAAATCTCGGCTGTACGAGAAGGCATACCGGAAATACGTGCCTGTCGGATCCGGGCCGGTCGATACGGCGACGCATTGAGTATATGGCTGGCCCGAAACCGCAAATTGCGTCAGCACCCAACGGTCTGCGAGCTGATCGTATTGCACGATCGGGTCGCCGTCGTTGTCTGACTGGCAGCGACCACCGAAGCCTTGCCACACAACGTTGCCATTTTTCGGAAATCCAGCAACAAGATTGAACGCAGTGATCTCGTTATTGGCGCCGCGCGTCAAGGTGTAGATCGAATAACGCAAGTTGACCCATTGCACGTAGTGGTTTGGTCCAACGTCGCCGGTGGTGTCCGGCGGCGCGACGCGGAAGCTTGGATCGACGGGCGTGCCATTCGTGGATGCCTTTATCTCATGGAGCGCTGACGGCGAGCTGACACCCCTTTCAGCCAACGCATCGGTGAAGGGTGTGTTTGTATTTCCAACTGGCTGCGGCCTGCCGGGTTCGAAATCTTTTCCACCACGAGCAGGTTCCGGCTTCTCGCCGGTGTCGAACATTTCGCGAAGCGGTTTGGTGGTTTTGTCAAAGTGGGTGGGGTAGCTAATCTCGGCTCGCTGTTGGAGAGCTCTCTCGCTCTGCGCTTGGACCACCAGCGGCATCGAAGTAACAGTACACAGAACTAACATCATCAGTAACGCATGCAGTTTTTTCACAGACATTCCTCCAAGGTCAGGGCTACGTGAGAAACGAATGCTAGTAGTATTTGGGAGCAAGACTACGAACGACAACTGAGCAAAGACACAACCTTACAGGGCGTCCCAGAGAAGTGATTAGTGATGCTGGGATGGCGGGGAGTATACCAAAAGTCCCCAGATTTTCTATCTACGTAATTTGCGCAATCTGTCGATTATTTGCGGCAAAAGTAACGAAGAGTTGAGGACGGAGCCGGTCGTGAAGCGCCGCGCGAAGCTGCGAAACAACTGCCCCGCCTGCTTCGTGTAAGGGAACCACCAGACGTCTGGAATACCCGGAACTCCATTCACATGAATATGTTGCGCGGAAACCAGTTCGAGCAATCCGAGCCGGCCATGGGTCCTGCCGTAGCCGCTTTGCTTTACTCCGCCCCACGGGGTCTGCGCGACGGCGTGGGTGTAAACGACCTCGTTGATCATGACTGTTCCGGCGTCGATCTGTTCGGCCAGCCGCCGCCCGCGGCCGATGTCGCGCGTAAAGACGCTCGCGGTCAGACCGTAAATGCTGTCGTTCGCCAGCCGCACCGCCTCTTCGTCGGTCTTGAAAGTCATGATGGGCAGCACGGGACCAAACGTCTCGTCGCGCATGATCTTCATTGAATGATCGACTCCGGTGACTACCGTCGGTTGGTGAAACCAGCCACCAGAACCGTTGAGGCGATGACCGCCCGCACGGATCTGCGCGCCACGTTCGACCGCATCGCTCACGTGGTCCTCGACGATCTGTAACTGTCGTTCATTCGTCATTGCTCCGATGTCGATTGCATCTACCGAAGCTTTGTCCTGCTTGAGCGCGCGAGTTTCCTTCACAACCAGATCGACAAACTCGTTGGCGACTGACTCGTGTACGTAGCAGCGCTCAATCGAAGCACACGCCTGGCCGGAGTTGCAGAAAGCCCCCCAGATCGCTGCACGCGCTGCGTTTGTGAGATTGGCGTCTTCACAAACGATCATCGGATCTTTTCCGCCGAGCTCGAGCACGACCGGAACAAGATGTTTTGATGCAGCTTCGGCGACACGCTTACCCGTGTTCACACTTCCGGTGAACATAATCTTATTCACGCCCGACTCGACGAGCGTTGCGCCTGTTGATCCATCGCCAGTGACGATCGCGAGCAAGCCTTCGGGTAGTTGAGCTTGTTTGAATACATCTGCAATCTTCAACGCGGTCAGCGGTGTCAGCTCACTCGGTTTCACAACCACGGCATTGCCGGCCATCAGCGCCAGTACGACCTCGTCGAGCGGAGTGGCCCAGGGAAAGTTCCAAGGCGAGATGACTCCGACGACGCCCAGCGGCTTATAGACCACGTACGACGAGCGACCCATCAATCCGTACTGGCCGATGTCGATCTTGCGGCGGTCGAGGATGCTCTCGGTGTTCTTTGCGAAGTAATTCATGAGATCGAGAGTGGGTACGATCTCCATGGAGGTGGCTTCGGCGGGAGGTTTGCCGGTTTCACGTGCGATCAATTTGGCGATCTCGTCGACCTGGTCCAGGACGATTTCACGCGCACGCAGGATGAAGCGAGCGCGTTCGCTGTACGAGAGCCTGGCCCATGCGTCTTGTGCCGCGCGCGCTCGGTCGACGGCGGCGACAACTTCCGACGCACACGTCAGCGGCACACGCCCATTCTCCTGGCCTGTCGAGGGGTCGTAGGAAATGATCATGTCATCCACAGATTACACCGATTACACAGATTCTGTGCAATCGGTGTAATCTGTGGATATGATCAGACCCCAACTCAAAGAATTTATGCGTCGCATGGCTCCGAAATCCGTGGCGATTATTCCCGGCGCACACGACACCCGGCGCTCCAACGATACGCATTATCGTTTCCGGCAAGACTCGGATTTCTTCTACCTGACTGGCTTTGAAGAACCGGATTCACTGGCCGTCATTCGACGTGAAAAAGATCCGAAATACACGTTGTTTGTGCGACCGCGAGATCCGGAAAGAGAGATCTGGGACGGCCGTCGCGCGGGTGTTGAAGGCGCGAAGAGTGAATTTGGGGCTGATGAGGCTTTCCCAATCGCCGAGTTCGGAGCAAAGCTCGCCGAATTTCTCGACGGCGCCGACGTGCTCTATTACAGGCTCGGCGTGGATCGAGATCTCGACGACGCGATCATTAAAGAGATTGGACGCATGCGCGCACTGAATCGCAAGCCGATTCATCCGCCGCAGACGATCGTCGATCCGGGAACGATCATTCATGAGATGCGCGTGATCAAGAGTCCCGAAGAGCTGGAGATCATGCAAACGGCCGCTGACATCGCCGCGGAAGCTCATTGCGAAGCGATGAAGGCGGTGCGGCCCGGCATGCAGGAGTATCAGATTGAAGCCCTGATAGAACAGGTGTTCCGGCGGCGTGGTGCGTCCGCTCCGGCATACACGTCGATCATCGGCGCTGGTCCAAATGCGACTGTCCTGCATTACATCAACAACGACGGCGAGCTACGCGACGGCGACCTGGTGCTGATCGACGCGGGCGCCGAATATAAAGGCTACGCTTCCGACATCACGCGCACTTTTCCGATCAACGGGCGTTACTCAAAACCGCAACGCGAGGTTTACGATCTTGTACTGAAGGCGCAGATGTCGTGCGTCGAGATGGTGCGGCCCGGTGTGACGCACGATCAGTTGAAGCAACACTCGATCGAGGTGTTGACGGAAGGCATGGTCGAGCTTGGGTTGTTAAAGGGTAAGCCTGAAGAGCTTATCAGGGAGAAGAAGTACGAGAAGTTTTACATGCACGGACTCGGGCACATGCTCGGGATCGACGTGCATGACGTGGGACGTTACTACTTTGGTCAGGAGTCGCGCGCGCTCGAACCGGGTGTCGTGATGACGGTCGAGCCGGGGATTTATATCGCGCCAGATACGAAAGACGTGCCGGAGAAGTATCTCGGGATTGGCGTGCGGATCGAGGACGATGTCCTCTGCACCAACAACGGACCAAGAGTGTTGACGACCAAGGTGCCTAAGCAGGCAGAGGAAATCGAAGATTTAATGGCCCGCTGAAAATCATTGGAGCCACAAAAAAGCACAAATATGTCTTTTGTGCCTTTTTGTGGCTTAATTCATCTTCTGAATAATCGCATCCGCGAACTCCGCCGTCTTCGCGGTTCCACCGATATCGCGCGTCCGCACTTTGCCCTCGGTGAACACTGCAAGCATCGCATTCTCGACACGGTCGGCGGCTTCTCGCTCGCCGATGTGACGCAGCATCAAAATCCCCGACTGCAAAAGCGCCGTCGGATTTGCGATCCCCTGGCCTGCGATATCAGGCGCCGATCCGTGTACCGCTTCAAACACCGCGCCCTTCTCGCCGATGTTCGCACCCGGCACTAGCCCCAGCCCTCCAACCAATCCCGCGCACAGATCCGAAACGATGTCGCCGTAAAGATTCTCGAGCAGCATCACGTCAAACTGTTCCGGTCGCATCACGAGTTGCATACACGCGTTGTCAACAATCTTGTCGTCCGCCGTGATCTCCGGATAGTCCTGACTCACTTTGCGAAAACACTCCAGAAACAGCCCATCTGAAAGCTTCATGATGTTTGCTTTGTGGACCGCCGTCACCTTCTTGCGCGACTCGCGTTTTGCATGTTCGAACGCAAAACGCGCGATACGTGTCGAGGCCTTCTCGGTGATGATCTTCAAACTCTCGACAACGCCCGGAACGACGACGTGTTCCAAACCCGCGTACAAGCTCTCCGTGTTTTCGCGAACCACCACGAGATCGAGTTCCGGATAACGACACGGAACATTCGGCAGCGCCCGCACCGGCCGCAGGTTGGCATAAAGATCCAGCGTCTTGCGCAACCCGACATTGACGGACGTAAAACCCTTGCCGATCGGCGTCGTGATCGGTCCCTTGAGCGCGACCTTGTTGCGGGTGATCGAGTCGAGCAGATCCTGCGGCAGCGTGTTGCCGAATTTTTCGAGCGCCTGCGCGCCTGCGTAATGAGTTTCCCATTGAATATCGACACCGGACGCCTCGATGATTCGCACTACATTTGAGGCTACTTCGGGGCCAATGCCGTCGCCTGGAATCAGTGTGATAGGATGCATTTCGGGCAAGAATAACATGAAAAGCAGTTACGAAGTTGTCGTGATCGGGGGCGGCGTGATCGGGTTGACGATCGCCCGTGCTCTGGCTCTGCGCGGCGTGCGTGATGTTTGTTTGATCGAAAGAGGACGGCTCGGTACCGAAGCGTCCTTCGCTGCTGCGGGGATGTTGTTGCCGCAAGTCGAGGCTGCGACAAAAGACGACTTCTTCACACTCGCGTGTCGCAGCCGCGATCTCTACGCTTCCTTCGCTGCCGCGCTGCACGAGGAGACGGGAATCGACGTCGAGCTCGACACGACCGGAACTCTCTATCTCGCTCTGAACAGCACGGATCAGGAAGAGATCGAAAAAGGCTACTACTTTCAGAGTCGCGCAGGGCTGGCTATTGAACTGCTGAGCACATCCGCAGCACGCGCGCTGGAGCCTTGCATCTCCGAATCCATCACCGGCGCACTGCTGTTTCCACAGGACATTCAAGTCGAGAATCGCAGGTTGCTAAACGCATTGGCAAACAGCGTCAGCAATCTCGGCGTTAACGTTCTCGCCGGAACAAACGTCGACTCTCTCGTCATCGAAGGCAATCGTTTGACTGGCGTGCAAACGAGCAGCGGCGCGATAACGTGTTCAACCGCGGTTGTCGCCGCCGGAACGTGGTCGAGTTTTATCAGGCACACGAGTTTTTCGATCGAACCCGTTCGCGGTCAGATGGTTTGTCTTGAAGCGAAACCGCAACTGACGCGTCACGTGATTTTCAGCCGTCGCGGTTATATCGTCCCACGACGAGATGGCCGCTTGCTCGCCGGCTCAACCAGCGAAAACGCGGGGTTTGACAAGTCCGTCACTGCGGGCGGAATCAACAAGATTCTCCAGAACGCACACGAAATCTCGCCTGCGATCTCCAATTTGCCAATCGTCGACACCTGGGCGGGTTTGCGGCCCCGTGCCGCTGACGGTTTGCCTGTGCTGGGTCCTTGTGTTGAAATTGACGGGCTGTTTTATGCAACCGGGCATTACCGAAACGGAATCTTACTCGCTCCGATAACCGGAGAGTTGATTTCCGAAGCAATTGTCGAAGGTGTCGCTTCACCTTTGCTCGTGCCTTTTAGTCCCGAACGTTTTTATCCTAAAGCTGTATCAGTTAAATGATTCCGAAATTCTCATCCGTTCTCTTGCTAATACTCGCGGCAACAGTGTCGAGCTTTGCCCAGGGCCTCGCTCCTGACACCAAGACAGATCTGAAACCAGACAAGCGCCCCGCGCAGGAACTTTACGAAGACGCTAATGGTTATCTCGGACGCAAATTTCAGGAGTTCAACAAGCAAAAACTGCCCTACGATCCCAAGCTCGAAGCGCAAACGAAAAAAGAGCAGAAGGAACTGGCGATCCGAAACGCCGCGACGCTTCAGTCGCGCTCACCGTTAGCAGGCGACGATCTCTACTACCTCGGCATGTTGCAACACCTGTCGAGCGACGCCGACGCCGCACTCGCGACAATGCGCCTTTTCTTGAAGGACACGCGTGAAGGAAACCGCGCGCAGCTCGCGCGCAACGTCCTCGTGCTCTACACGGTCAAAAAGGATCTGCTGCCGGAAGCGAAAGCCACAATCGAAGACTACGCGCGTCATCAGCCGCAGAACCCCGACGATCGTTACCGTATGGAGCTTCTGATCACCGAGGCTTACTGGCGCGCGAAAGACTTCGCGTCGATGACTGCGCACG
Source organism: Pyrinomonadaceae bacterium (assembly GCA_044867025.1). GTDB lineage: Bacteria > Acidobacteriota > Blastocatellia > Pyrinomonadales > Pyrinomonadaceae > PSRF01. The sequence continues at coordinate 5,175 of JBIOUJ010000098.1, read as the reverse complement.
CGAAGCAGATGTTTGAAGCGGCGAAGGCTTTTACTAAGGCAAACAAAACCGAAGTCTTCAGGCGCGACGAGATACTGCTGAAGTCCGCAATTTATCTTTCTGAGGCCTATATCAAAACGAATCAGAAGGATCAGGCGCTGGCCCTGTGGACCGATCTTCGTCGCATGGCGGTCGCGTTTCCTGCGGCGAGTCTCTACAGAGACACCACTGCTCGACTGCTGCGACTCGATCCGTCGCTGGCGATAGGTCAATTGTTCGATTCCAGCTTAACTCCGGCGAAGACGGTCTTGCCCGAGCTGACTGGAGAACAGTGGATCGAGCAAAAGGCGGTAAAGCTCGAGGATCTTCGCGGCAAGGTTGTGCTGCTGGATTTTTGGGCGCCGTGGTGTGGTCCATGCCGTTATACACTTCCGAATTTTGCGCGCTGGCAGAACACTTTCAAAGACAAGGGGTTCGTGATTCTGGGCGTGACCAAGTACTATGGACACGGCGACGGGCGTCAACTGAACGAGAACGAAGAGCTCGTCTACCTTCGCGAGTTCAGGAAGCGAAATGCGTTGCCGTACGGGTTCGTGGTTTCCGATTCGAACACGAACGAATTTAATTACGGCGTATTTCAACTTCCAACTTCGTTTTTGATCGATCGCAAAGGTGTGGTGCGATACATCTCGATTGGTGCGAGTGAAAAAGAGATTGCGAAGTTAGAAGAGATGGTTAAGAAACTCTTAGATGAATAGTTCACGTCGTTCAGAGTCCAAGCTTCAGCTTGCTTGCCGAAGCAGCAGCCTAAAGGCTGAACTCTGAACGCGAACAAATTGTTTTAAGACATGGATCAAGGCATTTCATTATTAAATATAGGGATCTCGTTTGCTGCGGGAGTACTCTCGTTTCTATCGCCGTGCGTATTGCCGCTCGTGCCGGGTTACATCGCGCAGATCTCCGGCGTCAGCATCGACGGATTAAAGGAAGGCACGAGTAACCGTCGCGCAGTAATTCTCAACTCGCTCGCATTCAACGCTGGTTTGTCAGTCATCTTTCTTCTGCTCGGTACAACTGCGGGACTCGTCGGCGCTGCAATTACGAGTAATCCATGGGTGCGAATCATCGGTGGCGTCGTCATCATCGCCTTTGGTTTACAACTCATCGGACTGCTCAAGATTGGAGCACTCTACAAAGACACACGCTTCTTCTCGAGCGATAAGCCGACAGGTTTTCTGAGTTCAGCCGTCCTGGGGATGGCTTTTGCCGCAGGCTGGACGCCGTGCATCGGTCCGATCCTCGGCGGCATCATCGGCCTCGCAGCGACAAGCGGTGGCTGGCGCAGCGGCCTGGTGCTTTCGGCGTTTTACTCCGCGGGCCTGGCTGTGCCGTTTTTATTGACCGGCCTCGGTATCAATCAGTTTCTTGGTTTCTACAAAAACTTTCGGAGGCACTTGCACAAGGTCGAGGTCATTTCGGGCGTGATCCTGATCTTTATCGGCCTCTTGATCATGAGCGGACAATCAACCTTCCTGGCCAGCTCGAGATTCATGGCGTGGATTCCGAATGTCGAAGGCGTGCTGAGCGGCAAGTTCAAGCAAACGACGCCGGCGGCGGCGCCTGCGACAGCAAACGCAAATTACGAGGTGGCGCCCGACGTCGAGTTTAAAACACTCGCGGGCCAGCCATTTCGACTCAAGGAACTCCAGGGGCAGGTTGTGCTGCTGAATTTCTGGGCCACTTACTGCATCCCGTGTCGTGAAGAGATTCCCGCGCTGAATACATTGCAGAGCGAACTGCAAGCACAGGGGTTGAAGATCGTAGGCGCGTCTCTCGACGACACAGCCGACGATGTAAACGCGTATCAGCAGTCGGTTGCGAAGTTTGAGTATCAAGTGCTGCTCGGCGGCAGTGATGCCAAAGTTAAATACGCGCAGCAAGTGTTGCCGACAACTTACCTGATCGATCGCCAGGGACGTATTCGTCAAAAGATTATTGGAGCCAGAGACAAAGCTGGGTGGGAAGCGGCGGTCAAGCCGTTGCTGGCGGAAACGCCTGTCACGGCGAGCGCCAATTAACTTCGGACGGAGTAATACCATGAAGAAACTATTGTTCCTCTCGATTCTCGCGCTACTTGTTTCACCCGCGCTTGCAACCGCACAGGCCGGTCACGAGTATTCGCCGTTGGTGGAGAAGACGGTCAATTACAAAAACTGGCAGCTCCCGAATCTCAAGACTGACAAACCGGAAGATCTGCGCAAGCTCATTGCCGGGAAGAAGCTGGTGATGGTTGTTTACTTCGCGCCGTGGTGCGGAAACTGGAAGAACGAGGCGCCGATCGCGGCGAAGTTGTACGAGAAGTACAAGGACCAGGGATTCCAGGTTATCGGTGTGAGTGAATACGCATCGCGCGACGACGTGAAAAACTACTTCGGCGAGGCTGGTCCACCCTATCCCGTCGTCACCGAGTCCGAAGCGAGGGAAGACAAGGTGAAGACACCTCACTACGAGTACCGGCAACTCACGGGCGACAAGCGCAACTGGGGTTCGCCGTGGAACATCTTCCTCGATCCGAGCAAATGTAACTCCAAGGGCGACGTGCTCGTCGAAACAACATGGGTGGTGAATGGCGAGTTGATTGAAGAGGAGGTTGACAAGTTTATCGCGTCGAAGGTCGGCGCCCCGTCTACGTCCGCCGGTGTGATTCAGCCCTGTAAGAATTGATCGTTTATTTTGGCCACGGATTTCACGGATAAATCACGGATCACATCCGTGATTTATCCGTGAAATCCGTGGCTTAATCCACAATGAACCTTCGTCTTCTCTATCACGGTCACTGCTTCGACGGTGTCGCTTCCGCTGCGACTTTCACGCGCTTCTACAAAGAACGCATCCATCCCGAAGCTGAAGTCAACTACACAGGCCTGGTGCATCGTCCCGGCAACTTGTTTGACCTGGCGATGTTTGACTCGGAAGAGAACGCCATCGTCGATTTCAAATACGCAGCTTCGGAAAAACTAACGTGGTGGTTCGATCATCACGAGTCGGCGTTTCTAACCCCCGAAGACGAAGCACATTTTCGTGCAGACAAATCCGGACGGAAGTTTCTCGACCCGACACGAAAGTCGTGCACGGAATTCATCGCCGACGTTGCGCACGAGCGTTTCGGCTTCAATCCCGAACCGATCACATCGCTGGTCCACTGGGCCCACGTCATCGACGGCGCGTTGTACGAGTCGCCGGCGCAGTGTGTGGAGTTGAAAGAACCCGCGTTGCAACTGATGCAGGTGATCGAAGCGGATCCGGACGATGCGTTCATCGAGCGAATCATTCGCGACCTTACAGTTAAATCGCTCGAGGAAGTCGCGACGAGTTCCGAAGTACAGCGACGTTTGAAGCCGATACTGCAACAGCATCTCGAGACGCTCGAAGCCGTGCGAAGAAAAGCGATCGCCGCGAACGGCGTGGTCCATTTCGACCTCGTCGACGAAGGTTACGAAGGGTTCAACAAGTTCATTCCATACTACCTGCATCCTGAGACCACTTACTCGGTGGCGCTGACGCGCGGCCCGCAGCGCACAAAGATTTCCGTGGGCTCGAACCCATGGGCGCCGGTGCCGCGTACTCACAATATCGCGAAGATCTGCGAACGTTACGGCGGTGGCGGTCACGCCGTCGTGGGAGCGATCTCGTTCAAGCCGGAAGAAGTGGAAGAAGCGCGCAAAGCGATTCGCGAAATCGTGGCCGAGCTGTCGCGCGTTTAGAGTTCAGCCTTTAGGCTGTCTTAAAACACAAGCTAAAGCTTGAACTCTGAACACTCTTTATGCGCGGTACCGCTCTTCGACTTACAGTAATCTCATTCCTGACTCTCACTCTGCTCACTGTTTCGCTGGCCCAGTCGCCCCGACGCAAGGAGATCAAAGACTTTGGTTCGAGTCTCAAACGCCTGAAGTGGAATCCTGAGAAAAACAGTGTCGTCGACTCGAATAACGGCACTGGCACGGAACTCAACGACGGCGACGTCATTCGCATCGATACTTCGCTCGTGAGCACCGATCTCTTAGTGGTCGATAGTCACGGAAACGCCGTCACCGGTCTCACCGCCGATGATTTTTCGATTACGGAAGACGACGCACCACAGAAAGTTGGACATTTCGTGCGTGGCGACAATGCCGGCGTGCCTCGCACGATTGTTTTGATAATCGACTATAGCGGCAGTCAGTTGGCGTATCTAAACAACAGCGTTGCTGCCGCGAAGGTGCTGGTGGATAAGCTTAGCCCGAGGGATCGAATGGCCATCGTCACTGACGACGTCGAGATGCTCGTTGATTTTACTAACGACAAACAGAAGCTGAAGAACGAGCTAGACGAGTTACTGGATCGAACGAAACTAAAAACCGGCTTCCTTGGACGTGCCCGCAAACTTCGTATCGGTCGCAGCGCGCAGTACAGCGCCTTGATGGCGACTCTGAACGAAGCTTTCGACGAAGAGGACGTGCGGCCCATCATCATTTTTCAAACTGACGGCGATGAAGCTGTTTTTCTGCGCAATCCCGTAATCGCGATCACTCCGCCAGTCGGTCTAAAAGGTGACGCACTGGTAAAGGCACAGGAGAGTTTTCAATTTCATCAGAGGGAGTTGTCGAGAAATCTAACCGAGTTCAGTCTTGACGATGTTTATCGCGCGGTTGAGCGAACGCGTGCGACTGTGTACACGGTGATTCCCGGGCCCAAACTTGTCGGTTTATCGATCGAGGAGCAGTCGAAAAAAATCAGGGCCGATCGTCAGGCGGCACAGGCCAAGATCCTGGAGACCTTGTCTTCTGACGCGAGACGAAAAGTGAAGGAGCGTGTAGAGCGCGACGAAGCGGATTTCACGGAAGAGTACGATCGGTGGCGGGCCGAGCTTCAATTCAAACAGCAGTCGGCGCTCGTGCCCGTTGCGGTGATGACTGGTGGCTGGACGGAGTTCCTGGAAACACCGGGGCAAGCCGAACAAATTTACTCACGGATCTTTTCCGACATCAACAAGCGATACATCGTCGGCTACTATCCGACGAACAAAGAGCGTGACGGCAAGCGACGCAAGCTCGATTTCGAGGTGAAGGGACATCCGGAGTATCAGATCTTCGGACGTCGCACTTATTTTGCGCCCAAGCCTTGAAGCTTCTCTCTGCGGTCCTCTGCGTATCTCTG
>JBIOUJ010000097.1:0-11963 GCA_044867025.1 Pyrinomonadaceae bacterium | reverse complement strand
CAGAGATACGCAGAGGACCGCAGAGATCCGAAATATTTTCAACTTTCAGACACTTAATGATAGGCAAACAATCAGGAGGTGGCAGGTAATGCCAAACAACCGTGTGCCGGCACCCAGCGTAAGGCGCTTGCGCGGCTACAGTTTTGATCCCAGCCTGTCGGTGCAACTCGATACTGCTCTTGTCAACGAAGCTGTCTTCAAAGTTCGTTGGGAAACAGATCTGAAGATCGGTCCCGTCGGGGAATATATCGAGGTCGTCGATTTCGATCCCGCCAGTAAATACTTCTACGAGCCGGTCGACCTGAATGACTCGTACATTCTGGCGCAGGATGGCTTGGTGCCCTCCGAGAGCAATCCTCAGTTTCACCAGCAAATGGTTTACGCCGTGGTGATGACTACCATTCAGAATTTTGAAAAAGCCCTCGGAAGAAGAGCGCTCTGGTCGTCGTACCGCGACGGAGAGGAGAGAGAGTTTCTACCGCGCCTCCGAGTCTATCCGCATGCTCTACGCCAGGCCAACGCGTATTACAGCCCGACGAAGAAGGCCCTGCTCTTCGGGTATTTCCCTGCATCATCGGGCGCGCCCGGAGATCACATTCCCAACGGAATAGTGTTCACCTGTCTCTCGCACGACATCATCGCGCACGAAACTACACACGCATTGTTGGACGGAATGCATCGTCGTTTCATCGAGAATAGTCATCGGGATACGCTCGCCTTTCACGAGGCGTTTGCGGACATCGTGGCCCTGTTCCAACACTTCTCGTTTCCCGAAGTGCTGCGCCAGCAGATCGCAAAGACACGCGGCAACCTCGCCGAGCAAAGCTTGCTGGGACAACTGGCTCAGCAGTTCGGCAGGGCCATCGGTCAGTACGGCGCGTTGCGCGATGCCATCGGCGAGTTCGATCCCAAAGAGAAAAAGTGGAAACCGCGTGAACCGGATCCAAATGATTACCAGACCGAACTGGAGCCGCACAGGCGGGGCGCGATTCTCGTGGCCGCCGTATTCGAGGCGTTCCTTTCGATATATAAACGCCGCATAGCTGACCTGCTTCGCATTGCCTCGAATGGCACAGGCATCCTGACGCCAGGTGAGCTCCACCCGGATCTTGTCGATCGTTTAGCCGATGAGGCCGCGAAATCTGCGCAACACGTGTTGAATATGTGCATTCGGGCGCTGGATTATTGCCCGCCGGTCGATATCACCTTCGGCGATTACCTGCGCGCGATCATCACCGCCGACGCCGACTTGTTTGCCGAGGACGAGCGTGGTTATCGCATTGCTTTCATCGAGGCATTTCGACGTCGCGGGATCTACCCGCGTGACATTCGCACGCTTTCGCAAGAGAGTCTAAGCTGGGCCAGCATTCACGAAGAAGATCAGCAGGTAGTGTTTAAGTTCATTGCAAGTAGTTTGAGGTTTTTCATTCATCACCTGAGTTATTTGGATCAGTTCCCCAGGTTAGAGCAGTTGGAGTTGGAACAACAGTGGTATGTAGATATTCTGAAGTCAAGACTCATCCCCGATCTCGAGCAGCGTTGGCAAGCGATACCTGATAAGGAGAGAGGTGAACTCTGGAACTATCTGTTTGCGCATCAGCAATTCGCTCCTCCGTTTATCTTCAAGCCTTACCCTGCGACGAAATCCTGGGCCACCTTCGATGATAAAGAAAAAAGTAATGCCGCTATGGTTGTATGGCAAACCATGTCGGACCGGGAAAAGATCTTCAACCTAACAAGCATTGCGAAAAGTGTTTTGCATCGATGGCTGGTTTACTTCAAGTTGGACGCAGCTCCCGACGACGTAAAGAAGTTTGAAGATCTGACTGGTCTCTTTCTTTTCGAAACGCCAGATAGAAAAGACAAGCTGTCAGGCCTGGAAAGTGATAGCGGCCGGTATAGTTTCGAAGTGCACTCTTTCCGCGGCGCGCAGAGAACAGCGCCTGATGGTACGCCCGTAAATCGAGTGGTTGTGTCAATCACGCAAAAACGGAAGCTCTCTTTGGACGAAGAAACGCCGGCAGCAGCGCCGGCAACACCCACTACTCCTGCAACACCTGCTCCGGCAACTCCGCCAGCAGCAGCGCCGGAAGATCCTGATGCTGGGAAGTTTGCTTTTCGCGGTGGCTGCACGATGGTTTTCGATCTGAATAATTTGAAATTGAAGTATGTCGTCAAAAAGATGATTGACGATTCAGATGGTCGACTCAAACGACAGCGTGCTTACCGGACAGGGGAGAGCGCTTCGCTGCGCGCGACGTACTTCGGTCCTCCAGAAGAAGCGGAACCATTCGCGTTGCTACATAGCGACGTTTAGTTTGAAGAGAGGACAGCATGGCACAAAGTCATAATCCTTCAGTACAGATTCGCATGTACCGTCAGGGCCTCGGAGACTGCTTCCTGCTCACATTCAGAGAAGACGGAAAAGACGAATACAACATGTTGATCGACTGTGGTCTGCTTCAGGGCACAACCAACGGCAAAGAAATCATGCGCACAGTCGTCGCCGATATAGACGCTACGCTTCGGGCAAGCGGTCAGCCGAAAGCGCGGCTCGACGCAGTTGTATTGACTCACGAGCATGCGGATCACATTTCGGGTTTTGGTCAAGCCAAAGATCTCTTCGAGAAAATGGAATTCGGTGAGGTTTGGGCCGGGTGGATGGACGACGAAGCCCATCCACAATACAAGGCCGTACGCGAGCGATTCAAAAAACAGATAACAGGATTGAAAGCGGCGGTCGCGCAAATGGACTCGAATGAGCATGTGGGTCTAAAGCAGGAGGTTGAGTTTCTCCTTAACGAGTTCTTCGAAGACGACGTTTTGGGTGCTGCGGAGAAGAAGAAGAAAGGGCGTTCGCCGGCGTGGGAGTTTGCAATGTCGCATTCCGCCGGCCGTCCGCGTTTTTGTACACCCGGCATGATGTTCCCGCTCCCGGGTTTTGAAGACATACGCGTTTATATATTGGGTCCGTCCGAAGACTTCGAGTCGTTCACGCGAGTGAATCCGCCGGAGGAGGACACATACCGGGAAGAAGGAAAAGCCTTTGCCGGAAACGCCTTCGCACTTATGGACAGTTTCTTCGCGGCTGTCGGAGGTGACGACGAGGATGCTCCCCCTGAGGAAGCGTTTCAACCATTCGAGAAACGGTCGCGAATGACGCCCGAGGACGCACAGAAGCAGGAGTTCTTTCAAAAATATTATGGGTTCTACCAAAAACCGCCGAGTGTGCCGGCAACTGCTGCTCCACAGGCGCCCGGCGCCGCAGTTCCGCCAGGTGGCCAGCAAGCACCGGCTGCCACCGCCGCCCCCGCTGACGAAGAACCTATCGGCGCCACAGTAGCTGCCGACAAGTGGAGACGAATAGAGAGTGACTGGCTGTCGATGGTTGGAAATCTGGCGTTGAATCTCGACACTTACACGAACAATACGTGCCTGGCGTTTGCCATTGAATTCATCAGCAGTAAGAAGGTCTTGCTGTTTCCCGGTGATGCGCAGTTTTCTAATTGGCTTTCGTGGCAGAAGTTGACGTGGGAGGTTCCTGGCGACGCAGGCACCAAGGAGAAGATCAAAGCCAAAGACTTACTCGAACACACGGTGTTTTATAAGGTCGGGCATCACGGCAGTCACAACGCCACTCTGAAAAAACATGGGTTGGAAATGATGACCAGTTCCGATCTGGTGGCGATGGTTCCTGTCGATCGCAAACAGGCGGCAAGTAAAACGAGCAAGACGAACCCCAAAGGTTGGGAAATGCCGGAGAAGAAATTGTTTGAGAGACTTCTGGAGCGAACGAGAGGCCGCGTCATCCTCGCGGACGAAAGCGAAGCCAAGGCGCTGAAGGAACGGTGCAACGATCAAAAGTTTATCGACAGCGTGAAGTTCCTCGGAGCATTCAAGCGAACGGATGGCGCGCAGGATGAACCGCTGTGTATTGAGTTGACGATTGATGGTTGAAAACAGCCGCAAAAAAGCACAAAAGGAACACAAAAGCGCCTGCTAACAGTTACAGTTCTTTGTGTTCCTCTTGTGCCTTTTTGTGGCTAACTGTTTGAGGGCCCGGATCGAAGAGTGACGCCTGAACACCGTTCGGCGAACATCAGATCCACCAATCTCACTATTTCTTCCACCGCTCTTTCGGGAGACTTACCGCGGCGATGAATCCCGCAAACGGCCGTGGTCCACGAGTGGTCGAAGCCGGATCCCCAGCGCGATTGACCGTTGTGGTCCATACCATAGGTTAAGTAAGCCGAAAGCGTATCGATCCCTGTTCCCGGTCGCTCACCTATGAGATGAACGATTATTTCAGCTTCCAGCAGTGAACCGACATGATAACCCGCGCGCACTCTTCCGTTCTCGATAACTATATCGATCTCGCCAATATGATGCCCTGCCCCGAGAAGTTCGCGCCGTACGCCCGGTAGCACCGAACGCAGGTTCTCGTTGATCGCGTTGGCATTGAGTCCATCTGAAACGACAACCTGCACTTGCGGCCGGCGCGCGGGATAGAGTGCCTGAATACGAGCCGTATCTTTGTCGTCGATCAGCTCGCCCGTTGGCGGATGGGTCAGGTAGTCATCCCGATCCGAAGATCTTGTGCGCACTCGAATGTACGATGGCGACGAACCAGAGATGACTGCTTCATCGAGTGTTGAGTAGAGGGCGCGCCGCGCATTTGAGTAGATACCCGTAATTCGAGCATTCGCTTCGGGCGGGTCACCGTAGTCTTCGTCGCAGCCGTAACCAAGATCGAACCCTCGTTCTGCAAGCGCACTGATCTTTTTTGCGGCATCATCTCGGAGCGTATCGAACGAACGAGTGTCACCTCCAGCCTTGTGATACGCCGCATACAGTGCATCCGCACTCCTCCCCGATACCGCACCCGATTCCGTCATCGCGGACAACTCGATCAGTCTCTCCTGCATTGTGGAGGTGATTTGGCGCCCGGTTCGGCGGCGCAACCTCGGATGCTCCCGAAACGAAGTTGTCATGTAGCCGAGCATCGGGTCCGCGTTTCCCGCGACCGCCATCAAGTAGGCTGGAGCAGCTTGGACCACGATGCGTTCTGTGAGGTTCTGCAATTCAGATGGTCCAATGCCCATATGAAAAGTGGCACAGACGTCGAGTCCCATCGTTATTCCGTGAAGCTTGGCCATCACAGTGTCTTCAAGGCACGCCCGTAGCAACTGCTCGCCGGTACGGAAGACTTCGGGTCCGATGAAGCCGGCTACGTCGTTCACAATCATCCAACTCCCTGTCTGTTGATGAATGAGTCTCGCAACGCCGTACGCTCGCGCTTCGAGCGTGACCATATCAACACCCTCGGCGGCCTGATTGGTTACTTCGGAACCCTGACCCGTCTCGAAGTAGAGACCGTCAAAGCCGGGGGCAAGGGCGAGTAAACCATCAACGTCGAGCCCCACCATTCCGAGTATTGCCTTCGAGGTTCCGGCAAGACTTTGAAAGCCGACATCCACTCTTGTTTGAGAGCGCGCAGTGCTTTGCTTAACGATGTCCGACAGCACGCAGAACCGCGTAGGCAACTGAAGTCGCTCAACCACGCTTTGCAGCAACTGCTCGAGTCGGATAATTGTGTCGACATCATCGCTGGCAGGATTGAGACCGAGGATCACATCGCCGCAACCGTAGGCGATGCCTTCGAGTGTTGAAAGCAATATCTCCGTCTCATCGTCGCCGGGGGAATTAGGTTGAATTCGCGAGCCGAAGTGTCCCGGTGATCCGATAGCGACACCCGTTCCCGGCAGTGGATTGAAGAGCTTGCACGAGAGCGTCGCAAGCTCTTCATTAGTCATGATTTTCACCACTGCGGCAGCAGCTTCGCTGGAAACACCATTTCGATGATGTGCGATCCAACTCGCACCCTGGGGCGAAAGAAGAATTCGCTTGAGCTCAGCGACAGTAAGGTGGGCCACTTTACCGGTGAGCGGCGGATCCAAAGATCGATGGAGCGCCTCGGTGACCTGATCTTCAACGAAGTCGGCCCCGGCAATATCTCCGAGCGACACTGCGGCTAGGGCGGTGCGGGCTTGTTCGCGTACGTGGTCATCACGTGTCCCGCCGATGTCCAGATCACCCTCTTTGAACTCGTTGGCGAGCACGAATAGTTGGCTAAGCTGATTGCGAGTCATGGTGAAGAGTCATTCTAGATCGAAGGCGATCCGGTCTCGTCATTTTCTTTCAATCTGTGTTCCCTTAGCTCGTGTCAGGTTAGTGCTTTTACCAAAAAGAAACCGCGGGCGTACAAGGGAGCTCAGTATTACAATCAGTTTGAGCAAACGGCTACGATGGTCAACAATCAAAACCACAATCGCGAAGTCGATAGCAAAGCGCACCCGGAACCGAAACGGCAGGCGACCCGTTGTTGAACCCCTGGCGCGCATTAGGATCGTTACGCCGGGAAATCTGGTTCCTTTGTCTTGCCATCTTTGTAAATCGGGCAGGAACTATGGTCCTGCCTTTTCTCACCCTTTATCTGACGGTTGATAGACGTCTCCCTGTCTCTACCGCTGGTCTCGCTATCACTATCTATGGAATTAGCGCGATCGTCATTGCACCATTGTCTGGACGTTTGTCCGATCGGCTGGGTGGACTGCGGGTCATGAAGACGTCGTTGGTCCTATCCGGCCTGGTATTGCTGGTTTTTTCCCTTGTCGATTCCCTGCCTGGAATCTTCGCAATCACTGCAGTTTGGGCCATCGCCAGCGAAGCTTTTCGTCCTCCAAGTATGGCCATCATCGGTGAGCTGGCAGGACCACAGCAGCGAAAGGCTGCGTTCGCTCTCACCCGTTTAGCCATAAACCTGGGAATGAGCATTGGACCAGTGGTCGGTGGTTTCCTGGCAATGCATTCGTTTAAATTGTTGTTTTATGTCGATGGTGCAACTTCCCTTCTTGCCGGTGTCCTGATCGCGACTTTGCCATGGCGCGAGATTAGTCCCCAATCATTGGAAAAAGACGTTATTCAAAAGACCGATGACAACATCACTCCCCGACATCGGTATTCCGATGTCCTGCGCGATCGGCTGTTTATTTATTTCCTGCTGGCAATGATCCCGATCGAATTAGTCTTTTTTCAACCTCTGGCAGCAATGCCGTTATTTCTGGTTCGCGATCTTCACATCACCGAATCTGGCTTCGGCGCATTGCTGGCGATCAATACGGTCATCATCATCCTGGTGGAAGTTGCTTTGAATGCAGCAATGGCAGACTGGACTCATCGCTATGCAATCGCGCTCGGCGCTCTTTTGGTCGGTGCCGGTTTCGGTGCGTTGATTTTCGTCAATAGCGTTTCGGCGGTCGCCGTTACCATCGTGATCTGGACATTTGGAGAGATGATTCTGCTGCCCGCCAGTTCTGCCTTCGTCTCAGATATCGCCCCAAGCCAACTAGCAGGTGCGTACATGGGACTATATACGATGGGCTTTAGTGTGGCTGTCGCAATTGGGCCATGGTTGGGGACCCAAATCCTCGAACATTATGGTTCCGGCGCGGTTTGGACCGGCACTTTTGCCTGCGGTTGCGTGACAGCCGTAATGATTTGGTTTCTACCTGCAACTGCTCATAAGGATCGAACATCGGGTCATGACAGAGTGTAGCCTGATTTGACTGAACCCCTCTCTTATGAGCGCTTCGGCTCCTCGAATGGAGTAATTTGTCGTGGACGGACAATGAAGGTAATCCGTGTAAGTTCTTGAAAGGATTGGTAGGCGCGTGCGGATTTGAACCGGAGACCCCTACCGTGTCAAAGCAACGCTTTACCCCCACGAACTCCGATAATAAAGGGCCTGTTCTCTCTTTCGCTCTTCTTTCAGACCAATTATCCGACCAATTCGGTGAGGAAACTGAGAAGTGACTAGAGAATCTATGGGTGAGATCGTGATGATCAATCATAGGAGCCAGTGCATCGAAATCCGTTGTGATGTGAGAAACCTCAGATTTGCTCCCACTTGAATGGTCGAAATCTCGCAATCTGCTCGAAGTCTTGAGGGTTCTTAGTCAGCACCACAAAACCATTACGCGCGACACTCATTGCAATCAATGCGTCGTTAGTCATGCGCGCGCGTCTAACTTGCTCGTATCCGGATTGCTGCCCGATTAGCGATAGAACCTCTCCCGATAGTCGCCAGTCGCTTTGCTGCGGCACCAGCAAACGATTCACACGAATAAACTCTTTTTCCATTTCTATTAAACGCCGACGTGCCGTTTTATCAACTGCGCCAATCAGCAGTTCAGACAATACGACTGCGCTCAACCAAAGTGGCTGTGAGTTCTCCCCTCCTATGCGACTAGCGCGGCGCAAATCCAAAATACCAGCATCACCTCTTGTAATTGCGGAGATATAGACCGAGGTGTCAAAAACAATGCCAGCCACTCGCCTTACTTCCCGTTCAAGTGGTCAAACACGTCTTTGATCTGAATGCCGTTCTTAACCAATTTCTCAGTGGCGTCCCAAGCACGGCGATTCTTCTCATCCTCCAATCACAATCTCCAGAGCGCGTTCAATGGTCTCGGTCTCGGTGCGAGCGCCGAGAGCCTTTTGTGCTTTCTCGATTTTTGCTTGGTCGAGTAGCAGGTGTTTATGTTTGGGCGCCCTGTTGGCACTTGATTGCTTTATTACCAGTTCCTCCCTGTGTGTACATACTACTACAATCCATGTACACGCAGGTAAAATGTGGGAGGGAATAAGCAGTGTTTGCTTAACTTCACCATTCCTTTGCCGAGGATGCCTGCGCCCCGCAGCACTATCTTCTACAAAGCGACGCGCCCTTGTTCACGCGAGTGACAGCGAGTTCTTCAGCGGCTAACATTGGCTCGAACAATGTCACTCAAGAGCCGATTCGCACCTCAATTCAATCCAAAGATCCGCGACCGAGGTCTCGCCTACTTTCGTGGAGGCGCGGTCAAGATTCTGGAACACTCGGACTTTCATGTGCTGGCCCAAGTGGAAGGGACCCTCCATTATTTTGTCAGGCTTACTCTTACCTTGAACTCACTCGCCGTTGCTTGTACCTGCCCTTACTTCGATGACGGTGAAGACTGCAAACACATCTGGGCTACAATGTTGGCAGCCGACGGCAAGAATTATCTCTCTGAGGTAGGTTTGCGCGGTCCGCTCAAACTTGTTTACGACGTCGAAGCGGCTGAGTCGTTGTATCTCCTCGAAGAAGATGATGAGCCGGCACCCAAACCGCAACCGCCCTGGCAACAACAGCTCGCCGTAATTACAAACTCAATCAACAATGCGCTAACACCACAACGCAATCCCTGGCCTGATAATCGTGAGATTTACTATGTCGTCGACCCACAGGCGTCGCGCACGTCGGGATTGCTCACTGTCGAGATTGCTTTCCGTGAACGCAACCGGAAAGGTGAATGGGGCAAAATCAAAAAGGCGCGGATTCAGCAAAATCAGATTGGTCAACTAAGCGATCCAAACGATCGAGAAATCCTTTCGCTGCTGCAGGGCGGCAGAGAGACTTATTGGTCCGGTTATAGTTATGGCTTTGATCTTCCCAATCCATTCGTCCTCGCAAATACGCTTCAGCCTCTATTACTAGCCAAAATGTGCGCTACCGGACGATGCAAGTTTCGCCCTGAAGCGAAAGATGCCGAACTCAAGCAGCTCGAGTGGGACGACTCCACCACCTGGCAATTCTGGTTAGTGGTAAAACGCATAGGCGATCAGTATGGGCTTAACCCGGTTTTGCGAAATGGCTTCGACGAGATCGAGTTTTCCGCTGCGCCAATGACAACCGAAGCGGTTGTTATTGGACCGGATTTCAAGATTGCACGTTTCACTACTAATGGCGTGCGCGCTTGGAGTGCTGCTCTACGCACTTCGGGCGAACTAACAATTCCGGCATCTGAAACCCGACAACTGATTGCCGGACTCCTGAATCTACCATCCCTTCCGAACCTCGAAGTGCCACCAGAGTTTCGTTTTGAGCGTGTTAGTTTTCCACCTCAGCCTCACCTGATTGTGCGTAAGCCAACATATGCTATATACCAGACTGAATTGGAAGCAAAGCTCTCTTTTAATTATGAAGGCGTCGAAATCGATTACTTCGATAGACGTAATGGTCTTTACGATCACGATCGAAACCGTTACATAGAACGCGACCTTGAGGCGGAAAAAAACGCATTAACACTCCTCAATACGTTAAGTATCAAAAGAAGCTCCCAGTACTCAGAGATGTTTCGATTAACTCCACGTAACCTGCCGCGTGCGGTAACCAGTCTGCTGGCAAATGGGTGGCGTGTGGAAGCGGAAGGAAAACTCTATCGGAACCCAGCTTCTTCGAGCCTGTCGGTAAGTTCGGGAATTGACTGGTTTGAATTACATGGTTCGCTGAACTTTGGCGAGGACCTCGAAGTGAAACTTCCACAATTACTCTCAGCCTTGCGACGCGGTCAGAAGGTAATTGCACTCGGCGATGGAAGTTTTGGCGTGCTACCGGAAGAGTGGCTACAACAGTATGGTTTCCTCACTTCTCTTGGTGTAACAGAGGAGGACCACCTACGCTTTCAACGAACGCAAACTGGAGTGCTCGATGCCCTGCTCGCAGCACGACCGGAAATCACCTGCGATGAAACGTTCGCGCGTGTTCGCAAGGAATGGCAAAACTTTAATGGAATCAAACCCGTCGCAGCACCCGGCGAATTTGTGGGCCAACTGCGAGACTACCAGCGCGAGGGCCTGGGCTGGTTTGAGTTTCTCCAGAAGTTCAAGTTCGGCGGCTGTCTCGCAGATGACATGGGGTTAGGCAAGACCGTTCAAGTACTGGCGCTACTGGAATCGCGACGCAAGGGAAACTCTCGACCTTCACTGGTAGTCGTTCCACGGTCGCTAATCTTCAATTGGCAACAGGAAGCAGCGCGCTTCACGCCGCGGTTACGTGTCCTGACTCACACCGGCAGCGAGCGAATTAAAGGAAATGCCCACTTTGAAGATTATGATTTAATCCTGACCACCTACGGAACTCTGCGCCGCGATGTGATCCATTTCGACGAAGTCGAATTTGACTTTGTTATTCTCGACGAAGCGCAAGCAATCAAAAACGCCGGCACGGAAACCGCGAAGGCAGCGCGGCTCTTGCAGAGTCGACAGCGTCTCGCTTTGAGCGGAACACCAATAGAAAATCACCTCGGGGAGTTGTGGAGTTTATTTGAGTTTCTAAATCCGGGGATGCTTGGTTCAGCGTCAGTATTTCAGCTTTCGACAAGTGGGACGCAGAAACCAGACGAAGAATCGCGCGCTATGTTGTCGCGAGCATTGCGCCCGTTTATTCTGCGGCGCACCAAGCAGCAAGTTGCAAAGGAACTTCCCGAAAAACTCGAGCAGACGATCTACTGTGAAATGGATGAACGGCAGCGCCGGCAGTATGAAGAATTGCGCGATTATTATCGCCAGTCACTATTGGAGAAAGTATCGCACCAGGGCATCAATAAATCGAAGATTCAGATACTCGAGGCGCTGCTGCGTTTACGACAGACCGCGTGCCATCCTGCACTGGTCGCCGGCTCGGTTGATAATGTCACTCCAAAAGCAAAACTCGACGTACTGTTGCCGCGTTTGAGCGAGGTAACAGAAGAGGGACACAAAGCCCTTGTGTTTTCACAGTTCACCAGCTTTCTTTCCATCGTCCGTAGACGATTGGACCAGCAGAGCGTTGCTTATGAATATCTCGACGGTAAGACGCCCAATCGCGGAGTTGCAGTTGAAAGATTTCAACGCGATCCTAACTGCAAATTGTTTCTGATCAGTTTGAAAGCTGGGGGACAGGGTCTCAATTTGACTGCGGCTGAATACGTTTTCCTGCTCGATCCCTGGTGGAACCCTGCTGTTGAGGCGCAGGCCATCGATCGCGCGCACCGCATCGGCCAAACAAGTCGTGTCTTCGCATACCGTCTCATAACACGCGACACAGTCGAGGAAAAGGTTCT
>JBIOUJ010000096.1:0-28738 GCA_044867025.1 Pyrinomonadaceae bacterium | reverse complement strand
TCTCCTACTCTTGAAAACCATTTAAATGGTTTTCCCGATTCCGGAGCGGTGTCCCCCAAGCTAAAGCTTGGGGAAAATGAAAGGCCCGCTGTCATGATAACGATGTGTAAAGGATGTCATGATAATGAACAGCAAAGCGACAACCCTGGGGTCACAAATTCAATCGACATAAACGCTGAAAGCGTTAGGCCTGTGCGGCGTCAACCCTTTCAGGGTTGGAAGGCACGGTTGCCGTGTTCCCAGGGTTGTCGCTTCGCTCCAACCCTGGGCTGGAACTAGCCAACGCCTTCGGCGTTTTGTGTCCCCGAGCTGGAATTAGCCAACGCCTTCGGCGTTAACACGCTACTATCACTGATAACGCACGGAAAGCAAGGTTAATCCATGCGCGGGCGCTGTAACCGCCGCCAATGGTCTATTTCCGGTCTCGATTGCTTCACCAATCGCATCGCAATCCAGCTCCCCACGCCCGAGCGCCATCAACGTCCCCGCAATCGCGCGCACCATGTAGCGCAAAAACCCATCAGCGCTGACGCGAATCTCGATCAACGACCCGCGCAAACGTTCGTCGGCACGGGGCAGTACTTCGAGTCGCGTGAGCGTTCGGACACGATCTTCAACATCCGACTGTGCGGCTGAAAACGCGGTCCAATCGTGCTTGCCAAGAAACAACCCACCGGCTTGCTTCATGCTCTCGAGATCGAGCCGGCGCGCGTCGTGATGAGCGTAGCGCGACCAAAACGGCGATATCACTGGACCAGTCACTATCCGGTAAACGTATGTCTTTTCGAGTGCGGAATAACGAGCGTGAAAATCGTCAGCAGCGGTGTCGACAGTCAACACACGCATGTCGCGACCGACGTTTCCATTGATCGCAGAGCGAAGCTTTTCCGGTGATATTTCTCGTTGAATGTCGACATTCGCGACTTGTCCTTCAGCATGAACACCCGCATCCGTACGACCCGATCCATGAACGCTAACGCTGCGTCCGTCGATCAAAGACAGTGCGCTGGTCAACTCACCCTGAACAGTCCTGAGATCCTCCTGGACCTGCCACCCGTGAAAGTCGGTGCCATCGTACTGGAGGACAAGTTTGTAATTCACGACGCTGTCTTTCGACTGCCAGGCTTAACCGCGACGTTACCGAGTTTGCACGCATCACATTCTGAAGGATTGACAGACACGACTCGAAGCGTCGCCAAAGCCATTCGCGGAACGCTCACATCCACGCTGCCTCCGGACCGATCGATTATCGAAGCCGCCGCCACAACATTCGCGCCCGCGTCTTTGAGCGCTTCGATCGTCTCTCGCGTCGAACCTCCGGTTGTAATCACATCTTCAACAACCAACGTCTTCTCATTTGGCCCGACGGTGAAACCTCGCCGCAACGTCATCTGGCCTGACTCTCGTTCGGTCCACACAAACCTCGCGCCCAACGCTCGCGCGACCTCGTGACCGATCACGATTCCTCCGATCGCAGGGGATGCGACCAACTGAATCCCCTCGTCTCGATACTTTTCAGCAATCGCTCGTCCGAACGCTTCCGCCTTCTGGGGAAACTGAAGCACGAGCGCGCATTGCAAATAGACCGTACTGTGCAAGCCGCTAGTGAGTTGAAAATGACCTTCCAGCAGCGCTCCGGTTGTTCTAAATTCATCAATGACTTGTTCAGCGTTCATGCTACAATCCGAGGCGAATGCCGCCTTATCCTAATTTAGTTTCAGACTCCATCCTCGTTCAGGACACAATCGATCTTCTAGCGGGTGCAGGCGGACGCGCTGCTGCGTCTGAGATCGTCGACGCCGTTTTCAAACTCTCTCACATCGACGAAGAACTCGCCGGTCTACTCGTCGCCGATCTGATTAGAAACGATCGGCGCTTCAAGATCGTCGAAAACAATACCGTCGAACTGCTCGCGGATGATAGTCACTCGCGTCTACTCAAGGATCTCGATTTTGTTGTCGTCGACGTCGAAGCCACGGGCGCCAAGACACCACCTAATCGACTCATCGAGCTCGGCGCTTATCGAATTCGCGGCGGCCGTATCGTCGATAAATTCATTTCACTCGTCAATCCCGAGATTCCGATTCCACGTTTTGTCGCAGCGCTCACAGGAATTTCGAACGAGATGGTCAAGCGAGCGCCGATGTTTGCTGATGTTGCGCCGAAGTGGCTCGATTTCGTCAGCGATTCCGTATTGGTGGCCCATAACGCGCCGTTTGATACGAGCTTTTTGAACCATGAAATCTCGCGCGTCTATCCCGGGCATCGCATGGTCAACCCGCATCTCTGCACAGTCAGACTCGCCAGGCGCACGTTACCAGATCTCTCGAACCATCGTCTCGACACGATCGCGAGTCACTTCTCGATTCCGATCATCAGTCGTCACCGCGCGGGCAGCGACGCACTCGCAACCGCTGAGATCTTTATTCGAATACTCACAGCCATGGACGAAACGCACGGCATTAAAGACCTGGCGGCCGCGAGAACTTTTCAGTTCCCGGAACTGGCATCGGCTTAAGCTTCCAGCGTCTCTTCAATCGTATCCGAAGTGCGCTTGACCCAGCGCTTAACAAACACAAAGAGCACGATCGCAGCGACCAGCCCGAGTCCGATCCAAGGATAGTATTTCGCCAAAATCGCCTTTGCTTCCGCGCCATAGCGCACCGCAAAGTAACCTTCGAGCAGGAAACGGAACGCTCTTCCCGCGATGATCGCGATCATGAACCTCACCAGACTGAAGCGAAATACACCCGCTGTAACCACAAACAACTTGAACGGAAACGGTGGCGGCAGCAGCGTCGCTACTAACACCGCCATCATGTCGTAACGCTCGATGAGGTTTTTAACCCGCGCTCGTTTTTTCTCAGAAAACCTGTTCAACGCGCGCGCGCCCGCACGTCTCGACAGCAAATACAAGATCCAGCAGCCAACCGCCGAGCCGCTCGTGGCCATGAACGCATAAAGCAACATCCAGCTCGGATAAGTCGTCGTCAGCAACAGCATTAACGCGTCTGCGCTGCTCGGTAGCGGTACGAACGTCGAGTCGAGTAGAGCAACAGCGAAGAGACCAAAGGAGCCAAACGTGATCAGGTATTCAGAAAGCCGTGTGAGCCACTTCGTAACGGGGTGTAAAAAAGATTTCAATCAGCAGTCCTTTCAGCAGCAGGAGTCTCGTCTTCAACTTCAGCTTCCACGGGCGGACTCCAGCGCCGCCGCACCAGGTAAATAATTACGCCGACGACGACCACCGCACCAACAATACTGAGGATCACGAGCCCGTTGTCCTTCATGAAAAGCAGCACTCGCCGGCCATAAAAAACCGCCAGAATACCTTCAACGTAATACCGGAAAGACCGCGCAATCATCACCGTCAACAAGAACTTCCAACGCGGATATTCCAGCGCGCCGGCAGTGGCAACAAAGATCTTGAAAGGCAACGGTGGAGGCAGTATCGCGGGGATGCCAATCGCGAGAAAACCGAACCGCTCGTAGGCGCGCTCGACGCGTTTGATGCTCTGCAAGTTGAAACGCTTGCGCAAGACCGCCTGTCCGCCACGCCGCACAATCGTATAAAGAAGATTGCATCCGATAACACTGCCGATCGCGGCGAAAAGCGGGAAATAAAACGCTGCACTTGGATACTTGTAACAGCGTCCGACGACGAGATAGTCGTTAATTTCCGGTAATGAAAGGAGCGAGGAGTCGAGAGCGCCGATCACGATCATCGCAGGCGCCGCAATGTATATCGGCATACTGATGACGTTCTCTTCCAACCACCTTGCAACTGCTAATAGCCAATCGAACATGCGGCGCTAATAAAAACACAGGTAACGTTCGAACTCATAATGCGCGTATTTGCGAGCAATCTGCGTGCTATTTGACGGGTGCAAAAACGGAGGGAGTGTCGTACGTGACTCCGACGGTGAATCCGGAGTTCGGGCTGAAGCTGGTCAAACCTTTGATTCCTGCAAAATCGAAGCGCAATCCTGAAGCGCGGATCTGCATTCCGAGTCGTGCTTCTGCCTGCGATTCGGTGCCGAGCGGACCGTTGCCGGGGCGCGTGTTTGCGCGTCCGTTAACCTCGCCCGCGACGCTAAATTGTTTGTTGATGCGAAAGATTCCGGCCAGTCCGTAGGTGAAGACGTCGTTTTGCGTGAACGCTTCTGTCGGCGCGGTGAGAATCGCGATGCCGAGGTTGCCGAAAGTATTGAAGCGACCGTCCGCTCCAAACTTCTTGCCGAACAGGATCGAGCCGAATGCGTTTGTTTGATTCAGTCCGATCCCGCGTGCTTCATTCGAGTTTGGAAGTTGTACGCCGAAACGAAATCCTAATGACGGACCACGCCTCGTTTCGTTGCGTAATTTGAATTTGGCGGCCAGAGTGAAGTCACCGGTGTCGTTCGTCGAATTGGCGCCAGGCAAGAGCTCGAGCGGGATGGCTGAGACGCCGCGTGAATTAATGCTGACGTAGTTTTGGGCCACGCCTTCGATCTGAAACTCGACGTTCGGGCCCATTCCAAAACTGATTCCGATGACGCCGACGCGCGTGAGATCGCCCGTGATCCCCGACACCGGATACTTCGCACCCTGCATGAAATCGATGCCTGCTTCGATCCGGATCGTTCCCGGAGGAATGATGTCGACGTCCTCGGTTATGAGCGGTCGCTGCTGTGCTATACACGTAATAACGCAACAGAAAAACGTGATAAGAATGAAGCAGATGCGATTCATCGCGTTCGGATTCTACGACTCAGCTTCACGAACGGTCAATAATTTTCCTCTGCGTATCTCTGCGTCCTCTGCGCCTCTGCGGTGAACCTGTTCTACGCCTCATTCACCGCAGAGGCGCAGAGGACGCAGAGATACGCAGAGAAGATTGCGCAGAGAAGGGTTAGATAGCACAATAGCCCGCGCCTTATTAACAACTGAAAGGGAAAACCAACCTATGCGACGCCTTCCAGCCCTCTTGCTGGTACTTGTTTGTTTCGCGAGCTATCCCGACGCGGGGAACACGGCTCCTCAACAGCAGGCAATTCAAATCCAGGGCATCAAGGCTCGCATCACGATTCGTCGTGACGAACGTGGCATTCCGTACGTCGAAGCGCAGAACGACGAAGATCTTTACTTCGGTCAGGGTTACGCAATTGCGTCCGATCGACTGTGGCAAATGGATCTGTTCCGTCGCACGGCACGCGGCGAACTGGCAGAAGTCCTGACCGCAGGTCCAAACAATATCGCATTGGACCAGGACAAGCTGCATCGCACCTATGGTTTTACCCAGGCTGCTGAAGGGGAGTTTGCAAAAGCATCTCCACAAACGCGCGCGATCCTCGAAGCCTACGCTCGCGGTGTCAACGCGTACGCTGCCTCACTCGATCCGAAATCAATGCCGCCGGAGTTTCAAATACTGCAATACAGTTTTCGTCCCTGGACTCCGGTAGATACATACGCCGTCGGCAATATATTCTTCGAGGCACTTTCAGACACGTGGCGCCTCGACGTCATGCGCCAGGCGCTTTCCGTTTTACCCGCGGAAAAACGCGCAGAGTTGCTGCCTGAGATTTCGCCGATCGACGTGCTCGTCTATGGGAAAGATTCTCAATCAAGAGCGAACTCGGCAGAGATAAAGCCCACACGAGTCTCGCCTGAAACACTCGCCAAACTCGCGCACAATCAGACAGTCGCCGCCGCTGCGCTGGATCGCCTCGGCTTTTACGCTGAAGGACTCGCAGCCAGCAACAATTGGGTTGTGAGTGGAAAGCGAACCGTCTCTGGTAAACCGTTGCTCTCCAACGACCCGCATCTTCGTGCGACCGCGCCATCCATCTGGTACATGGTCCACTTGACTGCGCCCGGCGTGCGTGTCGCGGGTATTAGTTCGCCCGGACTGCCTGGTGTCATTATCGGTCACAACGATCGCATCGCCTGGGGTTGCACGAATGTTTCACCAGACGTTCAGGATCTCTATATCGAAAAGTTTGACCCCGATAATCCGAAACGTTACCAGACGCCTTCAGGCTGGCAGGATGCAGTGGTGCGCCGTGAAGAGATAAAAGTCAGGAAAGGGTTTGTGAGCGCGGAACACGACGTCGTTACGCATGAGGTCACGGTTACGCGTCATGGACCAATCATCTTTGAGGGGGACGGCAAACGCTATGCGTTACGCTGGACAGCTTTGGATCCGTCAAAAAACAACCGCGACGTGCAGCAATATTCATTGAATCGGGCACGCAACTGGAAAGAGTTCAACCAGGCGGTGGAATCGTTTCCCGGGCCGACGCAGAACATTGTCTACGCTGATGTGGATGGCCATATCGGCTATCACGCCGCGGGTGCGATTCCGATCCGCAGGTCTGGCGACGGCAGCGTACCGTACGATGGTGCAACTGATGCCGGCGAATGGACCAGTTACATTCCGACTTCAAAGTTGCCGGCCGTTTTTGATCCGCCGTCAGGAATGATCGTGACTGCGAACCAGCGCATTGTGGGTACGGATTACCCGCACTTCCTTACGCATGCGTGGGCGCCGCCGTATCGCGCGCGACGCATCTGGGACCTGCTGAATGAAAAACCAAAACTCTCGACGGAAGACTTTCGACGCATCCTCGGAGACGTTTACTCGATCGCGGGTGTCTCGTTTGCACAGGAAGCAGTCAAAGCGCTCCGGCCCAAGCTGAAGCCTGAAGACGAGAAGCTACGCGCGACGCTCGATGCATTTGAGAAATGGGATGGAAGACTGAATGCGGAATCGACAGTCGCGCCGATCGTCTCGCAGATGCGACTCGCGTTTCGCTCAAAGATTTTGACGGCGGCGCTGGGCCCGGACCTGGTCAGGAATTATGGGTGGCCGAATTTTGATATGACGCTCGATCGCGTCCTCAAGGATCAACCTGCTGCGTGGCTGCCGAAAGAATTCTCGAGTTATGCGGATCTGCTGCGTGCCAGCTATGACGATGCGATCCGCAACCTCACAAACAGGCTTGGACCAGATCAGACGAAGTGGACCTGGGGAGATCTGGTGAAAACGCGCTTTCAACATCCACTTGCAGCCGCACCGCTGATCGGCTCGCAATTTGCGATTCCGTCGTTCCCGATCAACGGGACTGCGGGCTCACTCGGCGCCACCGTAAACGTCGGCGCAGACGTGTCGATGCGCTTGATTGCCGATACAAGCGATTGGGATAAGACGCAGCAAGGGATCACACTCGGTGAATCAGGTTTGCCGAAGAGTCCGCACTGGAGCGATCAGCTTGCAGATTGGCGCGCGGTTACGCCGAGGGAGTTTCCGTTTACACAGGCAGCGGTGATCAAAGCCGCGAAGGAAACGCTTGTACTCGAAAAAGCACAAAAAGATACACAAAAGTAAGTGAAGCAAGAGTGGAGAATATTCTGCGCAGTTGAGCTTCCGGGTTCCGTGCGTGCGAGACTGCAAGATCATATTGGACTGTTGCGTGGAGCGGGTCCGGATGCGACAGCAAGCTGGACGCGTGTTGAAAATATTCATTTGACGCTGAAGTTCTTTGGGAATGTCGCGATCGAGCGAATTCCGAAGATCTCTGCAGCGGTCGAGCGGGCTGTCAAAAAATTTCCTCCTGTTCCGATCGAAATTGGAAAGACAGGTGTGTTTCCGAACCCAAGGCGTGCGCAGGTCCTTTGGATTGGTGTGAGCGATCCGACTGGCAAGCTGTCAGAACTGCAACGGCAGTTGGAACACGAGTGTGCAAAGGACGGGTTTGAAAAAGAGGATCGCGCGTATCGACCTCACTTAACGATCGCGCGTCTCAGAAAACCCGAAGGCGCCAGACTCCTTGCCAACGATCACCTGAGGATGGATTTCGAGCCTGCCGAAATAACCTTAAGCGAGTTGATCGTGTTTCGCAGCGAACTGAGCAGTAAAGGCTCGAAGTACACCGCGATCTCCAAACACGAGTTGTCAGCGCGGTAACTCACGCGGTCGCGGCGGTGTTGTCGGCTGGTCCTTGTCATCCTTCTCGCCGGTCTGCGACAAAATCTCCTTTATCGCTCCCACACTCGAAAGCATTGCCGAAGTCTCAACCGGCATGAAGATCACTTTCGAATTGTTGGAACGCGTCATGTCGCGCAAGCTGTCGATGTATCGCGTGGTGATCAAATACTGGCCTGGATCACCCCCGGGAATTGCGTTAGAAATGCGATTGATTGCTTCCGATTCGGCTTCCGCATTTCGCAGACGCGCCTGGGCCGCACCTTCAGCCGCGAGTATTGCAGACTGTTTTTCGCCTTCAGCGCGTGTCACCGCAGCCTGCTTCTCACCTTCAGCACGCGTGATTGCCGCCTGTCGATCACCCTCTGCCTGCAACACCAGCGCACGACGGTTACGTTCCGCAGTCATCTGCTTCTCCATCGTAATGCGCACATCCTCCGGCGGATTGATGTTCTTCACATCCACTCGCGTGACTTTCACGCCCCACTTGTCAGTTGCTTCGTCGAGGATCAGACGCAGTTTGGAGTTGATCTGATCGCGCTGCGAAAGCGTGTGGTCCAGGTCCATGTCGCCCATCACAGCGCGCATACCCGTGATCGTCAACTGCACGATGCCGCCAACCAGATCGTTCATTTCGTAAACTGCTTTTACAGGATCGGTTATCTGCCAGTAGACGACTGAATCGACATGAATGGTTACATTGTCGCGCGTGATAACCGGTTGAGGTGGAAGATCGATGTACTGCTCACGCAAGTCGATAGAAGTCAGACCAGGGCGCGTGTTGGTCCAATAAACCGCTCGTGGCTTATCGAGAAACGGCACCAGAATGTTGAGCCCGCTCGAGGCGACCTTATCAAACCTCCCGAGACGCTCGACCAGCATCACTGTCGCTTGCGGCACGATCCGGATCGTCTTGACCGCAATAACCAGCAGCACTATGAAGAGAAACCCGAAGAACAGAAACCCAAGAACCGAAGTAACTGGATCCATAATCGTCTCCCGTTCGCAGAATTACCCAGATTATATAGCGGAATCGCCGCCAAGTGCGCTCTCCACAATTTCCGCCGCCGCCAGGACCATTTCTTCGCCGAAAGGAGGCCCCACAATCTGCACGCCGATCGGCAAAGAACCGTCTCTTTTGGCCGGGACGGTCACGACAGGCAGATCGAAGACATTGAAAGCCTGCGCATAGCTGAAGGCGCGAAATGTTCCGAACGTCGAACCGCGCACTGTGACTTTCAATGTGTCGTGTTCGTAGGCCGGCTTTGAGCCGACCGGCGCGACGATGATTGGCGTTGCCTCCATCCATCGAAGCAGTTCTTCGCGCAAGCGATCGCGTTCCATCCAGTTCGAAATGTATTCATCCAGTGTTGGCGATGAGCTGTCGCCGGCAGTTGCGAGCCGCCAACTGACGAATGAGCCTCCTTCGTTCTCGCGACCTGCATACGCTTGTCGCAGTTGGACCACAGAAGCGCGGGAAAACAACTTCAACCACATCTCGTTACCACGCTCGACGTGTGGAGGTAATTGTTCTTGTCCCACCAAACCCGCTCCTTTGAGAGCGTTGACAGCGTTCTTAACCGCCTCGGCAGTGTCTTCTGTCACCGGCACGACTCCATCGTCTGTGTACCACGCGAAACGCCCGCCTTTCAAATCAAGATCGCGCGGCGACGACAAGTCCGCGATCAGCGCTCGAAACATCACACGCAAGTCGCCTACACTGCGCGCCATTGGTCCAATAACAGCGCCCAACGAATATGGACCACTGCTCGGCGGGAACTGTCCCTCGCCGGGAACACGACCGGTCGTTGGTTTCAGACCACAGATGCCGCAGAAGTGCGCTGGAATTCGAACTGAACCAGCGAGGTCGCTTCCAATCCCACCAGGCGACATATGCGTCGCGATCGCGACAGCCTCGCCACCACTCGAACCACCAGGAGTCAGCCTGGAATTCAGCGGATGATTGGTGCGTCCAAACACAGGATTATCAGCGGTGTAGTCCATCGCCATTTCCGCGGCATTAGTTTTTCCGAGAATGAGCGCGCCGGCCGCTTTGAGCCGCGCCACCGCCGGCGCGTCAACTTCCGGAACATAATCCGCACGCATCTTCGAGCCGCTCGTCGTTCGCAAACCCGCCGTCTCGATCGTGTCTTTGATAGTAATCGGCACTCCATGCAACTCACCTTGTGCCGGCGCGTCTTGAGCAGCCCTCGCCCGGTCGATAACATCCGGCGCCAGTGTCACGATCGCATTTAGCGACGGGTTCAACTCGTCAATTCGTCGAAGATGCGCCTCCACCACCTCAACCGGCGAAACCTCGCGCCGTCGAATCATCTCCGCAATCGTCGTCAGCGATTTAGCAGTTAGCTCGTTCACGCTTTCTCTCTGCTGCTTTTTGTGCCTTTTTGTCGCTCATGTATAATCCAATTTGCTCTACGAACTCGGTAACAACCCGCCCCATCACGTTAACGGCAAAGGAGTGCATTCTTGGCTATTCGTTTGAGCAGGACCTTCATCCTGTGCAAGCTGCATCAGCTTTCGGGCATTTTTCCACTCGGAATCTTTCTTCTAGAACACTTTTACACTAACTCAAAGGCGCTCACCGGTGCGGGTGATTTCAACCACGCCGTCCGTGATCTCCAGTCGATTCCGTACATCATTTTCGTCGAAACCATCGGCATTTTTATACCATTGATCTACCACGCAGTTTATGGATTGGTGATCACGGTTGAGGCGCGGCCAAACAACCTCGCTTATCCCTATCCGCGCAACTGGTTTTACCTGATCCAACGAATAACCGGCATCATTCTATTCTTCTTTATCACTTTCCACGTGCTCAACTTCAGGTTTGGACTCATCCCGGGGCTGAACGAAACCTCCGTTGCCCACGCTCCCGACGAGGCCTTCAACATCGTCGCCCGCGAGTTTCGCATGGTACCAATCTTTATCGTCTACATGATCGGCATCGTGGCTACAGTTTGGCACTTCGCAAACGGCATCTGGCTGTTTCTCGTTGACTGGGGCATCACGATTGGCGAGCGCGCACAACGTCTGACAGGCTACGCGTGCATCGGATTCGGAGTGGTCCTGCTGCTGGTTGGCGTCAACGCCGCTGTCGCTTTTATACGCCAGGGTGGATTGCTAGGAGGAATAATTTATTAATGGCCAGTAACGGAATGAAGATCGCAGTTGTCGGTGGTGGCCTGGCAGGTCTGGCGGCCGTGATGAAGATCGCCGAGGCCGGTTATGCGGTCGATCTGTTTTCGGTGGTTCCCGTGAAGCGTTCGCATTCGGTTTGTGCACAAGGCGGCATCAACGGCGCGGTCAACACCAAAGGCGAAGGCGACTCAACCTGGGAACATTTCGACGACACTGTTTACGGCGGCGACTTCCTCGCGAATCAACCACCGGCGAAAGCGATGTGCGAAATGGCGCCCGCGATTATCTACCTGTTCGATCGCATGGGTGTTCCCTTCTCGCGCACGAAGGAAGGGCTGCTTGACTTCCGTCGCTTCGGTGGAACTAAACATCACCGCACCGCATTCGCCGGCGCGTCGACGGGCCAGCAACTGCTGTACGCGCTCGACGAACAAGTGCGACGCTACGAAGTCAGCGGCAAAGTCAGAAAGTTTGAACACTGGGAAATGCTGTCGCTCGTACTCGACGACGCACAGGTTTGTCGTGGACTGATCGCGATGAACCTTCAGACACTCGAGCTCAAAGCATTTCCTGCTGACGCGGTGATCATCGCCACCGGTGGTCCGGGTTTGATTTTTGGTAAATCTACGAATTCGATGGTCTGTACCGGCAGCGCTGTTTCAGCCTGTTACCAGCAGGGTGCAAGATATGCGAATGGCGAGTTCATACAAGTTCATCCGACGTCGATTCCCGGCGAAGACAAGCTGCGATTGATGTCTGAATCCGCGCGCGGCGAAGGCGGGCGTGTTTGGGTGCCGCGCAAAAAGAACGATACTCGACCGCCGTCTTCGATTCCGGAGAACGAGCGCTGGTATTTCCTCGAAGAGCGATATCCCGCGTACGGCAACCTCGTGCCGCGCGACATCGCCACGCGCGAGATCTTCCAGGTGTGTATCGATGGGTTTGGCGTAGCCGGCGACAACCAGGTCTATCTCGATTTAACGCACATTCCTGCCGCAGAGTTGGATCGAAAGCTGGGTGCGATTCTCGAAATTTACGAGATGTTTGTCGGAGACGACCCGCGTCACGTGCCGATGCGAATCTTTCCGGGCGTGCACTACTCGATGGGCGGGCTCTGGGTCGACTTCAATCAGCATACGAACATTCCCGGTCTGCTGGCCGCAGGCGAATGTGACTATTCAATTCACGGAGCGAATCGACTCGGAGCAAACTCGCTCGTGAGTTGTGTCTTCGGTGGCTTCGTCGCCGCGCCCGCAGCGATCGAGTACGCAAAGAACGTGGAAAGAAACGGCGCGGATGGCTCGCGTCTTTACGAGCAGGAGTTGAAGCATCAGCAGGAGATCAACGATCGACTGGTCCAGCAGAGCGGCAACGAGAACCAGTATCTATTGCACCAGGAGATGGGCAAGTGGATGACTGACAATGTCACCGTTGTTCGTTACAACGACAAGCTCAAAGCGACCGACAACAAGTTGTTGGAGTTGATGGATCGTTACAAACGAATCTCGATCAACGATTCAAACCTGTGGGCCACAATGGCGCTGCCGCACGCGCGGCATCTCGACAACATGCTCGAGCTGGCACGCGTGATAACGCTGGGCGCATTGAATCGCAACGAGTCGCGTGGAGCACATTACAAACCGGAGTTTCCAGACCGCGACGACGAGAGGTTTTTGAAGACGACGATCGCGGAGTACTCGGGCGAGGGTCCGGTCTTTTCATACGAGCCGGTTGACGTGTCGTTGATCCAGCCGCGCAAACGCGACTACAGCAAGGGCAAGAAGGAAACCGCGAAAGCTTAATATGTCAGCACAGAGTCCTCAAAAAACTGTTGAGATCCACATCCGCCGGCGCGCCAATCCCGACGCGCCACAGTACTGGGAGCAGTTTGAGATTCCGTACCGCCCGAATCTCAACATCATCTCGTGCCTGATGGAGATCCAGAAGAATCCTGTTAACAAATCCGGCGAGCGCACCACGCCGCCGGTTTGGAGCATGAACTGCCTGGAACAGGTTTGCGGAATCTGCACGATGATCATCAACGGCGTCGCGCGTCAGTCGTGCTCGGCGTTGATCGACAATCTGGACCAGCCGATCCGGCTCGAGCCGATGTCGAAGTTTCCGAACATTCGCGATCTGGTGGTCGATCGGCAACAGATGTTCGACCATCTGCGGCGTGTTCATGCGTGGATCGAGCTGGATGGCACGCACGATCTTGGGCCAGGCCCGCGAATGGACCAGGATGACGTTCAGGAGCGTTACGCGTATTCGCGCTGTATGACGTGTGGTTGTTGTTTAGAAGCCTGTCCGCAGTATGAGGGCGATAATTACATCGGCCCGCAGGCGATTGCCCAGGTTCGGCTATTCAACATGCATCCGTCCGGGAAGATGACGCGGTCTGAGCGCCTCGAGGGAATCATGGGCGAGGACGGAATTACAAACTGCGGCAACGCGCAGAATTGCGTGAAGGCTTGTCCGATGAATATCCCGCTAACCCGTGCAATCTACGAAGAGAATCGTGAGACTGTGATCCACGGGCTGTTCGGATGGCTGAAGGGTTAATCCACAGATTACACAGATTTCACAGATTATCTGTGTAATCTGCGTAATCTGTGGATGACTTCCTTCTTAAATTCCCAAGACGTCAATCAACTCCTGCACGGCGGACGCGCTCTTGTGCAGCGCGATCCTCTCTTCTGCCGTTAAGTTGATCTCAATCACCTGCTCCAACCCACGCGCGCCAAGCTTGCACGGCACGCCAACGAACAATCCGTTGACTCCGTATTCACCTTCCAGATAAGCCGCGCACGGAAGAATCTTCTTCTTGTTCTTCAGAATCGACTCGGTCATCTCGACTGCCGCCGCCGACGGTGCGTAGTACGCCGATCCGGTCTTCAACAAGCTGACGATCTCAGCACCACCTCCCGCAGTCCGTTTCACGATCGCGTCGACCTGTTCTTTCGGAAGCAGTTCCGTGATAGGGATCCCGGCGCAGGTCGAGTAACGCGGCAGCGGCACCATCGTGTCGCCGTGTCCACCCAAGACAAACGCGGTCACGTTCTCGACAGAAACGTCGAGAGCTTCGGCCAGGAAGCAACGCATGCGCGCGGAGTCGAGGACACCCGCCATACCAATCACGCGGTGCTTTGGAAACCCGGATCGTTTCAACGCAACCTGAGCCATCGCATCGAGCGGATTCGAAACAATGATCAGAATCGTGTTCGGTGAGCGCCTGACAACTTCCTCCACGACTTTCGAAACGATGTCGGCATTCGTCTTCAACAGATCGTCGCGACTCATGCCGGGCTTGCGTGCCAGGCCCGCAGTGATGATCACGACATCGGAGTTGGCTGTTTCGTCGTAGCCATTGGAACCAACCATCCGCACGTCGAAACCTTCGATGGGCGCGGCTTGTGCCAGGTCCAATGCTTTGCCCTGCGGCACGCCTTCGACGATATCCACGAGAACCACGTCGCCGAGTTCTTTTGCGGCCAGCCAATGTGCCGCAGTCGCGCCTACATTACCGGCGCCGACAACCGTAATCTTATTTCGCGCACCCATTTCGTTTGATTCCTTTGATTAAGTTGTAGGATTGAAAGAGCGCGAGTTTACAAGTGCGTTCGAGAGGGTGTCAAATCAGATCTGCGTATGGACGACGTCGACCTCGACAACCCATTTCCCGAACCCGTCGAGATCGAGATCACAGACGTCTTCGATCTGCACACGATCCCACCGCGGGACGTGAAACGAGTTGTCGAGGAGTATTTACAGTTAGCGCACGAGAAAGGCTTTAAGGTCGTGAGAATAATTCACGGCAAAGGCATCGGCGTGCAACGCGAGATGGTCCGCTCAATCCTCGCCCGAACTCCCTTCGTCTCCGACTGGACCGACGCACCACCCGACGCCGGCGGCCTCGGCGCGACGATTGTTATTATTGGTAGTAAGCCATAGTGGAGACGGCGGATTCGGGGCGCGCGACCTGAGAGCGCATCAGCATCTGACAAATAGAGATTAAGCCGAATGTTCCGACCGTCAGTGAGAACATAAAGATCAGCATTAATGCCAGCCTGATTAAAGATTCATACAGCTCTTCTCTGTCGTTCATAACAACCCCTCAAAAGAGGAAGTTGCCGAACAGGCCAGCTTATTACCATCACCTTTTGTGCCTTTTTGTGGCTTACCATCACCTTTTGTGCCTTTTTGTGGCCGGCTTCAGTCTTCACCTTCGGCGGGCCCGGCGCGGCGCTCTCTGCGTATGAAGCGTACGAGCACAAAAATCAGAAGTCCGTATGGAATGAGGATCCCTTTGGCATCTTCCCATGATGACCCAAACAAAGCGAAAAGGATGTTGGCAGCGAAGAGAAATCCCGTAAACACTAACGTCTTAACTGAACCTCGTCGAATTATAATCGCGAGGACGGCACACACGATCACCTGTATCACCAGGGCGACCGCCATAACGAAAGCCTCTTCTGAATTATTCTTAGCGAAGAGAACCAGAGCATATATCGCGCTGATCCCGGCGAAGACGAAAAGCAGCACCGAAACTTCTCTTTGGAAGCGCGGCGAACGCAACACCTCGGAAATGGGTTTCAATCTTGGCTGCTCAGTCATTTAGCAATTCTAGTTACTAATCCTTATCGTGCCTGCATTACTCTCCTGATTGTGTGGCCCCTTGACTTTGACGACGCACACACCCGGACGCAGATTGTCAGGCAGCCTGAATGATATCTGCATGAAGTTGGAAAACGGCACCGCCCTCATGTCCTCTGCCGTCACGTCATGGCTCTGACCGTTGGTGTCAAACAGATTAACTATCACGGACGAGGCGGCATCTCCTGGCGCCAATTGGATGTTCGCCACAAAGACAGTCACTCGCGTGTTGCGATCAGATCCGGAACGCAACAGACCCAGCGTCGAGATTACGGGAAACGGATCTCTCATCAGCAACAGGGAGTCGAGCGCCGCAACCTGATGCGAACCTGGTCCGGATTCATCTAAAAGTAAAAGCAGCGGCGGAGGCGTGATCGCAAGTATCGCCGTGGCGGGAATGCCGAGAGTCGCGCCGCCCGTCGGGTTGGTCAACGTAATGTTGACGGTCTCATCGGGTTCAAAAACATTGTCGTTAACGATCGGAATCGAAAACGTCTGAGACGTCTGTCCCGGGCTGAAGGTTAGCGTTCCCGAAGTTGCCGTGTAATCCGATCCCGCCAACGCAGTACCGTTGCTGGTCGCAAAATTGATGGTGGCGCTGTCAGTGGCGCCGTCAACGCGCATCACTGTAATGACGACACTCCCTACATCCTCAGTTGTGCTATACGTCTGATTACTGAATCGGAACTTGCCGCTGGAGTCGTCGTTGAGAATCGTGCCGGTACCCTGGCCGTTCGCGATCGTTGCATTAGAAGCGAATCCCAGATTAACGAAGAATTGCTCATCAGGCTCGACAACAAGATCGCCAAAAACTCGAACGGTCAATGTTGCAGATGTTGCTCCCGCCGGAATGAACAACGTCCTCGAATTTGGGAACACCCGAGAATAATCAAAGTTGGCAGTTGCCGTACCGTCGGACGTCCCCCAATTGACGAGTACGTCTTGTATGCTGGGAGCTGAAAGAGTCACTGTAAAAACTGCATCCGTAAATCCGCTCTGCCCTTCAGCGATCGAGATAGAATTAATACTCAGAGTTGGACCATCATCATCCTGAATCGTGCCGGTACCCTGAGCAGTGCCGATCGTGCTGTTAGTGGGATTACTAAGATTTACGACAAACGTCTCGTTCGTTTCGTCAACGTTATCGCCGGTCACTTCGACTGAAACAGTTTTGGTGATCTCACCAGGATTGAACGTGAGCGTTCCTGAAGTCGCGACATAGTCGACACCCGCTGTCGCGGTTCCATTAGCCGTAGCAAAGGCAACCGTAATCGTCTGGTGAGAAGGATTGGATAATCTCACTTCGAACGTTGCGTTACCACTCGTGCCCGCTGCGCCTTCTGTTCGGGATGCGGTGGCGGCGATTGCAACAGTAGGCTGTGGATCGTCATTGGCAATCGTGCCCTGCCCCTGCCCATCACCGATAGTGGCGTTGACCGCATTACTCAAATTCACGAAGAAGGTCTCATCCGTCTCAAACACATTGTCCTGAACTATCGGAATCGTGATGGTTCTCGATGTACCGCCGCCAAACGTGAAATCCACCGTGCCGGAGAAGTTGGGATAGTCAACATTCGGCGTCGCGGTGCCGGCCTGGAGTGCGAACTCGAGAGTGACTGGCTTTTCGCTCGGTGCATTTAGCGAGACTGTGAAAGTCGCGGTCGACTGAACTTGCGTTC
Organism: Pyrinomonadaceae bacterium; assembly: GCA_044867025.1. Taxonomy (GTDB): domain Bacteria; phylum Acidobacteriota; class Blastocatellia; order Pyrinomonadales; family Pyrinomonadaceae; genus PSRF01. The sequence continues at coordinate 11,284 of JBIOUJ010000096.1, read as the reverse complement.
CCTCAACAACAGACACGTCGTCGATAGTCACGACTGCGGGCGCATCATTGTCGACGATGGTCGCAACGCCTCTAGTGTCGCTTATCGCCGCGTTGATTGGCGTAGAGAGCGTGACGAAGAAGAATTGATCGGGTTCGTAGCTGAGGTCACCCTTTACCGGTATGCTGAGCGTTTTCGTAGTCTCACCGGGTAGAAACGTCAACGTGCCGGGAACGTTTTCATAGTCCACGCCTTTCGTAGCGCCGGAACCAATCGCGAAAAAGAAGACCGTAGAAGCGAAGTAGTTAACACGCACTGTCTGCGCGCTCGGCGCCGAGAGTGTGACGGTGAAGACAGCGTTAGTGGTTCCGGTATCGCCTTCGGTAACGCTTACGTCGTCGATGCTGAGGCATGGCTGAGAAGCAGTGAAGTTATTCAACAGGAATCCAACACTACCGTTGGGTTGGGTGATTAGAAGATCATCTTTGCCGTCGTTGTTGAAATCAGCGACGGCGAGTTGGTCCGACGATGGACCAGCAGAGGTACTGAGCGGAAGATTGAACTCCCCATTACCCTTGTTGGATAAGACGACAAGGCCCTCCATATTGCTGCCGACAATGAAAGAGCCACTCGTTACGACGAGGTCGGGTTTGTTATCGGCATTGAAGTCGCCGATACCGAGAACGCCTGCTGCATCTACCTCGTAGGTCGTGCCGGGATTGAACCCTGTCCCTCCGTTGTTGATGAAAACGGTAACTGAAGATTGCCTGATAGGACCGTCCAGAAGCGTACTACTCACTGCGATGTCCGGCTTACCGTCATCACTAAAATCTCTGACCACAACGGAAATAGGTATGCCCGGTACCGGCGCAACCGCAAAGCTGAAAAGTGGCCGGCGCCATCGCCACGCCGCACGTCTACGACAGTTGCGCCACTCCTCACGATGGCGATATCAGCTTTTCCATCAGCATCAAAATCACCGATGTCGACGTCGTCGACAAAACTGGGGGTCCCCTGGAGTGTGGAACTGCCGGCATGGTTGAAGCCGCCGCTTCCGTCTCCCAGGAGTACGGCAAACGTGTTGGAGCCTGGGGTTATCACCACGAGATCAGACTTGTTGTCGTTGTTGAAATCTCCTGCCTTGATCGCGGAGGGTTGAGCTCCTACGAAGACGCTCGGAACGCTAAATCCATCCGTGGGAAAGCCGCCGGTGCCGTCGTTCAAAAGAATGCTTACAGCCCCGTTTTGCGACCGCGTGACCGCCAGGTCAGACTTTCCGTCATTATTAAAATCTGCTGTAGCAATTCCGGAGAGTTGGGATACAAATCCGAAATTGCTTATCGACTTTCTCGTAAAGCGCCCGCTTCCATCACCGAGCGCCACCTCTACCCTCGAAGGGCCCTGGCTTGGCGCGAAAGCTGGTCCAATGATCGCAAAGTCTTTCTTGCCGTCATTGTTGAAATCTGCTGCGACGAGATTACGCATGCCTACTGTGCTTGTGTGGTAACTCAACGCGTCGTTGAACGCGCCCGTACCATCTCCATCAAGCATCGCAATACCCAGCGGCTGAACTCCGGCGATATCGATGTTTCCATCCTCGTTGAAGTCGCCAAGCGCACCAAAAGAAGAGACTGGAGCGAAAGCCGTGATACCCGAGGTGTAAGAGTTGGCCCGGGCCAGGTTTCCGGTTCCGTTGCCCAACATGATCGTGATCCCAGCAGAGCTTGCCGTTACGACATCGAGATGATTGTCGTGGTTGAGATCGCCCATCACCGCTAAAGTGGTGTTCTCCGGACGGTCGACAACAATGGGCGCGGAAAAGCCGGCGCTTCCCGTTCCAAGGACCATCCGGTTGTCGATGAACAGATCCAGATGTCCATCTTCGTTGAAGTCGCCGCCTATCATGAATGTGGCAAGGCTTGTGAATGCCGTATTAATTGCTGGTCCAAAACCACCTGCGCCATCTCCGGGGAAAACATCTACTCCGGTGAGGGTCCCAGGCAATGCCAGATCACGTTTGCCGTCTTCGTTGAAGTCACCGACGACGATGGCAGCAACATTGCGACTGAAGGTTGATATCGGAGAGTTCGCAGCTTGAGAAAAACCTCCTGAGCCATTTCCTAAAAGGATCGCGACGTGAGCGTTTGAGCTGCCGGTGAAGAGTGGAGCGACGATATCGAGCTTGCTGTCGTTGTTGACATCGGCAAGAACAATTTGAGAGGCATCGCCGAGCACGTTGACAAAGCCTGGAGCACCAAACTTGCCGGCGCCGTCGTTCACTAAAATCGAGAGCCGGGGCGAGGGCAGTGAGAAGCTGTCGACACTGAATACCAGATCGGGTTTACCGTCACCGTTAAGGTCTCCAACTGCGACTCGCCGGGCATCTCCGCCAGCCGGAAAACTATTTGGCGGACCAAATCTTTCCGTTCCTCCTCTGCCGTATAAAACGTGCACCTCCTCAGAAATATCATTTGGAACGTATACGAGATCGAGATGACCGTCGCTATTGAAATCCGCGGACGCAATTGCGAAAGGAGCGGCATCGAGTGTGATGCTTACGGCGGACTTGAATCCCGCAGACGAACAGTCGTCCGGCATACGCAGCAGCAGTAAAGGGGAATGCGAATGCAAAGGTGCAGACCAGGGAGATTGGGAGTCGTCTATTTAAGGGTTTCAAGGAGTTTGGCCCACCTAAGAAATAGTCACAAAGGACGGCGTGGGGAGAACGTGCGTAGTCAGTTTCATTCACACCGGGCTTTAAACCGGGTGGAAAAGGCACTTCACTTCTTCTGAAACCGTTTAACGGTTCGACCGCAAAAGCAAGGAAAACCGTTGGTCAAGCAGGATTACTGGCGCCAAGATTAACATTGATCGCGTAGTCCGAGCCAAGATTTGAGCGCCTCCCTGGAGTGCCTCCATTTCTTCTCTGCGCATCTCTGCGTTCCTCTGCGCCTCCGCGGTTACTGCTTTCCAGGTCTCTTTCTACCGCAGAGGCGCAGAGGAACGCAGAGATACGCAGAGGAGATTCAAATTAGGTCAGTACTGAGCGCCTCCCCGGAGTGCGCTCGAGTCAGTAAATGTGATGTTCTTTCGGTATATGCTTGTTCAAGAGCGTGAATACTTTGGCAACTTCAGGCAAATCCTCTTCAGCCTGGCCGAAATTGAATACTTGCATTGTCAGCGTTCTCTTCTTGACGGTCAGGCTCATCGTGAGGTCCGTCCCATCACGAACTTCCGTATCCTTCGTCAACTGAAATTCGCGAAAGGCTTTCAATACTTGTTCATACACAGCTTGAGTGTCGCTTGGAGATAGGCTGAGCGCGAGTTTGCTTGTGGATGCCGGTATTTGGCCGGCGTCATTCTCTATAACACTGAGCGCACCGGTGTGGTCGAGGCTTACCTCGAATTTCGTTTCCCAGGGCGCGCCACTCGTTTTGAGTAATAGAGTCCACTCCGGACGTTGAGCCCTCGCCACGTTGGATAGCAGCAAGATGCAGGTGAGGACCGCAAACAATCGGTTCATCCAAGTCACAGTTGATTGTAACCTGCTACAGTAATCTGTCACAAAGTTGTTCTAAATCTTTGACTTTATTTTCGCTCCGCATTACACTTGCGCTTCTCGCAACTGACCTCGGCTGCTCCCACAACCCGGCGCTCGCGCTTCAAGTGGTTCACAGCCGCCCATAAACAATCACGCCGAGAATTGCGGAAAAAATGAGACCTTACTTATTAATACTCACCTTCGCCGTGTTAGCGTGCATACTCTGCGCAACACCCGAGCGAATCTACTCAGCGAAGCCGAAGCCGAGCCCGACGCCGACTCCCAGCCCAACGCCGAACCCAACGCCAACGCCGACTCCGACGCCAACTCCCAACCCTACACCGACCCCGAGCCCAACGGCGACGCCAACTCCAACACCGGCGCCAACACCGAGAGGAAAGCCCAAGGCCTCTCCTACACCGACACCAACGCCGACTCCGACCGCGACGCCGACTCCAACACCAACTCCGACGCCGGAACCAACGCCGACTCCGACCCCGACTCCAACACCGACGCCGGAACCGACGCCGCCGCCGACTCCAACGCCGACGCCAACGCCTGAACCGACGCCGACGCCAACGCCCGAACCAACACCGACGCCGACCCCGACTCAAACACCGACGCCGGAACCAACGCCGACGCCGACCCCTACTCCAACACCGACCCCGGAACCGACGCCGCCGCCGACTCCAACGCCGACGCCGACGCCCGAACCAACACCGACGCCAACGCCCGAACCAACACCGACGCCGACGCCCGAACCAACACCGACGCCAACGCCGGAACCAACATCAACTCCGACGCCCGAACCAACATCAACACCTACACCCGAACCATCACCAACTCCGACACCTGAACCATCACCAACTCCGACACCCGAACCATCACCAACTCCGACACCTGATCCAACACCGACGCCAACACCAACTCAGATAACCGTCATCACGGCCAACCTCCAGCACGGCCAGAACACCGCCACCGCATTCGACTACGCCGGCCAGGCAACAGTGCTTGCCTCACTCGCCGATGTCGTCAATGCACAGGAGGTCAGTCCAGGCGACTTACCAAGCTGGGACGCGGCCTTCTCGAACCTTGGCTTCAGCCGCACGATCTACGTCGCCAACTCGACTCAGATCAACGACGGTCAAGTGATCTGGTATCGGTCGTCTAAACTTGCAGTGAACGCCACCTACAGCCGCAAACTAAGCGACGGTTACATTAGTTTTGACGGCAGCACGAGCGTCGATAAGAGTGCGGTAGCGATCGATGTGACCGTGGACGACAAACGCGCGCTGATTGTCGACACACACCTGTGCTGGTCCAAGTGTGCCGACTCTCAGGCTGATATTGACACCGGTAAATCCTGGCAGCGCGACGCACAGGCTCGAGAATTGATGGACTGGATCGGTGGCCTGGGTGTTAACTCCATCATACTCGCCGGAGACTTCGACATGACTCCGACGTTTCCACAGTACGAACTATTTGCAAGTTATACCGATGCATGGAAACTCGGACTCCAACTCGGAACCGCAACCGCCGCGTGGGCAGACCGTAATGGTGATGGCGTACCAGACATGCCGCTTGGCGATCTGACTACACGCACTCACGACACCCGCAGGATTGACTACGTGTTCCTCAAGGGCGCTGTAGGACTGATTACGATCGACCTTCCCGATTTGAGACGCCCCTGCTCGCTCGTGAACGGGCAGTGTCCCGCGGTCCAGCAACGCTGGGGAATCACCGACGACCTCGGAGTCAGACCAAGCGATCACAACTGGCTAAGAGCAACTGTGACCCTCTATTAACGTCTAGATCTGACACAGCGTTATCGTTACAATGCCGACGATTTGGCTGAACTCAGACTGAAAGACTGGGCCAATCCTTCCTGCATAAAGCGAGTAATCCTTTAAAGAAAAGGAACCCAATGATCAGGATCTCTCTTCGACGCAAAATTGCCTGGACTTTAGTTGTTGTTCTGTCGTGCGGGTTGACGTTGTCCGCACAGCAGAGAGGGGCTTCGGAACAAAGCACAGCGAGATACTTCGAATCGATCCGAAAATCGCCGCCGAAGCAAATGGCCTTTCTGTTGAAGATGCCGAAAGGCGCCGACTTGCACAATCACCTTTCCGGCTCGATTTACGCCGAGCGTTACATCGAGTGGGCCGCAGAAAAAGGTCTATGCGTCAACAACGGTACTATGGCGCTGGCCGTTCCCGCGTCACCATCAAAGTGCGCTTCCGACCAGGCGCCGGCGAATACTGCGCTGACAAATTCAGTACTGTACCGGCAGATGATCGATGCGTGGTCCATGCGCAACTGGCAGCTATCTGGAAAAAGCGGGCACGATCAATTCTTCGATGCGTTCGGCAAGTTTGGCCCAGCAACCTATAACAACAGTGGCAGGATGCTCGCCGAGGCCGTGAAGAGCACTGCCCGCGGAAAGGCTTCTTATGTCGAGCTGATGTTGACTCCGGACGGTACTGCGACGGGTGTGCTTTCCAGTCAAATCGGAGAAAAGGTCGGATGGGATGGAAATTTCGAAGGCACGCTGAACAAGCTGAAAGCAAATGGGATCGAAAATGCCGCCGCCCTCGGAATCAAGAATCTCCAGGCGATGGACGCTGAAAAGGATCAGTTACTGAAGTGTGGCACCGCGCAAGCGGATGCGGGTTGCTCAGTTACGATTCGCTACGTCGCACAGGTGTCGCGAAACAGCTCGCTGGGCCAGGTCTTTGCGCAGATAGTGACAGGTCTTGCGCTGGCGAACGATCCGCAGTCAAAAGTAGTGGCGACGAATTTAGTTCAGGGTGAAGATGGTCTTAACTCCATGCAAAACTTCTCGCTGCACATGCAGATGTTGAAGTTTCTGCGACCTCTTTATCCGCGGGCGAAGGTTACGTTGCATGCCGGCGAACTTGCTCCGGGGCTTGTGCCGCCCGACGGTTTGAGTTTTCACATTCGCGAGTCAGTCATGATTGCTGGAGCCCAACGCATCGGACACGGTGTCGACATCATGCATGAAACCGACGCCCATGAACTCTTGAAAGAAATGGCCCGCCGCAATGTGATGGTGGAAGTTTGTCTGTCGAGTAACGATCTGATTCTCGGAGTCTCGGGTTCACGCCATCCGCTCGCCACCTATCTCGAATATGGTGTGCCGGTCGCGCTGGCTACGGATGATGAGGGTGTTGCACGTTCGGAGATTTCGATGGAGTTCCTGAAAGCCGCTGAGGACCAGGGCCTCGGATACGTTCAACTAAAAACGATGGCACGCAACAGTCTTCAATTTGCGTTTATTGCGGGCGAGAGTTTGTGGAACGACACGCGAAAGTTCGCTCCCGTTGCCCAGTGCGCGCGCGACATCGGAGACATGAAACTCACTTCGAACACTTGTAAGCAGTTTTTAGCGGGCAACGAAAAGGCCAGGCTTCAGTGGCAGCTCGAGCAAGATTTGAATGCGTTCGAGCGCGAGTGGTGAGATACAAGTAGGCCGCTACAACCTAAAAGACTTCTCGTTTCAAACTATATTAGTCCTGCCGCACATTAGCTTCGAAAGCATGTCGATGTGGGTTGATGAGGCGGGATCTAAACTGTATGTGGTTTACGAAAGCCAGCTATTACGCATACCGATTTCCAAAAACTAATCAGACGAGTCGGCTGCCTCGAGCAGAGAAACGATTTTCGTTTGCTTGACTAACCTGGCGATGTCCAGAGCTGTGTAGCCGTCTATATTTTTTGCATGCACATCAGCACCGGCCGTAAGTAGTGCTTGTACGATCTCGATGTGACCTCTTTCCGCTGCCCACATCAAAGCCGTCATATGATGAGACTCTTTCGCATTTACGTCTGCACCAGCAGCAAGTAACAATTTCACGATCTCAAGGCTTCCACTTTGTGTGGCAAACATTAATGCTGTTTGCCGGCCTTCCTCCATGTCTGTGCTGGCTCCGTGCGCGAGTAAAGATCGAACAATCTCTGTATGGCCGTTGAGGGATGCAAACATCAAAGCGGTGGAACCTGTATTGCTCCTCAAATCAACGCTGGCCCCAGCCCGAAGGAGTTCTTCGACAATGGCGTAATGACCGCACTCTGCGGCGGCCATCAAGGCCGTTTCATTACGATAATCTTTGGAGTCGACGTCAACACCTGCGGCCAATTGAGAACGCACACCTTCGAGATCGCCCGAAGCAGCATCCGGTTGTGCTTCTTTCATGGGCGAGTAGTCCGCAGGTATTTTGAACAGCTCACTATCGGGTTCGACTCGACGGATGTCGAAGAGTCGCAAAGTAGTATCTTCATCCTGTGTCGTTCTCTTTTCTAAAACGACTTCCATTAACTCATCTGAATACCAGAACTCCACTACGGCATCGTTCAAGCGATCTCGGCGACCGTGACAGACTAAGCCTTCCAGTTCCCGCACTCCGAGATCTTCGCCCTCTACTCCTGACAAATCTTTGTTCACGGCAAACGGCGATGTATCTCTCAGAGTGACTGGGAATCGCTGTGTAACAAATGTTCTTGATTGAGGATCCAGAATATAAATGGATTCGTTGAATGGATCAGCCAGCAAAGCCAGCGTTATGCCTTCGCCTGGTGCATCCGGCAAACGCAATTCTTTGCGCAGGCGGCCGTCCTTATCACGGAAGACGGCGCCCACGAGGGTTTCCTCCAAAAGCTGACCGTCAGGTGTTTCCTTGCTACTACATATTTGCTCGTAACGAGCTTGGAAAGGTCTTCCATTGATTACGCTATGAGTGAGGATCTGCGGACCCCAGTTGTTGCACAACATAACGCTCTCTTCGAACATGCTCCGGGCACCAATTTAGTTTGATGCCCGGAGGTAAATTTCCTAATCAGTTACAACCACCTGGTACAGGACTGAGCTTACCATACACGCTATTAATGCAATACGTCCTGGCTATCAAGAGGTTAGCTACTATTGCATACGGTAAGGAATTACAAGAGGGCCCTCCCGGGTATGGGTAGTACCAGAGGGAGTTGTAGCCACAGGTGTGTCCTTCCGGACAATCAATGCGATAGATGCACCTCGTCGCCGTCATGCTGTCAAGCCTGTAAGAGGTTATCCTGATGGAGATGGTGAGGAAGAACCTCGTAAAGATAATAAAGATTCCATACGGTCGCGGCGTTGCTGCATTGTAAGACGCTTTTGCGATGTAACAAGGCCGCATAGGCCCGTAAGGATCCTGCTCACACCCATCACCGCCAGAGTCATCCCGGTAATACTGGTGCGCAGTTTCGACGGTGTATTGGACTTCATTTCCCGCTGGTGCATTCAGGTCGGCGACATAGGGTAATGTGACCTCGGCGCGTGAATACCAGGGATCGGCGTACTGGGTAGTGCTTGCGCTCGTGCCGTCAGGAGCAGTGAGCGTGGTCTGTACAGATTCGGAATCTGAATAATAGTCGGACTCGGTCACGCCTACACCTGCGACCGCATCCGCCGCTGTATCAGGGGTAAACGAATATGCGTCGATGCTGGCGTCATAAGTCGAGGGCGAGTTATCAACGAACCATGAGTCCGAATAAGTAGCTGTTTGACCAAAGGCGGGCAAGGCCGTAAGGACGACAAATGCCGCCGCCGTCATTAAGTGAAATTTGATTGAGAGGATTCGGCGTCGAGGCCGTTCCACAGACTGAGAGCTGCTGTTCAATTTCATAACGATAAATCTCCGTAGTTGAAATCTGCGTTCGCAGATGGACTTGGGTGAAATAGTTCCGTTGCGATTTCAGATGGTTAAGCAGAGGTACCGGCTTGGGCGACCTGCTTGCGCTGAGTTGGCGCAGGGCCGATCTTTACCTTTTGCTTAAACTCTTCCTTGATGAACCGGCGAAGCTTTGCGACACCGCTCGCGCCGAGGCGATTTGGAAGAGAGGCCATGAGGGAATCAACGAAAGTATCCTTCTGCGCTTTCAGTTGGCCCAACTTGATTCTCGACTCCTTATCGAGCTTAGCGCCGCTCTGTCCTTTGATTTCCCTGGCCTGGCGATCGAGAGCGCCCACACGCTTTTCGAAATCCGAGGCGATAGAGAAAAGGGCTTCGACTTCCACCTGCGCTGCTGCTTTCTGCTCGGGAGTCTCTTTTTGACTTCCACAATCTCTGCATCCGAAGATCATTCTGACGTAAGCGCGGGCGCGGTTCTTTTCGTCTTCCGTATTTCGCCCGGAGAGAAATCTAAAGAGAAGCGAATAGGCCACTCGATCCGGAATCCTGTCTGGCTGAGTAGCGCCGTCAATCGTTCCCGTTGGGTCTTGCGGCAAGGGGGTGGTTGTGGGTGCCGTAGGTGCCGTAGGTGCTTTGGCCGCAACTGGATTTTTCGAAGTCTTTGACGAGGCGGTCGTTATCGCGAGGCTGGTAGCGATGAGCGTGATTATTAGAACCGCCGTTAGTTTCACTTTCATGTAGTAATACTCCTTAGTGCTTGATGTTCTGTTCGTGTGGAATCAGGTCGGGGGATTGGGAAAATAATCGCGAGGAGCAGAGGTTGTCTGTCTTCAACAGACTGGGTCGTCAAACAGACTCTGTCTGTTTTACGACATAGCGTTGAGGTATGAACTAAGCGACGAGCTCAAAGGTCGGACATCGGCTTGGACACGGTCAGTACAGGGAGCGGTAGCGACCTGGTCAATGATGAGAGGTCCAACAAAGTCAGAAATCCTTGTTGGATAAGTTCAACTCCTGACTTTTGAGGCAAAGCTGCTAAGCCGCTAAGCGACGAGAAACTGATCGATTTTTTCTCGCACAATGCCGTAACACTCACAGGAGGTCTCTTCTAACTTTTGCCGGTTGAGAATCGTGATTTTTCCGCGGCGGTAACGAATCAAACCGTTGTCCTGAAGACGGCATGCTGACGCGGTTACGCCCGTACGCGGAGCCCCCATCATTTGGGCGATAGATTCCTGCGTTAGATTAAAAGTGTCAGACTTTACCCGATCCCGCGCTATCAGCAGCCAGCGGCAAAGTCTGGAGTCCATCTTGTGATAGCGATTGCAGACTGCCGATTGGGAAACGTGAGTCAGAAGCGCGTGCGTGTATCTCAGCACCAAGTCTTGTAGCTGACCGCCCCTGTCAAACTCCCTTCGCAGGACGTCGGCTCTGATTCTTAAAGCGTCAGCTTGGATCTGAACTACGCTCTGATAGGGCGTGATATTAACTCTCAGGCAGCAGGCCACGCCCACCATCCCTTCGTTACCCACCATAGCCACCTCAATAGCCTCACCATCTTCAGTGATAGAGAGCAGAGAAGTCATTCCACTTACGGGAAAGTAGGCGTAATTAATGCGGTCACCGGCCTGGTAGAGCATCGTATCGAGGGGCAGATGAACACGCTGCAAGCTTGGGAGGAGAGCTTCGTACTCCGTAGCCGGCAGAGCGGCCAGGAGTCGATTTCCGATAGGCATTCGAAGGGTTGTTGGTACTGCCATGAGGAGCCTTTCTGGATCTGTCGGAATAACGCCGAAGGCGTTCGCTAATTTCAGCCCAAGGTTGGAGCATTAGCGACAACCTTGGGTTTAGCAAATAAAATTAAGTCGAAACGCTGAAAGCGTTCACCAATTGCCGAACCCTTTCAGGGTTCAAAATACATTTTGATTCGATTACCCAGGGTTCTCGCTACGCTGTTCATTATCATGACATCCTTTACAGTTTGTTTTTCCCGAGCCGGTTGTAAGCGGCCTTTCTCATTCTCCCCAAGCTTTAGCTTGGGGTCCTCGTTGTCTCCTACTCTTGAAAACCATTTAAATGG
>JBIOUJ010000095.1:0-15923 GCA_044867025.1 Pyrinomonadaceae bacterium | reverse complement strand
CCATTTAAATGGTTTTCCCGATTCTGGAGCGGTGTCCCCCAAGCTAAAGCTTGGGGAGAATGAAAGGCCCGCTATCATGATAACGATGTGTAAAGGATGTCATGATAATGAACAGCGAAGCGACAACCCTGGGATCTAAATCCAAAAGTTTGACCAACGCTGAAGGCGTTAGGCGTGTGCGGGACTAACCCTTTCAGGGTTTAAGAAAATGTTGTGTATTTATCCCCAGATTGTCGCTAATGCTCCAACCCTGGGCTGAAATTAACCAACGCCTTCGGCGTTTATGGTTGCAGCGTCAGGGTTTTGGCGCCTTGTTGGGGTTCGAGCCGCATGGGGCGATAGCGGACGGCTTGCCAGTCGCTCAGGTAGTCGTCGTAGTGTGACGAGAGGAAGTGGCCGGACTGTCCTGTCGAGAGAATGAAGCGCCCGTCATTCGGATTGGTCAGACTGACGATCTGTCGATACCCTGGCGCCGCATACTGTTCGAAGTCGCGGTTGAACCCGTATGGTCCAATATTGATCGTGCTGCGATCGCCGCCGTTCGGAATCGAGCGGCTGAAGAGCTCGCGCACAAACGCGATGCGATGAAACGGTTGATGTGGAAACACGGCGACGTGAAGCTTGTCCCAGCGCCAGCTCTGCACATCCGGACCCAACCTGCTCCGCAGATCACCGAGCGTCCGGCGAAACGTCTGGCTCATGAGGTCGTTGCAGCTCTCGCGCTCCGGCGTATTGATATCATCGCACCATGGACTCGCAGGATCCTTCAGCGCGGTCGTCAGAAAACGGCTCACGTAATCAAACCGTTCTTCATAGCGACTCAGTAAACGTATACCAAGATCGTCGCCAGTAAGCCGGTAAGCCAACTGCTGATACCACGACGCGTAGATCGCAGCGGCCGCGCTACCACCACCCGTATTGCCGTCGGAAGTTCTGAGCAAGTCGAGCGCGCGACGCTCATCGTCGTTCTGCGGTGTCACAAAGGTCGTGAGCAGCGGTGCGAGCTCACGCAACTGCAACGAAATCGTATCACCCTGGATCGACGCATTGTCATCGACGCTCAGCTTTTGCTTCTGCTCGATCAGCTCAGTAATACGCCGCGCGCGATAAGAGGCCGCCCACTGCCGTCCGAGAAAATGTGTATACGTACCGTCAACAGGCCGGTTGTTCGCCGCAACGATGAAGTTTGACGGCGGATTGAACGCCTGCGGCATGTCTTCGAAACGAATCGTACCGTTCCACTCTGTCGCTCCGGTCCATCCTTCCGTTGGCAGCGTTCCCTCGCCAGCAGCACGGACGGGAATATTTCCCGCGGCGTAGAAACCGATGTTCTTATCGACGTCGGCATAGACAAAGCTCAACGCCGGCGCCTTCAGATCGCGCAGTCCTTCTTTGAATTCATTCCAGTTGTGCGCGCGATTCAGTTTGATAAACGACTGTAACGTCAAGTCCTGCTCGTCGAGAGCCGTCCACCTGAGTGACAGCGGTTCGAGCGGCGTGGGCCGTCTGTTCGGCGGCATCTGTGCGTCGTTCGCGTTGATCGCGTCAGAAAGGAGTGGTCCATGACGAGTGATGCGTACGGTTTGCGTGACCGGTGGACCACCAGTGACCCGAATCTTCTCTTCAACATAGCGCACCGGTTCCTGTTTACCGTTGAACTCTGCTGTCTTCCCTTCTGAGTCGAGCTTCTCACGATAGACGTCCTGCACGTCCGCGACGAGATGCGTCACGCCCCAGGCAATGTGACGATTGCGACCAGTGACGACGAAAGGAAGTCCCGGAACCGTGGCGCCAATAACGTCCACATCGCCGGCTTTGAGATGCGCCAGGTACCAAACCGGCGGAATGCTCGAACCAAGGTGCGGATCGTTCGCAAGTATTGGCGCGCCTGTAACACTCTTCGCGCCCGAGATAACCCACGCATTCGATCCGAGGCCGCCGTAATTCACGGTGCCGATACCGTTCGTCAGCTCGCCAATCTTGTCGGCAGCGTCGACCATGCGTTCGTAATTTCCGGCGAGTATCACCGGCTCCGCGTCGGAGTATTCGGGCATCAACTGTTGTGCTCGTTCAGGGCCGACTTTGTTGATCAGATCTGCGTGGAGCAGCTCGGTTGAATAGCTGACGTTGTCGAGCTGCCATGCCAATAACTTCAGAGCAGCGACTACATCCGACGGTTTCCATGGGCGTGGGTTGAAACCGATCATCTTGAATTCCGGCGCGAACCCGCTGCCGGAGCGTGACAAAATGTACTGGTTGATTCCCTCGACGTACGCCTCGACGATCTTTTGCGTATCGGGCGGCAATTGTTGCCAGGCGCTTTCGGCCGCGCGTTGAAGGCCGATGGTCCGCAGGAGTCGATCGCTCGAAATCGCAGATGGACCAAAGATCTCCGCGAGTGTCCCGCTGGCGACGCGTCGCTGCATCTCCATCTGCCAGAGACGCTCTTGCGCGTGCACGTAGCCAAGACCGCGATACATATCAAGCTCGTTGCTCGCGTAGATATGGGCCACGGCGTCGGTGTCTCTGACGACCTCGATCGAATTCTGCAATCCTGCAACCTTTACGATTCCGGAAGTCACGGGAAGCGATCGGCTGAGGTATAAATAACCCCCAACCGTCGCCACCGCGAGCAGGACCACAACAAACACTACGAGACCAACGAGGACTTTCAGTGTCCGGCGCAGAAGCTTTTTCATACGTAAACCTCAGCAGCAATTTGTTCGGTCTCGAACGTTTCGAAAACCGGCGGCCGGATCGTGTGCAACGGACGGAAGATGCTCTCGAGACTAATGCCGTGCTTGATCGCCATCACCGCTCCAGCCGCCTCGGCATAGCTGCTAACCTCGATGACGTTCGACAGTCCGAGTTTGGATTGCGTTACGTCAAGGATGGTGTCGTTGGCGCGAACGGCTATGACCGGAGTTCCCCTGCCTTGCGCGTAAAGTTGTGGAATGCCGCCAAGGCAACTGGCAGGCACGACGACCGCCAGCAGGTTGTTCTGTGTGATGGCTGTTGAAATCGCGCCGGCATGGTCCAGAGAAATTTGCGGAGCTCGGCGAAGGCCGATGAGGATACAAGCGAGTCCACTTGTTGATACGAACTCGCCCGCGCCTCGAGCGTCAACAACGCGATGCCTGAGATCGAGCTCCTTTATATTGATTAACGGTGCATGAGCGGTCGGAAGCTGATACCGACGCGCGATTTGATAGGAGATGATCGCCTCGACGCCACCAACCGGGTTCGGGAATCGCCCGTCGAAATGTAAAGCGTAGTCGGTCAGCGGCAGATCTTTAATGTTGCTCGTAACCGCGATGGCATTGGCGCCGCGTGCGATCAGCTTCTCAGCGGCACGATAGATGGCTTGCGGATTGTCGATCGTTCCGGTCACCGCGCCGGAGTCGTTGATCACGCAACGCCCGCCAATAGGCTCGTCCGTCACCACACAATCCACGATATCGACGCCATGCACTGCGCGGACGGTGTTGACCACGTTGAAAATGACGTCGAGCATCCACGGGTCTGACTGTTCGATGATCAACCCGATGCGATTCGAGTAAGGCACGTGCAAGTCTGCGTAACCACGCATGAACTGATCGATCGTGCCGCCGTCGGTGTAGATGATGTTGTCGCTGAGACGGATAAAGTCCGAAGCGTTCACGGCGTTCGGGTTCGTAATCAGATAGTCGACCGTCGACGCCAGCAGGTTGGTCGCCGGAGCACCGTCGCCGGCGTAACCGCCGATGCTACAGTCGACGCCAGTCGGAATAATGTTGAGGACTGCGGATTTACCGGTGAAGTAACGCTCGCCGTTAAGATACGGTGATGGTCCAATGTCCGAGCTGATTGCGGCTTCTACCACAAACTCATCGTCGTCGACGTCAGAAACGTACCACCTGAGTGCGTTCTCTCCGACGATCTCCTCGATCGCGGCGGGCAGGGTTTTGCCATTCTGAGTGGTTGATTTTTTTATTGTGAATCGTCGGTTCTCGATCATCTCGTAAGTCCTCTGATTAGGTTGGCAAGTTGGTCCGCCTGCGTGTTCAACTCGCGATAAGTGAGCGCGCCGTGTGCATCGATGGCGACAACTTTGTCGGGAGTTTTTTCTGCCTGGCGGCTGAAGATTTCGTGAACGCTATCTTTTGCAACGCGAGTGTGAATGGTGCGCAACTTCTGCTGCTCGGTCGCATCGAGGATCGCCAGCCGCGAAACGCGCGCTTCCGGGTTCGCAAGAATGCTGCGGAGCAGGTTTGCATAATGATGACCAAGCCGCGCTGCTGTTTGCGCGTCGCACATGTCAGTGCTGTATTGCAGCAAAGCTTCGATGGAGCTGCCTGACTCGATCAGTTCGAGTTCCAGTTCGGCGCGCGCGGCTCTTCTTTCCAACACAATTGGCTGCCAGAGCAGGTCTTCCTGTTTCACGTCGGAAACCTTCTGCATGATGAAGGAGACCTGGAAGAGCGGTCGTTGACCGTGGTCACGCTCTTCTCGCAAACGCTGCGTCAACACGTGAGATGGATAGTCCTGATGCTCGAGAGCGCCGAGCACCGTGGTTCGCATCTGCTGGAGGAACTCTTTGAACGTCGGATCGCCTGAGAGATCCCCGCGTAACACGACGGCGTTGAAGAAACAGCCGACGACGTCGCCAAACTCGGCGCGAGGCCGCGCGGCCACGGGCGAACCCACGAGGATGTCGTCCTGCGCGGTGTATCGTTGCAGCAATACCTGAAACGCGGAGAGCAGAAGCGTGTAGAGCGTCGTGCCTTCAGACTGCGCGAGTGACCGCAGTCCCTCGATCACCTGGCCCTGGAGTTGAAAATAATGTGACGCGCCGGCAAATGTTTGTGTCGCTTGCGGCCTGCTGTTGAAGAGTCTGAGAACCGGCAACTCGCCGCTCAACTCTCGCTTCCAGTAGGACCACATTCGCTCGCCTTCCGCGGAATCGAGCAACTCGGCTTGCGAACGCACGAAATCTGCGTAACGCGCCGGCGGCGGAAGCAATGTTGGGACAGTTTTCTGATGAGCTTGCGCGGTGTAAAGCTCGCGGAACTCGTTGAGCAGAAGCCAGCACGACCAACCGTCGATCACGAGGTGGTGCGCGTTGATCATGAAGATTGATTCCGTTGGACCGACGTGCACGAGGTAAGCACGTGCCACTGGTCCATTAGCGAGATCGAACGGAGCATACGCTGCTGCAACTAACTGTCTACGCAGTTCGAGATCGTCCCAACGCGTGCCGTCAATCTCTTCGAAGCTGACGTCGAAACCTGCCTGCACTCGTTGCAACGGCTGTTCGCCGTCTTGTCTGAACGTCGTGCGCAACGCATCGTGGCGCTGAACGAGAGTCTCGAAAGTCTTGCGCGCGATCGTTGCGTCAAGCGATGACGTGGCGCGCATTGCGACTGCGACGTTGTAAGCAGTGCTTTCAGGCGCCATCTGCTGGAGGAACCACAGCGCCTGTTGGGTAGATGAGAGTGGGTATTCGCTAGTCGTCGTCGATGTGTGCGCAGTCGTGGCTGGCGCTTGTTCTGCTGTGATTTGCTCGAGCAGCTCGGCTGCGAGTTGAGCAACATCGCGCCCCTGTAACAAAGCTCCGAGCGACAGGTGAACGCGCAAGTCCTGTTCGACGCGATTCTTCAGTTCGACCGCCATCAATGAATCGATACCGAAGGAAGTCAGCGCCTGGTTAACGTTCAATTGCTCTGGATCGATTTTCAACGCACGTGCCGCGTTGGCCAGTAAGTACGATTCGAGCGCGGCCAAACGTTCATTTACGTCAGTTGCCAATAGTGCTTCACGATCCAGGGAAACAGGTGCGATCTCGGATGTTTCTTCTGTGAGCACATCGCTCGCAATAACCTCCAACTCGCCCGCCAGAAACGCAGTGCGACACGCGCGACGTTGAATCTTGCCGCTCGACGTTTTCGGAACGCTGCCGAGCTTGACGAGCACGACTGTGTGCGCCTGCATCTCATGTTGCTGAGCAATCGCACGACGAATGTCCGCGATCACCTCTGCCGTATCAGGAGGTAGCCGGCGACCCACTTCCTGGACCACCACCAGGCGCTCCTCGCCGTCGACTTCGACTGAAAATGCAGCGCCGCAACCAGGACGCACGAACCGGTTGCTCTGGTCCATCGTCAACTCGATGTCCTGTGGATAGTGATTGAGTCCGCGAATAATGATGAGATCTTTAAGGCGGCCGGTAACGTAAAGCTCGCCGTACTTTATAAAACCGAGATCTCCTGTACGCAGGAACGGACCTTCACCAGTATCAGAAATGTAAGCATGAAATGTTGCTTCAGTCTCTTCCGGAGAGTTCCAGTAACCGCGCGCGACGCTTGGTCCAGCGGTCCAGATCTCGCCGATATGACCCGGATGACATTCGGTTAACGTGTCAGGATTGATGATGCGCACCTTCGTACCCAGTGATGGAGATCCGACACTGGTTAGCGTTGTTGCTCCCGGCTCGCCGGTGTTCGCCGGCACAAAGCGGTTCTGCTTCAGTGCGTCAGCTTGCGTCGAGAGGAAAACGGGTTCCGCGGAGGCTGTTCCGCCAGTTACTTTCAGTGTCGCTTCGGCGAGGCCGTAAGCGGGATAGAACGCGCTGCGGCGGAAACCGCGCGACGCGAACCGTTCTGCAAAACGTTCGAGCGAATCACTGCGAACCGGCTCGGCGCCGTTGTACGCCACACGCCAACTGCTGAGATCGAGCGTCTCGAGCTGTTCGTCGCTGATGTTTCGAACACAGAGATCGTAAGCGAAGTTTGGTCCACCCGTATGGGTCACACCAAAACGCGAGATCGCCTGAAGCCAGAGATACGGCTGCTGTAGAAAAGTCGTGGGCGACATCAAGTACCCGGGGAAACCGTTGAATAGCGGCTGGATAATGCCGTCGAGCAAACCCATGTCGTGAAAGTGCGGCAGCCACGTCAGCGAGACGCTCTCCGACGAGTGATCGAAGCCCTGCGCGATGTACTCGGAGTTGTGCATTAGGTTGCCGTGAGTCACCATCACGCCTTTTGGCGTTGCCGTCGAGCCGGACGTGTATTGCAGATGGGCCAACGCGGCGCTCACGATTTCGATTTCGACGCATTCGTCGGCGAGCTCTTGCGGGATGCAATCGCTCGCGATCAGGTGTACCTGGACCAGACCTGAGTCGGAGTCGAGCACGGTCGCGGCTTGACTCAGCAGTGTCTTGGTCGTGAGAGCAAATCGAGCTTGTGCATCGGCCGCGATAGCCTGCACACGCGCGAGGTGCCGGTTCTGTTTTGGTGCGTACGCGGGGACAGCGATGGCGCCGGCGGCCAGACAACCAAAGTAAGCGACGATGTATTCGAGTCCCGGCGGATAGAGCAGCAGCACACGCTCGCCGTCTGCGTCGAGCTGTTGCAGGTGCGCCGCCACGGCACGAACTCGACGGTCCAACGCCGCGTAAGTCAGGCTTGGACCAACGGCTTCGCCATCAAACAAAAATTTGTAGGCAGTTTGCTCGGGCTGATTGAGCGCACGACGCCTTAGCAAATCGACAAGATTGCTCATGGTTCAAAAGTTGTTTGGAAAATCAGTTTGCTGGGGAGCCAGCGTCTGGGGGGTTAGGTCGGGAGGATTTGTGTGCTTGGGTGGTCAGTACCGTTACGAGGTAGCGTCGGGTCGGTAACGTCAAAGTATTCTATGTGTTCATGTGGACGTTCGACCCGACGCTACCGCGTTACGGTACTGACCGGCGGAGCTACCAGTAACCAATCCGCTGGGTCACGGACATGAGGAAATTTCTTTCGACCTGGGTCAAGTCAGGATGCCAGAAGTCAACCAACAGCACGACGCGTGGTTCGTCGCTCTTGTTCCAGGCTTCGTGCTCGAAAGTCGTATCAAAGATGATGCACTGACCTTCGCTCCACGTACGCGTTTCACCACCGACACGAATCGCACAGTCGGACGGGATGCGCAGTCCAAGATGACATGTCAACAACTGGTTTCCCGAGTCACGGTGAGGCTTGATGATCGCTTTCGGTTCGAGTAGTGAGACCATCGCTTCGCGCACGGTTCCGCCGGGCAATTGCTCGATGAGCTTGGCTGTTTCGGGACAGCGCGCGCAGTTCTCTTCGATTCTTCTGCCGCCTTTGTAAAACATCAGCGATTGCCAACTCTCGTTGCCTACACCCGGATAAAAGTATTGGCTGAAACCGTTGCGGTTCTGGACCACGTGCAACACTTCTTCACGAATCGTGTCGGTGGAGGCTTCCAATTCTTTTACCCATTCGAACTGCGCGGGGTTGTGCCACGGCGTCGAGGTGAGTCCGGGAAATACGGGGCCACGAATGACGAGGTGCGGGCGTGAGTCGCCACGACCACTTTCCACGTCGACAAAACGCTTCAGTCTCATCAGCTCGGTCTGGTCGTGATCTCGTTGGAACTCTCCGAAGACCTCGTTGAGTGCGCGACGACGACTGCCTTTGCGCCTGGCGAGTTTGATAATGCGTTTAAGAACGAACCAAAGACTTGCCGCAACGACGGCGCCTGCCACGAGCGTCGGAATGAAGGCGAGCGCGTAGGAGTAGTTGGTCGTCTGATCCAGATTCAGGACCAGCAGCGCGTGTGTGATCACCAGTGCCACGGCGCAGAAACCAACCAACGGCGTAAAATACCGGCGCTGTTTCCCGAGCAGGTCAGTGAGATCGAGTCGAAAGAGACTTCCGGAAAATCCCTGCCACAGCAAAGCCGCGGAAAATGCCACGGATGCATAAAAGATCCACAGCGGCGCGCTGACGAACCAGTAGGACCATTCGATCTGGTTGTCGAGCTTGAAGCCCAGCAATAGAAAGAAAACCATCACAGACAGCACCGCCAGCCATTCTAAAAAGACGATGCGGCTGACGTGGATGACGCCATTAAAACCGTATAGCTCTTTCATCGTTTTTATTCTTTGTGTCTTTGTGTACCGTCAGTACCACCTGCGCTAGCGGGTGGGTCAATAGTGGCGGGTCAATAAGCAGGCAATGGAGCAGACCTATTATTACTATTGACGAAAGGAAGGTTGACCCACCCGCTACCGCAGGGGATACTGACTGAGTGGATTAGTGAACACTGACAGCGGATTGTTCCATCTTCTGGCGCAGGCTAAGCGGGCGCATGTCTGTCCAAACCTCGTCGATATGGGCCAGGCACTCGGCCTTTGGTCCCTGCTTGCCCTCGTCGCGCCATCCGGCCGGGTTCTCACGATCCGCGGGCCAGATCGAATACTGCTCTTCATGATTGATGACCACTTTGTAGATCGTGGTGTCTTGATCATCGGATTGACTCATGTCGAAGGACCTCCAAAAAAATTTCTCGTTAAAACTGTCCTCGGGTTGTTCGTTGAGTTCGAGATGTAAGCGACGTAAAGCAGGATGTCTCTCTAACCTCGGTGCCGGATTCCTGGAGCAAGCGCCAGTCGGCATGTCAAACGGAACAACCCGAGCCCTTGAAAACTCTTAGGACGTCGCCTGAACTTGTTCAGCCATTTGCTTTCTCAAACTGAGCGGCCTCATGTCGGTCCAGACTTCGCCGATGTAGGCAAGACATTCGTCCTTCGGACCTGTCTTTCCAACGGTGGTCCAACCCCGCGGGTTTTCGCGCTCGGCCGGCCATATCGAATACTGCTCTTCGTGGTTCATGACGACGTTGTAGATCGTGTTGTCTTCTCTCTCTTCAGCCATCTGCTTTCTCCCTCAAAAGGTTTTTTATTACTACGCCGTTGCCGCGGAATACTTTTGAACTAACTCTCGATCCACGACAACATGAGCCTGGAAATTCACTGTATTCAATAGAATTCTCACGCGGTCTGTATCCTGCATCTCGCGATCAAACACGCCGCAGAAGTTCTTAAACCGGCCTTCTTTGATGATCACTTCGTCACCCGCCTTGAGATCCTCGAGCGTCTTCACAAAACCATCGTCTCCAATTCTCGATCGGATCAGGTGAACGATCTCATCGTCAACTGCCGTCGGAGTACCGGTGAAAGTGATTACGCTATGGACGCCCCTGGTAAAGCGAACTCGGTGATACTCAGTGTTGAATCTGAAGCGAGCGAAGATGTAGCTCGGAAACAAAGGTCTCGGCATCCGAGTCACCTTCGACGTGAATTCGTTGTAGCGGTTCACTCGCAACCTTGGAGTGAGAGTTTCTATGCCCCAGCTCCTCAGGTTACTGCCGGCGCGATCCTCTTGTTGGGGGTGAGTGTGGACCACATACCAGTTAAGAATGTCGCCGTTTGATACTGACATGTTTGCCTCCTCCGTCAAAAACTGTCCTGTCCAAGAGATTCGAATTTTGAACAAAGCTGCCGCACTTTGAACCGCTTACCTTCCGCGATCCAAATTTTTTTCAACCGGCTGTGAGCGCAACCGCTGGAGACGGCTGTGGTTACAGCTACTCCTGCGCGCACATAAGGTTCGGAAACGCTTCGCGGACGAAGCACGAACCGTAATCAACTCAACAAGTCAGTCATTCAACAAGGATCTGATTTGATCCAATCTCGCTTGGATGTTCTGACTCTCGTGAGCATCCCGACGGACCCGGTAAATCACCCGCGAATCCGACCCCTTCTCCTCAACGATCAACCCTTCGGCAACGAGCTTTGCTACTGCGTCGGATACAGTCCTGGTTTCGAACTTTATTCGTTGATGCAGCAACCACCACTCGACGATCCCCTCGAAAGTATCGCCAGCCTCGGGATTGTCGACCAGATAAGCGAGGATGTGATAACACGCTTCTCGCTGTTCTCTGTTAGGATCGCTTTTCATTCTTTCCTCGAACATCGTCTTATGCATTTACCGTGCAACTACGAATTGCGCGGTTTTTCAATCACTCCACCTTTGAAATGGGCCTTTCTGCCCCGCCGAGGCTGCGATGTCTTAGGTACAGCCTCTATTTCAAAAACTTAGAGCAGGGCAAACTCAACCTAGTTGAAACTGTCGTTTACCCGACTCAATGCCGTTCGGCAATTTGAATTGCTGAACATCGATCTTGTGTTTTCGCACCAGCTCCCAAAACGTCCGCCTCTCTTTTTGCGCGGCCTGCGCGGCCCGCGTGATGTTTCCTCGATAGGCGGTGAGCATGTTGCGGATATAGTCTGCTTCGAATCGCGAGATGACCTGCGCCTTCATTTCCTGGAACGACAAGCCAACGGGCTGCTCGTTATCAACTGAGAGCGTGATGTGATGGTCCTGGATGATCCTCTCTGTGCATAGGACCACCACGCGCTCGATCACGTGTTCCAGTTCGCGCACGTTACCCGGCCAGTTGTAGAGCAACAGTTTGCGCTCTGCCTCTGGAGAAAAACTGATTGCGGGACTGTTTAATTTTCTTGCGTAATAAGCGAGAAAATGTCGCGCGAGCAGAATGATGTCGCCGGTGCGCGCGCGTAATGGCGGCAGCAGGATCGGAACAACATTCAATCGATAGTAAAGATCTCGGCGAAGCGTTCCAGCCTCTACCTCTGCTTCGAGGTTCGCGTTCGTGGCCGCAATGATTCGCACGTCGCCCGTAAATGACTTGGTGCTGCCGAGCGGCCGGTACTCTTTGCTCTGCAGAAAGCGTAACAACTTGACCTGGGCCATCAGCGGCAAGCAGTTGACTTCGTCGAAAAACAGCGTCCCCTGCTCTGCCTCCTGGATCAAACCATTGCGCGAGCCCGAAGCTCCTGTGTAAGCGCCGCGGTCGTGACCAAACAATTCGTTCTCAATCAACTCGACCGGAATGGCGCCACAATTGACGGCCACGAAAGGTTTGCCGGCTCGTGAGCTGAGATAGTGAATCGCACGCGCGACCATCTCTTTTCCGGTTCCCGTCTCACCGGTGATCAGCACCGTAATGTCAGACTTGGCGAGCACCGGAATCTTGCTCGTCTCAGCAGTGAAAGTGGAGCTCTCGCCGATGAGTTGTTGCAAACCAAGTTTTTCGATGAAAGCCTGTTGCGCGCTCAGTTCCTGGCGTGCCTGGTTCAGCAGTCGCCTGAGACGGATGAGAACATCCGACACTCGCAGCGGCGGAATAAGAAAATCGGCGATGCCCGGCCTGACTAACTCGCTCAACTCTTCGTGGCCCGTTTCAACAGCGACCACGATTCGAGCTGATGGGGCGCTGCGTTCAATCACTCGAAGGAGCGCCTCCAGAGAGTTCAAGTCCACAGAAGGCAGGGCAAGCAGAACCAATAACGCTTTGTGTCTTGAAATGATTTTCGGTAATTCAGTGTCGCTGCCATCCAGGTTCCGGCAGGTGTGATAAGCAACTTCAAAATCTGGTTCTGGGCATGATTCCAAAATCTGGCGTAGATCGCCTGCATGGCCACTGCCCTCAAATTGCAACATTAATACAACTGCTGGTTCCATAACTTTGCCCCATTACATCGGGTAACTAGTTCAGGTTTAACTTCATTCACCAGACGCGGAGGAGAATAGACCTGTAGTGGGGTGGGAGTCTTTAACTAGTTGCTATTTAATTGCTAATTGCGGAGGGAGGGCGAAAAGTGGCAAAAATCGGGCATTTTGCCTGATTTTGGGCTCTAAACACGTCTTGGTCTTGGCCGCCAAAGAAACAGCTTTGTTGCCACAAAACCACTCATGCCTGAGCATTAACCGCTTTGAAGTTCGAGACTGGCCACAGATCCGTATTAACCAGTGAAACAAACAATCTATTGACAGTGGTCCAAGTCGGGAGTAGATTGCCGCGCAGAAATTCCCCTAAACCTTCAAACTGCGACGCCTCCCAAAGTCGCATTTCCAATAAACATCTCGAGCCCGGTCGTAATTGATTTCTTTACGTGCGACTCCCCGCCCTTCTTCCAAGGAGGTCATGCTCCATGACAAAGATTATGAGTTCGTTTTTATTACCACTGATGGCAGTCGCCTGGATCGCTCTGTGGTCGTCGCATTTGTTCGCCCAAAATATTCAGCACACTGAAAACAAACCCGACCTTGCTTTGCGCAGTGACCTTCGCGTTGATCCATCGACGCTCGGCATGAGCTTCTCGATCCCGCTGGCTTCGTACCCAGGCCGCGCGGGGCACGGCCTTCCGGTGGCTATCACTTACAACTCGAAGGTCCACCGCCTCGACTTCCAGGGAGTGGACTCAACTCCAGTCACCGGCGCAAAAACCTGGACCGGTGTCGAGTTCGCTGAGCACTCCACCGCCGGTTGGACCAGCACGCTCACGCCGCCACACGTGGAGTTCACGGGCATGGGCCAGTTTTACGACTGGCAGGGTCGTGCCGCTTGCCCGGATGTATGCCTTCCGGGACAGGGCACCGTGGGCGATCACTATATCAAGCGCATTCACGTTCATATGCCGGACGGCTCGTCTCACGAACTGCGTCTGGACGACGCGCTTCACATGATGCCTGTTGAGCCCTTCACCGGAACATTTCAGGCCGTCGACGGCTCACGCATGCGCTTCGAGTCGAATGCGGGAACGGCCAGCGTGCTTTATCTGTCTGACGGTTCGCGCTATCTGTTCGGCCCCTACAACCTGGGGAACGAACTGACTGCAACGCACTTCATAGATCGTAACGGGAACACACTTACTTACAACGCCGGCACGCGGCAGTGGACCGACACGCTCAATCGTGTCATCACTAACCCTCTGCCGGCCAACCCAGCGGCGAATACCGAGACTTACTTTCTGGCGAAGTTGGTCGGCGGTCTTGAGGCTACGTACACGCTGCGCTGGAAATACCTCGCGGACGTTCTGACTCCCGACCCGGCGACAGGGCAGCCGCCGCCACTGCGCTACCCCGGTGACTACAAGTGCGCCCCGAATTCGTATCAGAACGTTTCGCCGAGTCTATTTACGTCAAGTTTCGATACCAGGGTATGCGTCGAGCAGGACCAGTTCGGTAACGCCTTGCTCTTTAATCCGGTGGTGCTGGCTGAGCTCGTGTTGCCCACAGGCAAGTTCTATCGGTTCACCTATACCGTGTACGGCGAGATTGACAAAGTTCTCTTTACCACCGGAGCCACGGATCGCTTCAGCTACAGTCAAGTTGCGACGCTGAGCACCAGCACCGCACCTTACTCGCAGACCAACCGTGGTGTGAGTCAGCGGCGCGTGAGTGCGACCGGCAGCGGCGCAGATGAATCCCTGTGGACTTATGCCGTCATCTCCACCAACCCATACACGGTTCGCACAACTCGGCCCGACCTCAGTTACAGCGAGCAGTTACTGCACCGGAGCCGCTACAGTGGCGTTGGTGAAAACTTCGCGCGCTTCGAGTTTGACGACGCGCGGATGGGGATGGCGTACGAGGAGCGGTCGTATAACTCTTCAGGGTTAATGCTGCGCCGCCAGCTCTCGAAGTGGGTAGAGGGTGGTCCATCGGCAGGCGGTTATTCCACTGCCGCCCGTGACGCTAAGGTGACGAAGCAGGTCTCGATCATACTCGACGGGGCCGGCAGCAATGCGTTGACGGCGACGAAAGTTAACCGCTACGAGCAGACGAGCCAGCCGCTGAACCTGACTTCCACCACCGAGTACGGCTTCGACAGTTCGATGAGCAAGACGACAGCGCAGACCGCCGGCGTTGACTCTTTCAATCCCGCCGACGCATTAGCTATTCGCACGACTGAAACAGCTTACCTCGATACTGCGGATTACAACGCTCGCAATCTCGTGGCGTTGCCCAGCTCAGTCACGACCAGGACAGGGATGCCGGTGTCCGGTCAGGTGACAGCACGTTCCGAGATGCTGTATGACGAAGCGCTTTTCGCACCGTTGACCTGCGGCGCGACTGTTGGTTGGAACGATCCGGGTGCGGTAGCGCGCGGCAATGTCACCACGGTGAAAAGCTGGCTCAGCACGTTGGGCGTCTTTACGAATAGCAATGCGTATCTGGCCACGCACACACAGTACGATCAGTGTGGCAGTGTGCGAAAAATCTGGGATGCTCGTGATACTGCTCTCACCAATCCGACCCAGATCGAATACTCACATCAGTTTTCATATCCCACACTAAACACCTCGGCCGACCCTGATGGCGGTGGACCATCGTTGGCATTAACCACTGCGACCGAGTATGACGTAGCGACCGGCATGGTAACGGCGACGGTCGACGCCAACGGGCAAAGGACTGCCTTCAGCTACAGCGATCCACTCAACCGGCTGACCAGGGTAGTGAGGGCGGAGACCGATGCGGTCGCAAAGACTCAAAGCACCTATTCCTATGATGACAGCGCTCGCACGATCACGGCCACCAGCGACCTGTATACCTTTGACGATAATCTGTTGAAGACTGTAACCATGTACGACGGCCTCGGGCGCATGACGGAAAGTCGCACCTTTGAAGGCGGGACGAACTACATTGCGACGCAGCAGCAGTACGATACCTCCGGCAGGGTTTTCAAGACCTCCAACCCGTTTCGCCCGTGGCAGAGCGAAACTCCGGTGTGGACGACTACTACATTCGATGCGCTTAGCAGAGTATTGACGGTAACGACGCCGGATAATGCGGTCGTGACTACCAGTTACAGTGGCAACACAGTGACCCTTACCGATCAGGCTGGTAAAGCGAAAAAGAGTGTCACGGATGCGGTCGGCCGCCTGATCGAAGTTTACGAAGATCCAAATGGGCTGAATTATCAAACGACGTACCTGTACAACGTACTCGACGATCTCGTCAGGGTCACGCAGGGCAGTCAGCAGCGGTTTTTCATGTACGACTCGCTCAAGCGGTTGATTCGTTCGCGCAATCCTGAGCAGGGCACTTTTCCAACCTTGGCGCTCTCAGATCCGCTCACCGGCAACAGCGGCTGGTCCATCGGCTACCAGTATGACGCGAATGGCAACTTGACGGACAAGACCGATCCGCGTGGAATGGTTTCAACTTATGCTTACGACGCCCTCAACCGCAATACCACGGTGAACTTCTCGGATACGACGGTCAATCCGG
>JBIOUJ010000094.1:0-63330 GCA_044867025.1 Pyrinomonadaceae bacterium | reverse complement strand
CGTCCTAAATTGCGTGATTGAGATCGTTGACCCACCCGCTACCGCAGGTGGTACTGACCTCGTCCAAGCAAAGTACCAGGGCATAAAAGCCATGGAATTCTTTCAGTAAATCATTTTGACCTTTGGTTTCTTTGCGGCAACAAATTTGCAGGAAACCGCGCGGCGGAAAGTTATTGCATTGAAACGCAACGGCGCTTATGCTGAGAATCATCCAAGTGCCGCAGCTTGGATCGAGGCGAGCTGTTTGAAAGTTGAGTGAACTGTCACAGCGAATGATCGTTTGTGTGTGTGACAGTCGTAAAAGATATGGTTGATTTAGGTTCATACAAAGATAAATTTGGCGACAGCGGCCAGCGCATTCTGGAGCATGCGCTGAATGAATCGCGGCGGCGAGACCAAAATTTCGTCTCGGTGGAACATATTCTTCAGGCTTTGACTGTGGAGGAGCCTGATATGTTCAACTCTGCCATGCGGGAGTTATCGCTTGACCCGATCGTGGTCAAGATGGCAATTGAAAAACGCCTTACTAACAGTCGCCAGCAGCACGTCGGCAAGGGATTTCGGATCGGACCCGACACCACAGACCTCTTCAAACGCGCAATGGAGCGCGCGCGAACTCAGGGTCGTAAAACAATTGAAGCGACAGACATCTTTGAAGCACTGAGCAGTCACGACGGACTGTTCGTCGATGTTTTAAGAACAATGGGGGCAAACCCCGAGGCCGTCCAGGAGAACGTCCGAGCACAGGTGCAAAAGCGCGAACAGGAAGAAGAACAAAACCGAAAGAAGTTTGAGCTTCCACCATACCTCAAGCACTTCGGCGTATCACTGAACCGGCTGGCTCGTCAGGACAAGATCCCGCCCACCATCGGACGCGAACAAGAGATCCAACAAATTATTGAGATCCTTTGCCACAGAGAGCGGGCAAATTCACCAATGTTGGTGGGTGAGCCCGGTGTGGGGAAAACTGCCGTCATCGAAGGGCTCGCACGTCTGATCGAGTTGGAACCCGACAAAGTGCCGGCGCGTCTGCGTGCATCGCACATCGTTCAGTTACAGATGGGCGGAATCGTTGCAGGAACAATGCTGCGAGGCATGTTCGAAGAACGAATCAAGGGCATCATCGACGAAGTCAAAGAACGCGACAACCTGATCCTGTTTATCGACGAAGCGCACACCATCATCGGGGCTGGCGCCGCGCTCGGCACGTCGTCTGACGCGGCGAACATGTTTAAGTCGGCACTCGCGCGCGGCGAGATGCGCATCATCGGTGCGACGACGCTTTCGGAGTACAAGGAATACATCGCCGACGACGAAGCACTGGCGCGACGTTTCCGAATGGTGAAAGTAGTCGAACCATCGATTAACGAAACGAGAGAGATCCTGCTCGGACTGCGACCGCGGTTAGAGAGAAACTACTCCGTCAAGATTTCCGACGACGCTATCAACACGGCTTTGGAGATGGCTCCCAAGTACATCCGCAACCTGCACCTGCCTGACAAGGCGATCGGCTGGCTCGACACCGCCGCAGTGAAGGTTGAGATCAACGAACCGCACGGCATGATCGTGAAACCGGAGCACGTCATCGAAGTGATCTCGCAGGAATCACGAATTCCGCGCGACATGATATTCCGCGACACGAGCGATCGGTTCGCGATGACGGAAGCGATGTTGGGCCGTCGCGTCA
Organism: Pyrinomonadaceae bacterium; assembly: GCA_044867025.1. Classification (GTDB taxonomy): domain Bacteria; phylum Acidobacteriota; class Blastocatellia; order Pyrinomonadales; family Pyrinomonadaceae; genus PSRF01. Next base: position 61,643 of record JBIOUJ010000094.1, on the reverse strand, counting down.
TCGGTCAGAAGGAAGCGATCAAAGCCGTAGCGCAACGCTTGCGATTGAACAAAGGTCCACTGAAAGAGTCGCATTACAAACCCGACGGTGTGTTGCTATTTCTTGGTCCAACAGGTGTGGGTAAGACCGAGCTGGCGAAGGCTGTTGCCGAGTTCATGTTTGGTGACGAAGAAAAGATGGTTCGCATCGACATGTCTGAGTACAGCGACGGCACAGTCAGTATCGAGAAGCTTATCGGTATGCCGCGCGGAATAGTCGGCTCAGAACGAGGCGGAATCCTTACTGAGCAACTGCGCGAGAATCCATACACCGTACTTCTGCTCGACGAGGTCGAGAAGGCGTCGCCTTACTTGATGAATCTCTTCCTTCAGGCTTTCGACGAAGGGTGGTTGACCGATGGACGCGGCAAGAAGGTTTACTTGTCAGACGCGATCATCATCATGACGTCCAACCTTGGTTCTGAGAACTTCAAGAAGTACGAGAAGCCTTTGGGATTCGGGACCAAGACTGCGGCGGATTTCCGTGCAGTCAAGAATGAAGTGATGAAGGCTTCGGAGCAACGCTTCTCGCCGGAGTTTCGCAACCGCATCGACGAGATCGTCGTCTTCTCTCCGCTGACGATGGATGAAGTGCGGCAGATCGCGAGACTCTATCTCGAGAAACTTCGCAGGCACATGGAGCGACAAGGGAAGTTGGTCGATGTCACCGAAGCGGCAGTTAACCAGCTTACCGAAAAGGGTTACAACGCGGCTTACGGCGCGCGCTTCTTGAAGCGGCACATCGATGAGAAGGTGAAGCTGCCCATCACCGGATTGTGGAAGACGGCGTCGAGGTTCTCGGTCGACGTTGAGAACGGTGAAGTGGTAGTGAAACCCAACGGCGGCTCCAAGCCCGAGTTCAACTAAGACAGGATTTGCAGGATTTTCAACAAGATGATCCTGTAAATCCTGCAAAAAAATCCTGTAATCCTGTTAAATGATCCTCCTTCTAGTAATATCTCTGCTCTTTTCACAAACACCGTCGGCTTCGGTTGATGAAAAGTCTCAACAGATCATCGATCGCGCTATTGAAGCGCTCGGCGGGCAAAAATACCTGAACATCCAGACCGTAACGGGCAAAGGTTTCTACACCACCTATCGCGATAACATTTCCCAGATTCCCGCACGCTTTCTTGATTACATCGAATATCCGAATCGCGAACGCACCGAGTTCGTGGGTTCCGGTATCCGCACTATCCAGACCAACGACGGCGATACTGGTTGGTTTTTTGACGGCGCGGTGAAAAAGATCTCGGATCAAACTCCCGCGCAGGTCGACAGCTTCAAGCAACAGATGAAGACCGGTGTTGAATATCTGCTGCGTGGGTGGTGGAAAAAAGAAGGCGGGAAGATCACGTACGTGGGTCGACGAGAAGCCGGTCTGGCTAGGCGCAACGAGGCTATCCGCATCACTTACCCGGACGGTTTCTGGATCGAGTATGAGTTTGCCGCGAAAGACGGTCTGCCCGCGAAGATCATTTACAAACGCACGCGGAAAGATCCCGACAGTGGCGATCAGGTTGAAAGCACCGAAGAAGATCGCCTGTTGACATTCATCACTGTCGACGGGGTCACCACACCGTGGATCATCGATCGCTACGTCGATGGCAAGCAATACCACCGGATCAACTACGAGTCAGTGCAGTACAACCAAAAGTTTCCGGAAAATCTGTTTGCGAAACCCGCCGACATCAAGAGTATTAAATGAGCCATAGATGAACACGGATTGTGGCTCACATCGCTAACCCGCCATCCACCTGAATCACCTGTCCTGTGATGTAGCGAGCGTCGTCGGATAAAAGAAACGCTGCGATTCGCGCGACCTCATCCGGTTCCGCGAAGCGCCCGAGAGGAATCTGCGCGCGAATCTTTGCCTGGTACTCTTCATCCAACTTCCCTGCCATGTCCGTCGCCACCATCCCGAGCGCCAGTGCGTTCACAGTCACTTTGCGGCTCGCGACTTCTTTTGCGAGTGCTTTTGTGAGACCAACCATTCCCGCCTTCGACGCCGAATAGTTCGACTGCCCCGGCATACCGATCTCTCCACTGATCGAAGAGATGTTGATGATCGAACCACCGGTGTCCTGGCGCAGCATCGTCCGCAGTGCAGCTTTCGCGAAATTCCAGGCGCCCTTAAGATTCGTGTTCAGCACTTCGTCCCAATCGTCTTCTTTCATACGCAGGATGAGATTGTCGCGCGTGATGCCGGCGTTGTTGATAAGAAAGTCGATGCGGCCGAAAGCGTCTTTGACTTGTTTAACCATCTCCGCCGCTGCCTCGGTGTTTGCCACATCACACTGCACAGACAGGGCGCGCACTCCCAATGCTTCGAGTTCAGATTTCAAACTATCAGCGGCCTCGGTACTCTTTGCGTAATTGAAAGCGACGTCGGCGCCGCGCCGCGCGAGCTCGAGCGCGATCGAACGACCGATACCGCGTGTGCCACCGGTAACGATGGCCACGCGGCCGGAAAATTGTTTTTGATCAGACATGGACGTCTAAATAACACATCCGAGCCTGAGCCACAAAGAACGTTAACGTTTACTTACAGAGTTGCTGCCCGAGTTCGTCACCCAAACGCTCGATCCGGACACAGCCACGCCGATGGGACTTCGTCCAACCGAGATTGATCCCAGGTTCGCGCCATCACTGGCGTTCAGCTTGGTCACACTGTCGCCGCCATTGTTGACAACGTAGACGACGCCTTCACTGAAGACAGCCGAGACTGGTCCATCACCCGCCTTGAAAGTACCGGTTACCACTCCACCGGTAGTCAACTTCATCACGTTGTTGCTACCGAAATTCGCGACCCACAGACTGCCTCCGTCGAACGCAATACCGAATGGACCATCGCCTACCGCGAACGTGCCGGCGACTGTTCCGTTCGACGCGAGCAGCTTAGTGACAGTGTCACTGTTGTTGTTTGTGACGTAGATGTGTTCACCGTCTGTCGCAAGGGCGAGAGGACGTGTGCCCACCTCGTACGTACCAAGCGTCAAGCCATCAGCAGCACGCAGCTTCGTAACAGTGTTGGCAATTCGGTTCGCGACCCAGATGTTGCCATTGGCCACGAGCAGCCCGCCGGGACCCTCGCCCACTGCGTACGTGCCGGCGATGGCGCCGCTCGAGTCAAGCTTCATCACATCATTGCTAAGATAGTTCGCCACCCAAAGCGATGCGCCGTCGAACGCCAGCGCAACTGGACGGGTACCTACCTTGTACGTGCCGATCACCGCACCGTCTGCCGACAGCTTCGTGACCGTGTTGTCGAACTGGTTAGCTACGAAGACATTCGCGCCATCAGTAGCAACACCTTCCGGCCCGAGGCCGACAGGAAATGCAGCAGTTTGCGCCTTTGCGGTCGCTGCGACCAAACTCATCAGCAAGACGCTGAGCAGTCCACTTGTAATTAATCGGTTCACTCTCATCTGTCTCCTCCTCTCGCATCTTTCCGCAATGCGCCCTCATCGGCCGCCGGCCAATCAACAAGGCCGATCTCTTTCACGATCTTGGCGGGCGGAAGCAAAGCCGGGCATCCCGCCCAAAGCGTATGCGGCTCGTTACCCCATCTCAGCATCCCGATGTGGTTCGACTTGTCAGCGTCACGCACCGGGTCGCGATCAATGAAGCCGAGCTTTTGCCGCAACAGTTCAATGTCCTTCGGATGTCCCGTCAGGAACTGCCAGCCTGGTCCAACCTTGTATGCCTTCGCGTACTCAGCGAGGACCTTCGGTGTGTCCTCCTCAGGCTTGAGCGTGATCGAGTAGATGAAGATGTCTTTGCCTACCCGATCGCCGAGCAGCTTCTGCACTTTCACCAGGTTTGCCGTGGTGCCGGGACATTTGCCGTCACACCTCACGTACATGAAGTTGATAATGACGATCTTGTCTTTCAGAAGATCATCGTAGAACTTGACCTTCTTGCCTTTGTGTGTCGTCAACGTGACGTTCGGGAAGCTTCGTTCTGCGAGTCTCTCGCGTGGTGTCTTGACTTGCTTCTGCTCCCATTGAACCGCCTGACCGTTCGACACGACCGTGACCCCGAAGAGGAAGACAACTCCAAGAAGTCCAGCGAATGTTGTTCGATACATTTTCGTTATCTCCTTTCTTACGGGTTCGTGATGTTGTCGCCCTGGCCATCGACGATCTCCCAGATGAGCATCATGGCGTGATCCTCGTGCACGACGTTGTGGCAGTGGAACGGATAACGGCCGACAAAGTCGCGGAAGCGGAAGAACGTTTTGGTCTGCATGTTGTGTTCGAGCCGGATGACATCCTTGCGCCCGTTCAAAACCAGGCCAGTCGAAGGCGGTGGAGCGCCGTTGATCGAGAGGAATTGAAACTCCTCGAAGTGAATGTGCGCGGGATGCTGCCAGCCGCCGGAACTGTTGTTGACGATCCAGTGCTCGACCGAGTTCTTCGAGATTCGGAGTCGCACTTCCTGGCACTCCGGATCCATCGAACGTCCGTTGATGGTCCATAGACCGTTCGAGCGATCAAAATTGAAAGTGCGTGTGATGCGCGGCGTCGCCGTCTTATCCGGCAGGCCGTAGAAGCGTGTAATCGTTGCCGGATCGACGCTGTTATCAGCGATTGGCGGCAGGTCCACCACGATCTTGAGGATCAAGTTGCCTTGACCCGCCGGTAACACCTTGCCTGTTGGACCACGCCCGTCTTCTTGCTCCAAACGGTTCTCGATGTAGAGCGTCTTGCCTGCGTACTTCGAGAAGTCGATGATCACGTCGGCACGCTCAGCCACCGAGATGCGCACGCTCTCAACTTCGACAGGACGCTCCAGCAGGTTTCCGTCAGTCGAGATCTGGTGAAACTTGATCCGCTGGTTCAGGTTGGTGGTGTCGGTCAGGAAGAACTGATAGAAGCGCGATGGTCCGGCATCGAGCCAGCGAAAACGGTAGCGCCGTGGATGTACGTGCATCACTGGCTGCACTTTGCCGTTGACCAGGAAGCGATCGCCCAACACACCGTCGAAGTTGAAAGTATCAAAAGCCAGGAGGCCGGTCTGCGAGTCGTACAAGTGATCGCTGAAGAGCATCGGCACGTCGAAGTTGCTGTCGTCGCTGACGCCATCGCCGAACGAAGGCAGATGGAAGCCCGTCGTCTCGTCGCCGGTGTCGAAATCATTGAAGAGCAGGTACATGCCGGCCAGACCTTTGTAGACGTTCTGCGACGTGAAGTCGTGCATGTGATCGTGATACCAGAGCGTGCTCATCGACTCCTGAATGTCGCCGCCTGTGGCTTGGTGCGTTGAGTTAACGCCGGCAAGGACGTTCGGGTAGTGCTGGTCATAAAACTGTCCGGGCGTGAAGTAGTCGCACGGATTGCCGTCAGACTCAGCAGGCGTATGGCCGTTGTGCAAGTGGGTCGTGACGAAGTTCTTGCCAAAGCCTCCGTTGTTGGCCGGCAGGTTGTTGTGGTTGCGCACGAGGACCGGGCGGCCGTAACGCTCGACGTAGAGCGGTCCTGGAACCAATCCGTCAAAACCCCACAGTGGCTGGACCGGAAGGTCGGGATGCGTGCTGATGTTTGCGAGCCGCTGCTCGACCTCATAGAACCTGGTTGGCGCGAACTGACTGAAAGCCTGGTGTGCGATCGTTCGGCCCTCGCCTGCGGCGGTGTTTGGAATGGCTGTTGGCGCAGGGTTCAAAACCGCGCTTGGTTGTTTGACCGTCATGCGTGTGAATGGTTGAACGAAGGGACGCGTTGGCGGGCTGCTTGGTCCACTGCCGCTGCCGGAGTCGTAAAAGCGACCCGCGCTGGTGCGCGCTCGAACGCTCAAGCCTGACATCGGGACGAGCAGTCCGGCACTCGTCAGCAAACCCATTTTGATCATGTCGCGACGGCTCAAGCCGGCTGCGACGATCTCGCGCCTGTTCTTCGCGGCTTGCTGCTTCTCCTTCTCCGCCCTTCGATTAATTTTCGAGATATTCGCCATGGGATTCTCCTTCTGATTTGTGCTTTTTGTGGCTAAGAGTGTTCTGGCCACAAAAAGCACAAAGGGCTAGTTGTTGCACCAGTCGCCCGACTGTTGCAGACAGCGGAAGTTGTTGCCGAGTGCGGGAAAGACCGCCGTGCCGTCGCTTCGTTTGACGTCGCGAATGAAAGCGTCGGGCCGGATGAAGCCGTTGCGCGGGTCCTCTGGAATCGGGCAGATAACCCAACGGAAGACGCCGTCGTCAACAGGACGCGTGCGCAGTTCAATGAGGCCCTTCGCCGCGAGATTGTCGATCTGCGATGGGCTGGTCAGGATGGCCGTGCCGTCGAGGTCACGTCCGTTGGTAGCAGCAATGGGATCGAGTTCTTTGCGTCCCTCGCTTGTGAAAGCCCTCGGGGTGTAGACCACCCACACGGCGAGCCACATACCGAGCGGATCGTTCGAGAAGTAGCCGTCGCGCGTGTCGAAGACATTGTCTTGCCGTTTGTTCGGAAGGAATGGATCGAGAATCGATCCGTTTGATGCTTTCGGGAAAATGAAAACTCGAAAACGCTCAGCGGTATCGAACGCAGCCTGGCCGCGCAAGGTCAGTTGACCAGCGGAGTTGCGTTCGAAGCTTGTTGAATTCAGCACGCCGAAGATGTTGGCGTAAGTCAGACCGCTCGTGCCGGTCGTGCCGGGGGTCGTTTCAATTGTGCGCACGTTTGCGCGGTTCGGATCGGTATTGCTGTTGTCGATAACAAAGTCGCCTGCGCGGGCTGCGGTGCCGACACGCAGGACAATGTTCTCGGGCACGATGCCTTGAGCGCGGTACGCGGCATCGCTGAAATCGAAGGGCGAGGTGCCGAGGCTGCTGCCTCCACTTGCGTTAACACTCGTACCAAAGTTAAGACCAGCTACTGTCGTCAGCGCCAGTGCGAAGACGGCAAGCCAGAGCGTCCACTTTAAAGTCTTTCTATTCATGATCGGTTTCTCCTTGGTGTGATCGTCGGAATGAACGCGATAATGAAGGAAGACTCGCGGAGCGTATGTCAGCGCGGCGACACGATTGTCAGCCCGCTGACAAAAGTGTGAAAAAAGTCTGTGCAGTGAATGCCAGCAACATACCCGTGTACGTCTGAAGCTGTTTGAGACATTTCACCCGAACCCAACCACGACCGAGTTCGATAATGCCGCGACGCTCCAGGTCGTTCAGCACGGTGGTTGTGGTCTGACGCGCAGCTCCGATGAGGCTGGCTACATCGTGGTGTGTAAGCGGAACGAGGTAATCGCTGGTTTCGACGTCAGCAGTACTCGTCGAAAGTTCATGCAAGAGCTCGCAGACGCGCGCTGAGACGGCCTTCGACGTGATGTCGGAAAGCTTCTTCTCCATTCGCCGCCGGCGATCGCCGACCAACCGGATGTAACTCAGTGCGAGCTTCGGTTGAGTGGCGAGAAGATGCGTAAATTCGCGCGTGGAGAAAACCCACATGAGCATGTCGTCCAGCGCTTGCGTCATGTTGCTGCGCGGCGCGTCATCGACGAGCGCGAACTCACCAAAGATTTCGCCGGGCTGGATGATGTCGATGGCAATCTCCTTCCCGGTTTCGGAGAGTACGGAGAGTTTCACCCGCCCTTGTCGCAGGATGTAGACGAACTCCGCTCGATCGCCCGGCATGTAGATAAACTCGCCGCGTGCCTTGCGCACGCCACGCGCGCGCAGCGCGATATGACTTAACTCTTCATGGCTCAGGCCGGAAAAGATTTGCACGCGACGCGTACGGGAATCGCAATCAGTGCTGTCACTCTCAAATTCCCGTCGACCCACGCGAGATACTGAATCGCGAGTTCCAAATGGTGCTGCGATCGGGGACACTCCCACACTCATAATTCACTCCTAATCTGGGTTCAAGCACACTGTAGTACGGGAGGATTCATAGATTGCGATGCATGGAGCATTTCCAAAAAGTTGACGTCGTTGTATTTGAGCTGCGTGGGTGCCGGCATGCGATCGAGTCGCATCAACTCTTCAATCGCTGCCATCTCGCGGTCGCGGTTCATGCCAGCCACCGCAAGCACGCGCTCGTTCTTCACGTAAAAGGCGAGAAAGTCCTGGGACGAGACCTCGCCGTGGTAGATGATCTCGTCCCATGATGCAGCATGGCCGACGTAGACGAGCCCAGCGTCGAACTGGCGCGTCCAGAAGAACGGGACGCCATCGAAGGCTGTCTCATGTCCGACCATGTTGCGTGCCGCTGCTCGTCCCTGCTGCAACGCGGTGCGCCAGTGCTCAATGCGCACGCGCTCGCCGGTATGCGGATCGGGGAAACTCACAATGTCGCCTGCTGCGTAAAGACCATCAGCAGCACGCAGGTGTGAGTCCACAATCACGCCGCCTGCATGGTCCAACTCGACCCCTTCGAGGAACTGCGTCACAGGTCGCACGCCGGCGCCGACAACCACCATGTCCGTCTTGATGATCTCGCCGTTGTCGAGCAGCACCGCCTCGACGTTGTGACTACCCTCGAAGCGATAGACCATTGAGCCGAGCCTGAAGCGAACTCCGCGACTCTCGTGCAGACGCCGGAATACCGCACCAACTTCCGCACCGAGCGTAGTCTCGAAAGGCTCGTTCGATGGAGCAACGACTGTTACCTCGAGTCCGCGTTCGCGAAGGCTGTATGCCGCTTCCATTCCGATGAAGCTCGACCCAATGACGACAGCGCGGCGCGAGTGCCTGGCTGCCTCGATCATTGCGTCAGCATCGGCGAAGCTGCGCAGCACACAGACGTTCTTCAGATCGAACCCGGGGATGTTGAGACGCAAAGGCGCGCCACCCGTCGCAACGAGTAGTGCATCGTATTCCATCGTCTCTCCGCCCGCGAAAGTTATGGTCTTCGTGTGTGCGTCAACGCGCGTCACCTCTCTGTTGAGCAAAAGCTGAATATCGTGCTCGCTAAAGAACTTTTCGGGTCGAAGCGGCATCCACTCCGGTTCCGCATGGCCGTGCAGATAATCTTTACTGAGGTTGGGCCGATCGTAGGGCGCGCGATCCTCGCGTGTGATCATCACCACGCTCCCTCGAAAACCTTCTTCACGGAGTGTCTGCGCCGCGGCATAACCGGCCGCGCCGGCGCCGATGATGACGAACTGCCGTGAATCCGCAACCGGATCGTGCGCTGCCATCGGCGCGGTGCGTCGATCCGGCGTCTCATCCGGCACGCTGACTATCACCTGTTCACCTTCGACGCGTGTGTCGTAAGAAACGAGCCCGTCGAGCGCCGGCGGCTCTTCCAGATCTCCACTGACGACGTTGAAAACCGCGTGGTGCCACGGGCACACGACACGCGTACCGCAGAGCGCGCCCTCGACTAGCGGTGCACCGTAGTGAGGGCACGTCGCACTGACTGCATGAAACTGGTCGCGGACGCGCGCCACCAGGATCCGCGTGTCGCCGACCGAGAATTCTTTCATCTCCCCGTCCTGGATGTCGGAGGTATTCGCCAGGTGAACGTCTTTACTGCGCATCTTCTTTGTCAGGCCACGCTGCACAGGTGGCCCATCTTCTCCTTCTTGGTCTTGAGATAACCGGCGAAGAAATCGTGCGGCTCAACTTCGAGCCTTACGCGCTCGACGACTTCGAGGCCCCCCTGCCGGAGCGCGCGAATCTTCGCCGGATTGTCAGACATTACGCGCACTGAGCGAAGGCCGAGTTCAAGCAGGATTTCGGCACATTGCTCGTAACACCGCATGTCTGCTTCGAAGCCAAGCCGCTCGTTGGCCTCAATGGTATCGGCGCCTTGGTCCTGTAAGGCGTAGGCGCGAATCTTGTTGATAATGCCGATGCCGCGACCCTCTTGCTGCTGGTAGACGATGGCCCCGTGACCTTCCTTCTCGATGACCTTCATGGCCGCATCGAGTTGCCGTCCGCAGTCGCACTTGATCGACCCAAACACGTCGCCTGTCATGCATTGAGAATGGATACGCACAAGGCTCGATCTATCGTCGCGCAGTTCGCCTTTGACGAGCACAACAAACTCCTCCGCAGAGACAAGCGATCGGAAACCGATGATGCGGAACTCGCCCGTTTCCGTCGGAAGCCGCGCTTCTGCAACCCGCTCGACTGTTTTGGGAGCGATCTTTTTATCGAAGTGAACCAGCCTGAGTGCCATTCTCATTTCTCCCATTCGCAAGAGGCCCTACAGCGACTTCAGATACTCGACGAGGTCGGCTTTCTGACGCTCGGTCAAGTTCGTGCCGAAGAAGCTGTTGTAGTGCTCGACGACGTCACGCAAGGTCGCGAAGCGTCCATCGTGATAGAAGCCTCCCTTCTGGTGCGTCCAGAGTCCCTTGAGCGGAGCAGTTCGGTAACGCTCGTCTGGCGAACGCTTCGCCTGGAAATCGTCGATGCCGATCTCCGCGGGTGTGTGCATGTTCCACCCCGGTTCGGTGTAGATTGGCGGTACGTGGCAGGTGGCGCACTTCGCTACGTTTTTGAACACAGACTCACCGCGTGCCGCAGCCGCGCGATCGAACGTTCCGGTTGGCGGCGTGGGTGCGGGCAGAGCGAGTTGATAGAACTGAAGTGCCGGAAGTTTTGCCGTAACCAAATCCGGATCGCTTCGCACGTTGCCGAAGCCTGCACGCGCTGCGATTGGGAATTTCACCGGGTCGTTCAGACGCGGATCGTAGAACGTGCCTTGTCCGTGCATCTCGAGGTTCGCGACGAACGCGTTCCAGTGCGTTACCGAACCCCAGCCAGTCCACGTGTGAAGGTTGACGCCAGCTAGTCCGAAGGCCGGCGGAAGAAGCGTCGCGGCTGATTTACCGTCAGGCCGGAAAGCCTTGCCGTCGAGGAACAACTCAGCATCGAACTTCCCCGGTCCCCAACTCTGCAAGACAGTTCGCACAGTCGCCTCGTCGACGCCGAGTAGATCCGCGACCGGCTTCAGGTTCGGACTCAGCGACGCAATCAAGCCGACGTTGAGATCTCGATTGGCCCAACCATCCAGACGCTTGCCGATGCCGGGCGCAAAAGAGTCGTCGACGGTCGAGTGGCAAAGCGCACAAGTGATACCGACAGACTGAAGACTTCCGTCGTCTTTGAAATTTCCTTTTACGCCGACGACGGCTTTTAGTTTGAGTAGCGCGAGTGTGGTAGCGGGATCGTCGAGATTAACCTGGCCCTGCTTTAACTGATCGACGAGCGATTGCGGCAGCGCCTCCGAGTCAACTTTCAGTCCGACGGCAAGCGCCGTCTTCGGGCTGACGCCGGGTCCGACACCGCCGAGGTTCGCACCGGCAATTGCGCGATGGAGTTGAAGCGCATCGCTCCAGAATGCTTCGTCGCCAAAGGTGTCGAAGCGGAAGGTCTCCTTTCCTTCCTTGAGCATCTGCTGCGCATTCGCGTCCGTGGTGTCCTCGTTCTTCGTCTTACCGCGATTTTGCGCGTCGCTGCTTCGATTAAGAACAACCACCACGGCGGCGACCGCCAAAAGCACCAACACAATCTTCACAAGTCTGCGCTCTACTGCGTTTGTCATGATGTCCTCCTCGACACGTTCTATCGGTCGTACTCCTGACTCAGCCGCGCCAGCGCGAGTGCGCCGAGTGAGAGGCCGAAGTCGCGTAGTGCCACATCGAAATAGCCTGGAATCATCAGAAGGTTAGCCACGATCAAGAGCAGCCAGGCTGACACGACATAAGCGAAGATGCGCGGCTTAAACGCGACTCCGAGCCCGGCGACGATCTCGATCACGCCGACCGCGAGCATCAGCTCGTGCCCGTGTCCGCCGGTCATTTTGTTGACGAATGCGGGGAGGTACTGATCCCAATTCACTAGGAGGTTAAAGAATTTGTCGAGTCCGGCCACGATCGGCGCCACCGTAAATCCGGTGCGCAGAATCTGGTAAGCCTGATAGCTCGGTCTTGTGCTGGTTATGCTTTCGGTGTTGAGGGGAGTTATTCGATCTGAAGTACTTATTACCTGTGCCATGGTCTTAGTTCTCCTGAATAAGATTGCTGCCTGAGTGGCTGAGCAGTCTTAAAATACTCAATTTCCATAATAAGTCAAGATGTTTTTATGTTTATTGTGTTTTCTCTGGAAAACGGCTAGAATTCACGGGTTTCGTGAGGTACAGAGTCGATGAATGTTGATAAAAGGTTTTTTGAAAGCACGCGCGGTCAGATTGTTACGATGCTCCGGGCATCTCCCTGCACGGTGGAGGAGTTGGCGGGTAAGCTCGACCTCACTGACAACGCGATCCGGGCACACCTCCTAACTCTCGAGCGCGACGGACTTGTTCGGCAGAGTGGTCTGCGGCGCGGCCCTCGGAAGCCACACTTCACTTATGCGTTGACGCCAGAAGCCGATTCTCTTTTCCCGAAAGCCTACGACGCCCTACTCAATCAGTTAATCGCTGTTTTGAAGAATCGTTTGGAGCCGGCGGAAATCGAAGAGGTCCTTCGCGAAGTGGGACGTGCGATCGCGAGTGGCGCGCCGGAAGGAGACGGGGCCGACCTGGAGAAGCGCATACACACTGCCGTGAGGGTGCTGGAAACGATCGGAGGTGCTACCGAGGTCGAGCACGGCGACGACAAGATCGTGATTCGCGGTCATGGTTGTCCTTTGGCTGCCGCTGTATCGGTCCATCCGGAAGTCTGTCACCTGGCAGAGACACTCGTCGCTGAAATTGTTAAAGTGCCCGTCAAGGAACACTGCGACCGCTCGGGAAGCCCAAAGTGTCGTTTCGAAATCAGCCTCGAAGAGGCACCAGAGTAAGACACAAAAATGCTCGATCTCAATTACGTTAGAGAGAATATCGATAAAGTGCGTAAGGCGCTGGAGGCACGGCGCGCGGATGTCACGGCACTTAATGATTTCAAGCGCGCGGACGAAGAGCGGCGGCGCGTCATAGCGGAATCGGATCAACTGAATGCACAGCGTAACGCGTCGAGTCGTGAAATCGGCGGGTTGATGAAGGAAGGTAAGAAGGACGAAGCAGAAGCGCGTCGCGCTGAAGTCGCGGGATTGAAAGAGAGGATAGCAGAGCTCGATCAACTGCGTGCTCAGGCCGAGACGCGCATGCACGATCTGCTCGCGACACTTCCCAACATTCCTCATGCGAGTGTTCCCGTTGGTGATGATGAGTCTGCGAATGCAGAGGTTCGTCGCTGGGGAACACCGCCGGCGTTTTCATTCGAAGCGAAGGACCATGTTGACCTTGGGACAGCGCTCGGCATTCTCGACCTCGAGCGCGCGACGAAGATCGCAGCCGCGCGATTTGCGATTTTGAACGGCGCTGGCGCGCGTCTCGAACGTGCGCTCATCAACTTCATGCTCGACGTTCAAACACGCGAGCACGGTTATCTCGAAACACTGCCGCCGTTCATCGTCAACCGTGCTGCACTGTTTGGCACAGCGCAGTTGCCAAAGTTTGAAGCCGATCTTTTTAAGCTGGAAGATGAGCGGGAACTCTATTTGATTCCGACCGCGGAAGTGCCGGTGACCAACTACCATCGCGAGGAGATCCTTGACGCGTCAGAACTCCCGATGCGTTGGGCTGCGTACACGCCTTGCTTTCGTTCCGAGGCTGGCAGTTACGGCCGCGACACGCGCGGTGTGATCAGGCAACACCAGTTTGAAAAAGTCGAGTTGGTGAAATACTCACTTCCCGAAAACTCTTACGAAGACCTTGAGTCACTGACGCGTGACGCGGAGACGATCTTGCAAAAATTGGGTCTGCACTATCGTGTCGTAGCGCTTTCCACTGCGGATCTCGGATTTGGTTCGGCGAAGACTTACGACATCGAGGTGTGGCTTCCGTCGCAGAATACGTTTCGTGAGATCTCTTCGTGTTCCAACTACGAAGCGTTCCAGGCGCGCCGCGCTCAGATTCGTTTCCGGCGCGCGGGCGGGGCGAAACCGGAGTTTGTGCATACGCTCAACGGATCCGGTCTCGCTATCGGACGTACGTGGATTGCTATTCTGGAGAACTACCAGCAGGAAGATGGATCGATCATCATTCCTGAAGCTCTTCAACCGTACATGGATATGGACATCATTAAGCCACAAAACAGCACAAAAGGAACACAAAGTTAATTTGTGTTTTTGGTGGCCCTATTTAACTCGCAAATCAAACGGCATCAACAGCATCGTCTCGCCGTTCTTCATCCGGTCCATCATCGCCATGTAGCGCAGCGCGCGGCGAGCGTCCTCGGGTAACGCCGCGTAGACGGCGCGCTGCTGTTGCACCTCGATGTTTGAATTCTCTCCACCGCCGCTCAACAACTCCTGAAGGAACGTCGTCGGATACGGCAGGATCACGCGCTCGACGCCTTTGTCCGCAGGAATCTTCGCTAACTGCTTCGCCACTTCGACCGCCTTGTCGAGCCCGCCAAACTCATCCACCAAACCTCGATCTTTCGCCTGCTGTCCGGTCCATACGCGCCCTTGAGCAATCGAGTCAATATACTGCTCGTCCCTGTTGCGGCCTTTAGCTACTTTCGGTACGAAGTCGCGGTAGTAAGTCGTCTTGATCCAGTCTTCAAACTTCGCGCGTTCTTCATCTGAAAACTTCTCGGTCTCACGGAACATTCCCGCGGTCTTGCCGCGCAACACGTATTCATTCGAGATCCCGAGCCAATCGTAGAAGCCACGCATCACCGGCTTGCCTGCAAGCACACCGATCGATCCCGTGATCGTCGAAGGCTGCGCGATAATCTTCGCCGCACTCGCCGAGATGTAGTAACCACCCGACGCCGCAACGTCGCTCATCGAAACCACCACCGGCTTCTTTTGATTCGTCGTTTCAACAGCGCGCCAGATGATGTCCGATGCGAGACCCGAACCTCCCGGACTATCGACGCGCAACACGACTGCCTTGATCGTCTTGTCCGCAGCGGCATCGTTCAGCGCTTTCGCGACAGTGTCTGAACCGATCGACTGATCGCCTGACGGACTGTTCTCAGAACTTCCCGAACCGATCTCGCCGCTTGCATAGATGACGGCGATCCGTTCGCCTTTGTTCAGTCCGAGCGACTCCGGAGAGACGTCTCTGTATTCCGATCCACGCACCGCCGCAAACGAATCAGTGTCTTTGTAACCGAGAAGTTTCTTTAGCTGCTTCTCAACATCATCTCTGTACAACGCTTCGTCGATCAGGCCGGCTTCCTTTGCTTTTTCTGCGCTGTAAGGAGCATTGTCGATCAATGCTTTTACTTCATCGGGCGTCTTTTTCCGCGTCTGTGCGATCGCGTTCACGTAACGATCAAAAAGATCGTTGAGCAGCTCGTCGATGTACTTCTTGTGCGGCTCGGTCATCTTCTTTTGCGTAAACATGTTTCCAGCGGTTTTGTATTCGCCGATCTGGAAGATGTCGGGATAGATGCCGAGCTTGTCGAGCGAGCCGCGGAAGAACATCACGTCGGCAGCGAGCCCGTTGATGAACAACTCGCCGGGCGGCGGCACGATGATCTTGTCGCACGCGGTTGCGATGTAATACTCCTTGTTAAGACCGAATTCGATGTAGGCGTAGACGGGTTTGCCTGAAGTACGAAAGTCGGTGATCGCGTCGCGAATCTCTTCTGCTTTCCCCCAGCCGACACCCGACATGTTGACGTCGAGCAGGACGGCCTTGATTCGCTTGTCGACTTTGGCCTTCTTGAACTGCATCACGAGGCCGGTGAGAGATTGATCTGGTCCACCAAAATATCGCTTGAAAGGATCGTCGGGACTGTAATCTGGCAGTGACCCGGCGACGCGAAGTGTCAACACGCTATTGTCGCGGATGGTTGGTTCGCCCTTGCGCAAAGCCGCCCAGAGCACTGCGATTCCAAGAAACACAACCAGAATCAGGGCTCCTAAAATTCCGAATATAATTAAAACTGCTTTTCGTGTTCCTGACATGATTAAATCCTCAGTTTTATTAGGTTTTTTCGCTATTCATGCGGTTGTGAGTACGCACAGGGCGTAGAAAAGGTTTATTTTTCTCTGCGGTCAGAGAAAATCATTACTTCACGATCCATCCGCCGCCGACAACTTCGTCACCACGGTAAAACACGGTTGCCTGTCCCGGGGTGATTGCCCGTTGCGGCTCGTCGAAGATTATATGCGCACGGCCATCTTTTAGAGGAGTAATTGTGGCCGCCGCGGCGGTGTGGCGATAACGAACGCGAACATCAGCGCGCACGGGTTCGTCGGGTGTCTCGAATGCGATCCAGTTGACACCGGCTGCCGTGAACTCGGTGCTCAACAGTTCTTCAGATGAACCGGCAGTCACACGATTCTTAACAGCGTCGAGCGAGATCACATACAACGGCTTCTCGTCTGCGATCCCGAGACCGCGACGCTGTCCGACGGTGTAGCGATGAACGCCTTCGTGGTGACCGATTACACGGCCCGCCTTGTCGACGATCTCACCCGATCCGGGTAAACGTTCGGTTGCATTCTCAGCTTCGAGATAACGATCGATAAAGCCTGCGTAATCGCCATCGGGCACGAAGCAGATCTCCTGCGATTCCTTTTTCTCTGAAACACCGACTAAACCGTGCTGGCGCGCCGCGTCGCGTGCTTCGGGCTTCGACATCTCGCCGAGCGGAAACAAAGCGCGCGACAACTGCGCCTGCGTCAGCTCCCAAAGAAAATACGACTGGTCCTTGTCGTAATTTTTTCCACGCAGCAGTTTGTAACGATTCGTGCTCGCGTCAAATTCGACGCGCGCGTAGTGACCGGTCGCGACTTTCTCACATCCCAGGCTCAACGCGAGTCGATCCAACGACGCAAACTTCAAACGACTGTTGCACGACACGCACGGGATCGGAGTCTCGCCGCTCAGATAACTCGTGATGAACGGTTGGACCACATCGCGCTCGAAATCACGTTCGAGATTCAGTACGTAAAACGGAAAGCCGAGTTCTTCGGCGACACGCCGCGCGTCGTAAACGTCGTCGAGCGAACAGCAACGAGAAGGCAGCGGGTCGCCGTTTTCGTCGACGTTGATACCCCGGCGCTGATCCCAGAGTTGCATCGTAAAGCCGACGAGCTCGTGCCGCTGCTCCTTTAGAATTGCCGCGGCCGCGGACGAATCCACGCCGCCACTCATTGCTACTGCTACCTTCATATTCCTCTGCGTAACTCTCTGAGCCGCAGATGGCTCATTTGGTGGCTCCCTTTACGGATGTTAAGATCCCCTTCATTTCTGTGCAACTTTGCTGAAAGTGACCTTAGATGCCTGAAAGCGCAATCCAGGATTACAGAGTCGCGACTGAACCTTACTATCTGCCTGGCGGGCGGGAAGTTGAGCTCTTCGAAGCAGCCCATTCGGCCAAGCTGCCGGTGATTCTCAAAGGCCCGACCGGCTGCGGCAAAACCCGCTTCGTCGAACACATGGCGTGGCGTCTCGAGCGGCCGTTGATCACCGTGGCGTGCCACGAAGATTTGTCGTCGACAGATCTCGTCGGGCGCTTCCTACTGGAAGGCGAAGAGACGATCTGGCACGACGGGCCGCTGACTTCGGCTGTCCGCAACGGCGCGATCTGTTATCTCGACGAAGTCGTCGAGGCTCGCAAAGATACGGTTGTAATCATTCACCCGTTGACGGACCACCGCCGTCGCCTGCCGATTGAAAAGCGCGGCACGATCCTCGAAGCGCCTTCGGACTTCATGCTGGTCGTGTCGTACAACCCCGGCTACCAATCGATTCTGAAGGATTTGAAACAGTCGACGCGGCAAAGGTTTGTCGCGATCGAGTTTGACTATCCGCCGCCGGAGATGGAGGCGGAGATTGTTGCGCGCGAAGGTGGTGTTGACGAAGGCACCGCGCGGGATCTGGTCCTGATCGGACAGAAGGTGCGCAACCTTCGCGGGCATGGTTTGGAAGAAGGTGTTTCGACTCGACTGCTCATCTACGCTGCACAACTCATCGCGCTCGGCATTCCTCCAATTGATGCCGCCGACGTCGCGATGTGCTCGCCTATTACCGACGACCGCGAACTGCAACGCAGCATTCGCGAGATCGTAACGACGGTGATCTAGTGTCTGAAGATCAACACCAATCCGCTGAGCGCCAGTCGTTTCTGGAACTCACGCGCAGCATCGCGGGCTTACCGTTGGACCAGGCTGCGGCTGTGGTCGAGACGAGTGCGGCGATTGCAAGCGTGTCGCTTCGCGCGGGGATCGAGTTTCTACGTGCTGCGCCTGCGGCGGCGCACGTGTTGCAGCCGGCTGAATTGCGCTCGTGGGGGGAGATGGGCCGGCGCCTTGCGATGGCGGATTACGAGTCTGCGGTGCAATTCTTTGGTGAAGGGGTTGAACCGCTCCGCGGAGTGCCCGCGGAACTTCGTCCGGCGATCTTCGTCTTGTGCACGCGGCAGATGGTCCTGTCGACGGTTGTCGGTCGAGAAACTCTGCATTCGGTGCCAGGTCTCGCTGATGAGATCGAGTCCGTTGACGTTCTTCGGGCTGTGATTGACGTGGCGACGGAGATCGCGCGCCGCTCTGCGAAACATAGTGCCGAGTTTCTCAACGCCAGCGGCAAGGTTTCACGGGAACTCAGCAACTTCGGCAATGAGGACTTAACGTCGGCGGCGCTGGCTCTCACCGGGGCTTTTGCCGTGCGGGCGGGAGGTATCGCGTCCGATGCGTGGGCCATGATTCCCGAAGCGCTCGCCGAGCTTTCAGCGCCGGACGCGACGCGTCTGCTCACGCGCGCTAACGATTTTCTCGAACGCGGAGGCGGAGCAGCGCTGCACATCCTCATTGCCGGCGGTGAGATTCTGCGCCGCGCGCCCGAGATATTCGACGAGTGGATTGGGCTGTTGTGGGTTGTGGCCGCGCACGGGAATGCCAGCCTCGTTGCGTTTGTGCGGAGTAGCCCCGCGTTTATTCGACTACTTAACGTCGATACAAATCGTGGAGTTGCGATCGAGCTTTCGCTTCGTGTGCTCACACTCACGAAAGAGATTGCGGCGGTTGATGGCGAGGCGGCGTTGGCGTGTTTTCGATCGAGCTCGCGCGCGTTGCGCAGTGTTTCGATCGAGCAGTTTGAAGCGTGGGCGCGTCAAGGTTTGACTGCCGGCCGGGGGGACACGCGCGCTCGTCGCAGTTACTTCTCGCTCGAAACACGTGGAAGCCACGAAGCGTTACTCAGCGGCAGTGCGGGTCTGGCGCTTGATACGGTCCAACATCTGCTGCGGCTATACGTCGAAGCATTGACGGGGCGCGAGGTCGACATCGCTCCGCTCGCGGCCGTGCCTGACGAGGCGCGCATCGATGATGGACACACGATTCACTTACCGTCGCTGGTCAATGAGTTTGGTGATGAAGATCTGGATTTCAGGCTTTACAAGGTGCTCGCGGCACATGCTGCGGGACAGATCGAGTTTGGCACGTACGAGCGTGGCGGAGTAATGCGCGCGGCGCATGCGGCGATCTCCGCGAAGTTTTCAAAAGAGAATGTCGACGCGCTTGATGCTTTTGCGATCGCGGACGAGATGCTCCATGTTAGCCACGAAGAGCCACAAGAAAGGACACAAGAAGATCAGTTAGGTTATCGAGAAGTTCTTAAATTATTTCCGCTGCCACAACTCGCGCGCCGGGTTTTTGGAACGCTCGAAAATGGTCGCATCGATCGCAGGCTGCGGCACACTTATCGTGGGCTCAATCGCGATCTCGATTTGATCCGGCAGCACCTCAGTCGCAGCCGGCCGCGAGTTATGGAGTTGCCTGCGGCTCTTGTGCCGTTTGAAATACTTTTTCAGGTGACGATGTTGGGTGGCGCGCTTGACGATGCTCGTCACGCGTACGGTCAGATCGTTTCGGAGTTGGAGACGATCGTCAGCGATTATCTGTTACGCGAGCAAACGGCTGTCGCCGACACGCTGATGGCGACAACGCGCGTTTACGATCTCTTCCAGTCTGCCATTCCGGTCGACGACTCTGTGCAGCAGGTTGAAGCTCCGGAAGATCAAACTGAATCCGACGACGAATCAGCCACCGACAGATTGAAGCAGCGACAGGGTCAAACTATGCCGCAGCGTCGTGATGCGCGCGAGTTGTTCAACGCGTGGAATGATCCCTCGCCCGAGGGTGATCCGGATGAGCTGACCGGCGCGGAGGCGTGGTCTGAAGCCGAGACGCCTGAACAGGTCCTTTTGGAAGGCGAAGTTGCCTACAACTATGACGAGTGGGATCGTGAGTTGACGGATCACCGTGTCGGCTGGTGCCGTGTCGTCGAGAAGAACGTCAAACACGGCGACAGCAGCTTTGTCGATCAAACTAAAGAACGGCACAAGGGAGTCATTTCGTCGATACGGCATCAGTTTCAGTTGATGAAGCCTGAGAACCTCACGCGCGTCGCGAATGAGCTCGATGGTGAAGAGTTCGATCTGAATGCTGTGATTGATTATGTAATTGATCGCCGCGCGGATGGACAACAGTCCGAACGGATTTACACGAAGCGTCTGCGACGGCGACGTGATGTGGCGGTGTCGTTTCTGTTGGACCAGTCGTCTTCGACGGCACGCACGATTGGGCGACATCCGTTGCAACCGTACACGCGTCCGGGTCGGCGGATCATCGAGATTGAAAAAGAGGGTTTGGTGTTGATGAGTGAAGCGCTCGAGGCTGTTGGGGATGTTTATTCGATCAATGGGTTTACGTCCGAAGGCCGGCGGAACGTGAAGTTTTATATCGTGAAGGATTTCGACGAGAAGTACGGCGATGAGGTGAAACGACGGATCGGCGGCATCAACTACCAGAACAACACGCGCTTGGGAGCTGCGATCCGGCATGCGACTGCGAAGCTCGCGAAACAGGATGCGCGCACGCGATTGCTAATCGTGCTCTCGGACGGCCGGCCTTACGATCACGATTACGGCGACGCCCGTTACGCTCGCGAGGACACGCGCGAAGCGTTGCGACAGGCGAAGACCGAAGGCATCACGCCGTTTTGTATCACCATCGATCGAGAGTCGGAGGCTGAGCTGCGCGATCTGTATGGTGAGGTGGGGTACACGATCATCGACGACGTGCTTTCACTTCCCGAGCGCCTTCCTGGAATCTATCGCCGCCTGACGACATAAATCTACTTGGACAGGATTGACAAGATTTTTCAGGATTGAATCCTGCAAATCCTGAAAATCTTGTCAATCCTGTCTCCCCCAGCCGCCGCCACCAGGCGTCTCGATGCGAATTCGATCGCCGGCTTTCAGTTCGTGCGATCCCTTTGCGGCGATCTTTTGCGTCCGTTTGTCGCGAATGATCACGTTGACGCCGGCCGCGCCGTCTGAGCCACCAGACAACCCGTAAGGTTGTCGCTTCCGTCGATCTGCGAGCAACGACATGCGCGCGGGGACGAGCGTCTCGATCTCGCGCACGATACCATCGCCACCACGCTGCTTGCCAATGCCGCCCGATCCCTTTCGCAGACGATATTCACGCACACGCAGCGGATACGCATACTCGAGCGCCTCGGCGGGCGTGTTCAAACTGTTCGTCATGTGCGTGTGTACACCGCTCATTCCGTCAAGCATCGGTCGCGCGCCCATGCCGCCGGCGACGGTTTCGTAGTAGGAAAACTCCTGCCCGTTGCGCGAGTCGATGCCGCCGATCGTTAAATTATTCATCGTCCCCTGGCTCGCCGCAGGTATCCGATCCGGCAATGCTTTCGCGAGCGCTTTGAACAACACGTCGACAATGCGTTGTGAAGTCTCGACGTTTCCTCCCGCGACCGACGCGGGTGGATTCGCATTCACGACAGTTCCACGCGGCGCTATCACCTCGATCGGATCCATCAGCCCTGCGCTTGCGGGAACTTCACCACCAATCAAACAACGAAACACGTAAGAAACCGCCGACACAGTGATCGCCTCGACCGCATTGATCGCGCCCACAACCTGCGGCGCGCTGCCCGCGAAGTCAACCAATGCGCGCTCACCCTTGATTGTGACCCGCACTCGGATCGGCACTGGATGATCGTCGACGCCGTCATCATCCAACGCGTCCTCGGCTTCATACGTGCCGTCGGGTATCGAAGCAATCGTGTGTCGCATCAAGCGTGCTGAATAGCTGATGAGTTGCGCTGCATATTCCGTCGCCTCGCCTTGGCCGCGACGTTCAATGATTTCCAATAGCCGAGCAGCACCGGTTTTCAAACTACCGATCTGCGCATCGAAGTCGCCGCGACGCTCGACGTTTCCGCGCACGTTGGCGAGTAGCAAACGCATCGTATCGGCATCGGGAACACCCTTTCGCACCAGGCGTATTGGCGGGATGCGAATTCCCTCACCATAAATATCCGTCGCGAGCCCCATCGACCCGGGCGTCGCACCACCGATGTCAGCGTGATGCGCGCGATTGGCGACATAAAAGAGTGTTCGTGGTCCACTGACGACAGGCATCACCAGCGTGACGTCGGGCAAGTGCGTGCCTCCCGCAAACGGATCATTCAAAGCGACGACGTCACCCGGCGCGATTTCGATCTCCGCGAGCGCGGCTGCGACCGCCATCGGCATCGATCCGAGATGCACAGGCATGTGATCTCCCTGTGCGATCACGCGCCCGCCGGCATCGAAGACGGCGCACGAGTAATCACGCCGCTCTTTGATGTTTGGTGAAAACGCAGTGCGGCGCAGAGCGACACCCATCTCTTCCGCTACTGACGTGAAAAGCGCGCGGTAGATCTCGAGCGTCGTCGGATCGAATCTGGCTTTCATAGATTTATCAACACATTTCCGAACTCATCGACACGCGCCGTCGTGCCGCCGGGTATCAGAGTTGTGGCCGAATATTCAGACACGATGCAAGGTGTTTGCAGCTTAACGCCCGCAGAAAGTTCGTCTCTTTTGTACAAATTGACTTCGACTTTACGTCCATCGAGGTGGGCCATCACACGCCTCGATGCCCGAGCTTTGCCGCGTGAAAGTTTTTCCTGCGGCAGCTTTTCAACCAACCCAAACGATCTCAGCCGTGTGCTGACGATCTCGATCTCACTGTTTTCCTGTGCGTAGCCGTAGCGCTCGCGGTGCACGCGATTGAACGCTGCCGCGAGGTCGCCACTGAGACTGCTGACTTCCAGCTCAAACGACTGCCCGCGATATCGCATCGCCAACGAGCGTTCGTGCCGTTGCCGCGAACGAGTAAAGCCTTCCGCGCGCAACACACTCGCAGCTTCCCTTTCCATTTCGCTAAACACTTTCCCCAGCCGCGCCACCTGTTTTCTCTCGAGCGTGAACATCACCGTGCGGCTCTGGTCTTTTATGACGTCGGCAACCAGAACTCCAACCGCCGACAACGCCCCGGGTGCAGCGGGCAAAATGATCGTCGGAATGCGAAGCGCGCGCGCCAGGTCCACAGCGTGCAAACCACCCGCGCCGCCGAACGGCAGCAGCGCAAACTGTCGCGGATCGTGACCACGCTCAACCGAAATGTGTCGCAGGGCGCGCTCCATATTCGTATTCGCCACCGACAACACTCCTTCAGCCGCGGCGACAACGGTTACGCGTTTATTTGACACTCGGCTCAAATCCTTCGCGAGGTTCGTTATCGCGTCCAGCGCGCGTTTTTCATGAAGCTTGAATTCGCCGCCGAGCAAACTGTCGCTGCTGAAATGCCCGAGCACCACATGCGCGTCAGTCACGGTCGGCAAGAGCGAGCGCCCGTAACAGGCTGGTCCGGGATCGGCCCCCGCCGATTCTGGTCCGACTCGCAATGAACCGCCTTCGTCAACACGCGCGATCGATCCACCACCCGCTCCAACCGTGTGAATGTCCATGACAGAAACAGCGACCGGTAGTCCCGCGACGACGGCTTCGTTCGTCGTTCGGATCGCGCCGCTGTCGCACAGCGCGACGTCGGTTGACGTCCCACCCATGTCAAACGTGATTACATTTTCAATTCCAGCAGACGCGGCTGCCCGCAGAGCTCCCACGACACCCCCTGACGGACCGGAAAGAATCGTGCGCACTGGCTCAACCGCAGCCACATCGGCGGAGATGCTGCCACCGGAGGATTGCATCACGCGGAGGTTGAGCTTTATGTCACCAGATAAGCGTTTAAGGTAGCGACCCATCAGCGGCTGTAGATACGCATTGATGACCACCGTCGACGTTCGCTCGTATTCACGATACTCAGGAAGAATGCGACTCGAGATCGACAACGGCACGTCAAGCGAACTGAGCGCCGCCGCGATGCGCTCTTCATGTTCCGGATGCAGAAAAGAAAAGAGCAGCGAGACAGCTACAGCTTCAACCTTTTGCTGCCTCAACTTGCTGACCATTGCCCGCAGGTCGTTTTCGTTGAGTGGCTCGAGCACCTCGCCGGATGCAACCACTCGCTCGCGCACGCCTAATCTCAGGTCGTCGTCAACAAGGGCCCGCGGCTTCACTGCATTCAGGTTGTAAAGCTCCGGGCGCGCCTGCCGCCCAATCACCAACACATCCTCAAACCCGCGAGTCGTAACCAGCGCGATGCGTGCGCCCTTGCGTTGCAGCAAAGCATTCGTCCCGACAGTCGTGCCGTGGACCACCTCGATCCGATCGAGTTGCGAACCGGTTTCCGCGCAAATGCGCGCGAGTCCCTGTTGAATGGCGAGTGAAGGATCCGAAGGTGTCGAAGGAAGTTTGAAAAGATTGAGACGGCCGTCTCTTTCAAAGACGAAATCGGTGAACGTTCCGCCAGTGTCAACGCCAATGCGTATGGGCTGTCTAGTGGCCAACTGTTACCCAGCACCCACTCTCATTTGAAGCGCGAAGCGCATCCAGCACGAGCTGAACCTGATAACCATCCTCAAACGTCGCCGCGTCTTTGACAGTTGTTTTTCCGGCGCGCATCGCCTCGCAAATCGCCACTGCAAATGCGGTAAACCCCCTGGACCAACTGCCTTCACGCATCCCCTGGGCCATATGGTCCTGGTCCACCTGTACCGGGCGCCACACACCCGAGCCGAGCGGCGAAATCCAGAGCTCGCCGGTCTCTTCAACCATCAGAGCGCCCTTGGTGCCGTAGATCTCCAGCCGGTTTTCATACTTGCCCGGCTCGACCACCGAGATCGAAGCAGCGCCAGTGGCGTCCTTGGTGTGTGGTCCATCGGCGAAGTGGAACAGAAGCTTTGCTTCGTCGTCCGTGGTGACGGGACGCAATCCTCCACTGGCTTTATCTCGACGCTCCTTGATATGAGTTGAGAGCATGCCGAGCACCTTCGTTATCTCGGTGCTGAGTATCCAGCGAAACGAGTCGACGACGTGCGATCCGATTGCGCCGAGCGCGCCGCCGCCCATGTTTTCATCCGACCACCAGTCCCACGCGCGATCGGCAATGGCACGATAATCAGAACGAAACACGTAGTTGCAATGGCGCACCATTCCGACTGCGCCCGTTTCCAGCATCCCGTGCATCACGCGCCTGCTATTCAGGAACCGAAGTTCGTGATCGATCAAAGCAAGCACGCCGGCGGCCTGCGCTTTTTCGACCATTTTCGCCGCCTCGACGGCATTGAGCGCCATCGGCTTTTCGCAAAGCACGGCTTTTCGTTGATCGAGAGCTGCGAGAGTTATCTCCATGTGAGTTGATGGAGGTGTGACGACGCTTACGAGGTCGACATCGTCATGGGCCACGAGCTCCTGCCAATCATGAGCGACGTGTTCAATTCCAAACTCTTTTGCGATTGCTTCCGCGCGTTCTGGGTTCCGGCTCGCGATCGCGACGATCTTTGTTCCCATGCAATCGCGAAAGCCTGGGATCTGCGTGGTGCGGGCAAACCCCGTCCCGATGATTCCAATGCCTACCGGCGCTTTCTTCATGGCCGTATTTAATCACAGACCACATTCACTTGGCAGCAGCAGCCAGCAGGAGCAGGTATCACGCCCTGCTCCTGCTCACTGCTCCTGCAACTGGTCGTTAGGAGTCGCGGCCGGCGAGGCGCGCGATCATCGTTACGAGTTGGCCCGCGCCGATCGGTTTCGCGATGTGCATCTGGTAACCTGCCGCCAGGGCCTGGCGACGGTCCACATCTCTCGCATACGCCGTCAGCGCCGCGGCGGGCGTTTCGCCACCCTTCTCTCGCGGAAGTGATCGCACTTTATTGATAAAACTGTAGCCGTCTTCGTCCGGCATCGCGATGTCGCTCAGGATCACGTCAGGCTTCCATTCAGCCAGTTTCGACAGCGCTTCATCCGCCGTTTTGCATGTTTTCACTTCAGCGCCGGTGCGCATGATTACGGTGCTGATTATCTCGCGTGCTTCGGGTTCATCGTCGACGAGCAACACGCGCAAGCCGTCGAGTGAATGATGATCCGAACCATTCATCTCGCCACTTTGCCCGATCGCAACCGCTTCCGCGCGCTCTGTAATCAGCGGGAACGTCGCAGAGAATGTCGCGCCTTTATTCTTTCCATCGCTGTGAGCTGAAACTGTGCCGCCATGAAGCTCGACGAGATGTCGAACGATTGCCAGTCCCAGTCCCAAACCACCAAAACTGCGAGTCGTTGAACTGTCAGCCTGACGGAATCGATCGAACACGCGCGGCAGAAACTCCGGGTCGATCCCCTGTCCGGTGTCTTTTATCGATATGCGCGCATCCGATCCGTCCTGCTCAAGCCGTACGGAGATCTGACCTCCGTGCGGAGTGAATTTCACCGCGTTCGATAACAGGTTCCAAATGATCTGCTGCAAGCGAGCTGAATCAGCGGAGATTGCGCCGAGTCCGGGCTGCGCACGGTAGTCCAACTGAATGCCTTTGGCATCGGCTGCCGGTCGCACAACATTGATCGCCGCGCGAGTGACTGACGATATGTCCAGCGGTCTGACGTCGAGATTGAGCTTGCCGGAAACGATTCGCGACACGTCGAGCAGATCGTCGATCAGTTGTGCCTGCACACGCGCATTACGATCGATCGCTTCGAGTCCCTGGTTCAAAACCTTCTCGTCGCGCTTTGCCTCACGAAGCACACTGGACCACCCGAGCAACGAAGTCAGAGGCGTCCGCAATTCGTGAGAAAGAGTCGCGAGAAATTCATCCTTGATTCGATTGGCTGCTTCTGCCTCTGCGCGCGCACGTTCCGCACGCAAGAGTAACTGGCCACGCGCTTCTTCCGAACGCTGCAATTCGCTGATGTATTTCGAAAGCTCCTCGACGTGTAAACGCGCGGCTTCGGCTTGTTCGAGCGAGGCCTCCAGGTTTTTAAGATAGGTCTGGTAGGTGAAACAGATGATCAGGATGATCGGCACGGTGGCAATGATCGCGTAGAACCCATAATTTCTCATGAGGATCGCGATAATTCCCGCGGCGGACGCACCTGCGAAGTAGGTGATAGACGTCCATAGATAGTAAGTCCGCCAAGTGTGCCAGAGCGATTCTTTGATCTTCGGCGCTTTCTCAATCGCAATCAACGTGGTGTTTGCAACGTATTGCACAAAGCCCATCACGCAGATTGCCATAAAGAACCGTTCCCAGTTGCCATCAGGCGGAACCAGGAGGGTTGGGCCAAAGATCAAATACAAAACTGTCGCGGTGAAAAAGGTTGAAGTGGCCAGAATCGCCGAGTTGAAAAGGAATATCCGCGGCTTTTTGCTGATGATGAACATCGTCACGGCGATGCCTTCCAGCGCAGAAAGCAGAATCGCCGCAGCTCCGCCGTACAGAACCATCCCTAAGAAAACAAAAGTGTCAGAGACGGTAATACGACCGCTGACTCGCGGGATCGGGACTGCGATGAGTGAGCTCGCAATCACCATCAAACAGAGGAACACAAAACGTGCATCCAATTTGTCAAAGGGAAATAAATAGATTGAGACAAGCGTGATCGCTGCTCCCGCAGTCACAAGCGACCACATGTACACTTGTCCGAAGTGAGGTCGGTTAACATCCACTTCTGCCGCACTCATGGATCACCTCAGGGGACTCTAGGGTCATAAATTGTATTGGGTTACACCGTGGTCGGTGTATAGACAAGTTACGAGCTGCAATCCACAGATTACGCCGAATCAATCTGTGGATCAATAATCTAAACAGTCAGTGCCATCGTCGAATGCTATGGCGATCGCCCAAAACTCATCACCGGTGATCATCGATGATTGAGCCATCGTCACAAGCTCGCCTGTGACCACGCCCTCACCGGTAACAACACCATCTCCAGTAACTACACCATCACTCAAGAAACTGCCCTCGGACAAGAGATCCTTAAACAGTAAATTTACCGCAAGGAATGGCTCGCCCTCTCCGGTTACTACGCCATAACTCGTAAGAATATGCTCGCCCGTAACTACGCCGTCTGAGAAGTAAGACGGATCGAGCGCCAACGTGCTTTCACCCGTGACGACGCCGCTCCCGAGCAGATTTCCCTGCGAATAGATCACTTGATACTTCGTGATCAGATTCTGTCCGGTCACGAATGTGTGATTGAGAATGAGTCCGCGAGACCAGGTGAACGTGTAATTCGCAATCGTCGTCTGCGGTGAAGGTGGAACCGCTGTCAGCAGTGGTGAGCCAACGGCGGTCGAGGCGCTTAAATCAGTTCGCACTAACTTCGCCAACTGGACCGCGCCGGCGGCGTTTAGCTGCCCAGCGCCCTGTTCGAGCATGTTGAAGCCGGCGAGCGGCTGCGCGGTGTACATCAACAACGCTTTTACGAGGTTTGGACTAAGACTCGGATTTGCCTGAAGCATCAATGCCGCAGTTCCCGCGGCGACGGGCGTCGCCATCGAAGAACCACTCAAAAACATCATGTTGCGCTGGTCAGAGCCGCTGACTCCCGCATTCAATGTAGGGTTGTGCTCGACGAGGTAGTTGTCGGCCGACATTGCCTCGATCAACTTGTTTCCGGGTGCGACGAGATCGGGTTTGATCAAGTTGTCGTAGTGTCTTACGCCGTTTTCATCGGTCGTGAAACTTCGTGTTGGTCCACGGGAGCTGAACGAAGCAACCGTATCGTCGCTGCGGTCGTCTGTCCCGAAAGTATTTGCGGCGCCCACAGTGATCGCGGATGGCTCGTTGCCCGGCGAGTGGACGTGGCCGTACAGTTTGTTGCCGTCGCTGTCCTTACCATTATTACCGGCAGCAGCAAAAACAACTACACCTGCGTCGACTAAACGTCGCACAGCTCGACAAACGGGATCGTTGCGGTAGGAGTCGATCGCCGACATGCCGAGACTCATGTTCACAATGCGAATGTTGTAAACGGTTCGATTGGCAGCAACCCAATCGAGCGCGCGCAGCACTTGCGCGGCAGTGCCGATTCCCTGCGAATTCAAGACACGAAGATTGATGAGGTTCGCGTTAGGAGCAACGCCCATGTATTCCTTGTTAGAGATTCGACCGTTGCCGGCGGCGAGTGATGCGACGTGTGTTCCGTGTCCGTAAGGATCGTCCGTGCGACCCTCGCCGGTGAAGTCTTCACTGTAGACGACACGAATGCCGTTCGATCTGTTTAGAAACGTGTGATGCGAGGCATCGATTCCTGAGTCGAGCACAGCGATGCCGATGCCAGTGCCATCCAGAGTCGTTGGGTTGTTTGTAGGGCCGCTGGTCCGAATCAGATCCGCGCCGGTGGTGCGCGAAAGATGGCCCATGGGCATGACGTCCTGGTTCAAAGAGACGTATGAAACGTCGCTGCGAGCGGCGATATTTACCGCAGCCTGTACAGGCAGTGTGACGACGCGAACGCCGAGGCTCTTTAAATTGCGGATGTTGCTGCCGCCGGAGTCCGCGAGTGTCGAATCAATGGAGTCCGACTGGGTAGCAGGCTGGATGATGACGCGAACTAAATCCGCGCCTCG
Organism: Pyrinomonadaceae bacterium; assembly: GCA_044867025.1. GTDB lineage: Bacteria > Acidobacteriota > Blastocatellia > Pyrinomonadales > Pyrinomonadaceae > PSRF01. The sequence continues at coordinate 31,904 of JBIOUJ010000094.1, read as the reverse complement.
GCCTTCCGCAGCCTTCTTGAGGATATCCTTCGAGATCTTCCGTTCGACATTTTCGCTGCCGGCCGATTCGGCTTGCGTCCTGTGCTCGAAGATAAACAATGACAAAACGAGGAGCGAGGCAAAGCCACTCCAGAGGATCGGGTTAATAACACGCTTCATTTAGTGCTCCGGGAAACCGTGAGGAAGTCTCGTTCTAGACTGACAGCGGCTCAGGGAGTCCTCGTCGGGGTTACGGCAGTCTAGCAGCATTCGCCGTTAAACAATGTGTAAATTCTGTGTCGGACAAATGGCCACAAAAAGGCACAAACGTGGACACAAGAGCAGCCAAAGGCAAATCATTGAAAATTAACGGTTTATAGGAGCGGCTGTTTTGCGTCTTTTTGTGGCACTATTGCCCGGGCTCAAAAGCCGGGAAGCAATCAAAGCCCGTCCAGGAGGCTGAATGTCGCTCACTAAACAAACAGACACGGTGCAGTTGAGTTTCCGCTACACGGAGAAAGAATACCTCGAGGCCATCCGTTTCTATTTCTGGCGCTCGAAGGAGTTGTTGGTCCGACTCATTGTAAGTTGCGTGCTGTTTTCGATCGGTCTGCTGTTGATAAATGCGTGGGTCGGGTTTTTTATTCCAGTCTGGGCCGACGTTATTTTGATGTTCATTGCCGGCGTGGGATTTTTTCACGGGTATGTGATCGATCTTCCTCGAGGTTATTTTCGCGGCGATCCCAAGTTTCGCGAGGATTACAATCTGACCTTTAGCAACGACGGCATCGAGTTCAAAACGCAGAACATCAATTCATCGATCGCATGGAAGCTCTACACCCGCGTGATTGAAAACGACAGCTTCTACATCCTGGTCTATGGTAAAAACATTCATTCACTCTCGATCATTCCCAAAAGAGCCTTTCAAGACAGTCAACAGGAGAGAAGGTTTCGAGAGATGTTGCGGCGAAACATAGATTCGAACTTGGAAATTACCGACGGCGAGCGCGAAGAGAAGGAATATGTTCCGACACGTTTGGAACCACCCGATTGGCGGTAATATCGAAAGCTCGCCAGAATCAGGAGGACTCGATGGTAGACAGACGCATTGTCGCTAGAGGCGCATTTGTGGCTCTGCCTGTGTTTGCTGTCGCGTGCATGTCTGTGTTTCAAAGCTCGTTCTACTCAGCGTTCTCGCTCAAAGAACTGGTCCAAAAGAATCAGAGTAATAGCGGTCTGAACTGTACTGGCAGCGGTGGCGCAGGTGGAGGCGGGGGTGGCATATCTGCGGGTGCGGGCGGGTTAGGCGGCGGAGGCTCCAATTTTCATAAAATCGAAAGCTTAGCGTGCCGGATCTCTGACGTGGAGCAATTCGTTGAAGCACGATTTATTCAGACACTGAAAGAAAGCGTAGAGAAGGACCTGGATGCGAGGCAGGCCAAGATCGTCAGCAGTAAGAATCCTGATGCGACACATTTCGCGATTGAGTACACAGCAAGCAATAGTTTTGGTCGTATAGAAATCTCCGGCACTCGAAGCGGCGGTTATTACAGCCTGGAAGCACAACTAGATGAGAAGACCAACAAATAGCGTGAAGCTTATCCTCGTAGCATTAGTTTTATCACTCCCAACGCTTGCGGCGGCGCAGCAAATCAATCGCGACGAGATCGTAGCGGCGCTTGAGAAAGATGGCTGCGTTACGCTGACCGAGCGCAAGGTAAAGATCTGCAAGGACGATTATTCATCTGACGGAAAACTCGTCGAGGCGGTTTCGATTAGACCACTCGCGGAAGGAAAGTTTCCGGGGCTGTTGTTGATTCCGGGTCATCAAGGTCGTGCGACGGTGTTTATTAGTATCGGAATAATCTTTGCCGGACAAGGGTTTGCGTCACTTTCAGTCGGGCAACCGGGCTCCGGCAAGACGCAAGTAGAACTCGATTTTGTTGGTCCAAAAACAGTCAAGGCCATGATTGCGGGTTATGAGAAGTTCAAGCACGAACCGTATGTCGATTCGAAGAAGATGGGAATCTTTGGTTACTCGCGCGGCGGAATGGCGGCAGCGCTAATGGCAACGAAACTCAAAGATCTCAAAGCAGTCGTGCTGGGCGCGGCTGTCTACGACTTTAAGAAGGCGTACGACGACGTAAAGATGGAAGGCATTCGAAAGAACATGATGGCCGAGACTGGAATGACTGAAAAGGCAGTAAAAGAGCGCTCGGCGGTTCTGCATTTGAAAAATCTCACCGCCCCGGTTCTGATCCTGCACACCGAAACGGATGAAAACGTCCCCGTCAACCAGGCCTACCTGCTTCGCGATCGTTTGACGGAACTGAAAAAAGATTTCGAGATCAAGATCTTTCCTCAGGGTAAACATGGGTGGCTGACAGGGGATCTGATCGACGCGACCACCGACTTCTTCAACCGCAGGCTCAAAGGCTGACCACCAACTGTCTTTATGCTCTTTGTGTACACATACGGCACAAAGATGTAGACTCACTTGCAGGTCCGAGTCCTCAATGTCAATAGGAGAATTCCAATGCATTTCCCCCGCAAGGCCCAGATTGTCGCCCTCGTTATAGCTTCTTCGTTTCTATTCGGAATATCTCGTAGCAGCGCCCAACAGAAGCCTGACTATTCAGGTGAAGCTGTCGTCATCGAACAGTTGAGCAGCGCGTATCGCTTCGAGCGCGATGGCACGGGCCAACGCGAGATGGTGTTGCGAGTGAAGGTTCAGAGTGACGCGGGCGTGGAACGCTTTGGACAACTGATCTTCGGCTACAGCTCCGCGACCGAAAAGCTCGACATGGACTACGTTCGCGTGCGTAAGGCTGACGGAACCGTCGTCACCGCCGCCGCTTCTGACATTCAGGATCTAACGGCGCCCATTGCGCGTGAAGCGCCGATCTACACCGATCAAAGACAGAAGCACATCACTGTTCCCGGTCTCCGCCCAGGCGACACGCTCGAGTATCGAATGGTCTGGAACATTCATACCGCGCTTGCTCAAAACCATTTCTGGGTCGAGCACAATTTCATTACTCAAGGCGTCATCGCTCTCAACGATGAACTGACGGTGAACATGCCTGCCGCGAGCAAGGTCAAACTAAAAACCGAGCCAGGCTTTGAGCCGACGATCAAAGAAGAGGGCGACCGCCGCACCTACGACTGGAAACACGCGAACCTGAAACCAGACAGCGACGACGAGAAGGACAAGGAAAAGAAAGAGGAAGAAGCCGCAGAAAAAGAAGACGACCCGGAAGAATACCGGCCGCAGGTACAACTGAGTACGTTTCAGAGCTGGGCCGAAGTAGGCCAGTGGTACGCCGGCTTGCAACGCGATCGAATCGTTCCCGACGAGAAGATCAAAGTCAAAGCGGAGGAAGTTATACGCGGACGAACAACTGAAAAAGAAAAAGTCCGCGCGCTTTATGAATACGTCGCGAAGAACTTTCGTTACGTCAGCCTTTCGTTGGGCCAGGCGCGATACCAGCCACACGCCGCGACCGACATCATGGTCAATCAATACGGCGACTGCAAAGACAAACACACACTGCTTGCTTCGATGTTGTCTGCGACTGGATTGCAGGCGTATCCCGTGTTGATAAATTCGAGGCGCAAGCTCGACGCCGACATTCCTTCACCCGGCCAGTTCGATCACGTCATCAGCGCGATCCCTTTGGGCACCGAAACGATGTGGGCTGATACGACGTCGGAGATCGCGCCGGTTGGATTGCTGGCTCCGCAATTGCGCAACAAGAAGGCGTTGATGATTCCGAGTGGTGGTCCGGCGCGCCTCGAGACTACGCCGGCTGAACCTCCATTCCTTTCTTCAGAGGCCGTGACGGTCGAGGGCACAATCGACGAGCTCGGGAAGATTACGGCTCACACGCGCATGGTCCTGCGCGGCGATTCAGAGATGTACATGCGCTACATGTTTCGCCGAACGCCGAAGAGCGACTGGAAGCGCCTCGGCTTCTATCTCGGTATCGCAGGAGGTGTGAAAGGCGATGTCACCGATATTAAAACTTCCGATCCCGCCGACCTCGAGAAACCGTTTGAGATTGAGTTCAACGTTTCACAGAACGATTTTCTCGACTGGTCGAGCAAGAAGCTTAGAGTCTCACTTCCGTTTCCACCGCTTTCCATTTCAGCGTTTCAGAATCGAAAAGCGACGAGTAAGAAACCGCTCGAGCTTGGTCCGCCAATCGACATCTCTTACAACTTGAAACTGACATTCCCGAACAAGTACCAGGCGCGACTCCCGTTGCCTTTGAAAGTCACCAGAGACTATGGCGAGTACGCCGCAGACTACAAACTGCAAGGACAAACTATCACCGGTGAACGGAAGTTTCGGCTGCGCCAGCGCGAAATTCCGGCGGAGCGTTTAGAGGACTATCGAGCGTTCGCCGCCGCTACGCGATCGGACACAGCTCAGACGCTTTCGCTGGAAACGGAAGTTGCCGGCACGCCCGCAATCCCCGACTCAGTCAAGACCGAAGATCTGATCCAGGCAGCACAAGCGGCAGCCAGGAACGGAAACTTCGCTATGTCAGAAAAACTGCTCAAGCGCGTACTGGAGAAGGATCCGAAACACAAAACCATTCGGCGCGACCTGGGTTACGCGCTTGCGGAGCAACGCAAGTTTGCAGAAGCGGTGGAAGTGTTGCGCGAGCAAACGAAGATCAATCCATTCGAGGATTATGCGTACAACCTGCTCGGCCGCGTCTACTGGCAACAGCAGGATTACGCGAACTCTGAACAAGCCTTCCGCAAACAGATTGAGATCACTCCCTTGGACGGATACGCCCACGGAAGCCTCGGTCGGGTGCTCGTCGAATGGCGCAAATACAAGGAGGCCGTGCCGGAACTCGAGCGCGCTATCACCATCTCGCCCGAAGAAGCGATGCTGCAAGTGACTCTCGGCCGCGCTTATCTGAATCTCGGCGAGAGTGAAAAAGCAATCAACGCTTTTGAAGAGGCCCTGAAACTCGATCGAAGCCCGCTGACGCTGAACAACGTCGCATACTTCCTCGCTGAGAAGGGTGCCCAACTGGAGAAAGCCCAGCAGTACGCGGAGTCGGCGGTGACGTCTATCGCGACCAGCTTGCGCAACGTCGAAGCAGCGAATTTGCAGGTTGAAGATTTAGGGTTTGTCGCTTCGTTAGCTGCGTATTGGGACACGCTGGGCTGGGTCTACTTCCAAAAGGGAGACATGGACGCTGCCGAGAAGTACATCAAGGCAGGATGGGTTCTTCAGCAGCACGGGGAAGTGGGCCATCACATGGGAATGATCGCGGAGAAACGCGGGAAGAAGGATGAGGCGATTCGACTGTATGCGCAGGGCAGTGTTGCGCTTCAGATGGTGCCGGACAATCGCGAAAGCCTTCAGAGACTGGCGGCGGCGGATTCGGTCGAGACGCTTTTGCAGACTGCGAGAGCCGACTTGCGGCAGTACAACGTGTTTACGTTGGGCCAACTTTTACCGAACGTAAAAGCACCGGTAGAAGCGGAGTTTTATCTGGTGTTCGCGCCGGATGCAGCTCGGAATGCGCAGGCGGTCGATGCGAAGTTTATTAAGGGTGACGAAAGTTTGAAACCACTTGCGTCGCAACTGAAGACAGTGAAGTATCAACTCGTCTTCCCCGATGCTTCACCGACGAAGGTAGTCCGGCGCGGCGCGCTGCTTTGCCTGCCGAAACCCGGCGTCTGCACGTTCACGATGATCAGCCCGGACCTCATAAGATCTGTGGACTAGACAGAGTAGGACAATCGAAAAAGTGTCAGGGTTGATGGCGCCAGTGCCCCACCAGTCTGGTTAACTGGCGCAATGACAAATCGCATCGTTCTGATCCTCGTTTGTCTCTGCGGCATCCAAACCCAAACTTCTGCGAGCGAGGTTGTTAAGTTTCGCTCCGCAATCGATCTAAAAGAAGTTCAATCCTCAGAGTTCAATCCAGTCAATAAGCTGCTGGCGGTGAAGCGAAAAGACGACACCGTACGCATCATCGATCTTACAGACGGACGTGAGCGCGCTGTGCTGATATTGCCGAATAAAAAACCAGTCGGGATGCATTGGTCTCCGGATGGTCTGCGACTACTAATCACGAATCAAAAATTTACAGTGATTTGGGACCGCGTTGAAGACAAGCTGATGGCGCCGGAGGGACTTCAGCAAAAAGATTTCCTGCGTGCGGAAAGTGTTGAATGGAGTCCGAGCGGAACCATAATCTTAACCTCGAAGACAGATATGAGTTTCAAAGCTTCACTACGCGATGACGAAAAAACCATGATCCGTGTGTGGGGTGCCCAATCGGGACAACTCAAATTCGAAGTTAAGATCAAAGGGTGGTCCGGACGAACACAATTCAGCGCGGACGGCAGCTTACTTTTAACGTCAGGTTGGCATGACGACGCGAGATTGTGGGACGTTGAAACAGGCCATCTGATCGCCACGTTAGCACCAAAGGACCAGTCGATTTTCCCAGGCAGTTATGGCCAGTTCAGTCCTGACGGAAAATCTGTTGTCGTCCATAGTTACATGGATGGGATCTACATTTATGATTGTGTTAGTGGGCTCCTAAAAACGACAGTACATACCCAAGAGTATGGCGAAGATGATTTTTCGTTGCTGGGGTTCAGTCCCGACGGAAAACTGTTTGCCATCTACCGCGAGCATCTGAAAGGTTTTCGCACGATCACCTCGATCGAATTGCACGACGGTGAAACCAGCGAGCTGAAAGCCACACTTACCGGAAAGAATATGCTCAACGCGGCGAATCAATGGGTGTGGACCAATGACAGTCAGACTCTGATCACGGCCGGTGGCAATAAGACTAAGTCGTATGATGGGAAGATTTGGGAAGTTACGACAGGCCGGTTAAAAGCTACTTTCCCGATGGTGCTAACGTACAGCCGAATTCCATTCGATTTTGGATGGAAGAATCGCGACCAGTTGTCAGTTCACCCTACACTTCCGATCCTGAGTGCGGTTAACGAAAAATTCATTCGCTTGTGGAACGCGGAAACCGGTGAACTAGTGCAAACGCTCGATAACGCCCGAAATGGAAAATGGAGCGCCGACGGAACGTTATTGCTGACATACGGAAAAGATTTTGAATTCGCACAGGTTTGGGACGTCTCGCTGCCTGGTGAACGTCAGCGACGCACCGTCACGCCAAACCTGCCACAAACGCCTGTATCAAAGCCGCAAATTCACGCGGCTGTTCGATAGGGACTTCGTGATTACTGTCGAGCATAGCAATACGTGCTTTCGGAAACGGCGCAGCTACCACGTGACGAAGAACATCCTCCGCGAAGATAGGATCGTGAACACCGCCGATGATCAACGTGGGAAGATCCGGCGCGGCTAGCTTCTCGACGAAAGACTCATACATACAGATTCTCAGCGTCTCATCTAATGCGACCTGCCCCGCCCTGGCTCCGTCGTCGCCAATGCGATCGAGTACCGCTGCACTCACGGGGTTGGTTGTGTATGTCGCCGTGACCTGTTTCAGACGTTCCGCGTCACCCGCACGGCTTACCCAGTCGCGTCGCAGATCTTCGGGAAAAGGAATCGGCAACGCTGGACAGCCGGTGACCAGCACCTGTCCTCGAACACGATTTCGAGCTACAACTGACAAGTACTGAGCGAAACGTCCACTCATACTGAAGCCAATCACCACAACGTCATCTGCGCCGGCGGCGTCCGCGACCGCGAATGCATCCATTGCGAATCGCTCGTCGCTATAGCCCGTGCTGGGTTTGTCCGAATCACCGTGACCGCGCAGGTCGAAGGTGACGGCTCGTAGTCCCGTTAAGTCGAGATACGAGAGCGTCTCGTCAAAATACGCACCCGAACCAGCCCAACCGTGCATGAAAAGTAAAGTGGTTGGACCAGTTCCTAACGGGCGATACGAGATGTAAATACCATCATTAGTCTGAACTTTGGGCATTGCTGTTTATGTCGTGAGCTTGAGTTTATGAAGTAAAGCTGTGAATCGTGGATCTGAGCGGAGGTTGTCGAGCTTGGGATCGACGCTCAGAAAGATGAGCCATCCGAAGCGTTCTGCGTAAGCTTTATCAAGCCATTCAAACGCTGCATCGTGTTGGCCGAGTCCCGCGTGGACAAATGCGAATGTAAGAGCCGGCACGTTCTGGCGGGACGCGTCGTGCAAGCTATCGAGCACACCTTCGGCCTCAGCTCGACGACCAGACACGGCGTAGGTGTAACCGAGCGAGCTCAACATCAGCGCACGTCCTCCGGAATAATTTACTGCTTGCTGCAGTTGGTCGATCGCCTCGTCATACCTGCCCTGCTGCTCGTAAGCCTGACCCAGGAACCAGTGCGCAGGCGCAAAGTGTGGTTCCATGTCGAGAATCTTCAAACACTCTTCAATCGCTTGTTCCGGGCGCCGTGCATAATATAACTGCCGCGCGAGACCTGTCGTAATGATAGGCGAAAGTGGATCGAGCTCCTGCGCATTCTTGATCTCATGGATAGCTTCATCAACTTTCCCGATTGCCATCAAATACGTACTATACCAATCTCGAGCGGTTGGATAATTCGGACTCAGCTTGATTGCTCGCGTTAATTCTCGCTCCGCGCTTTGCCAATCCCACTCGTAAATCAATTTGATCAGCCCGAATGAAGTATGAGCTTCGGCGATGCTGTCGTCGATCTCCAACGCTTTCTTCGCCGCCGCCATCGCTTTGATCGCCGAGTCCTTCGGCGAGAGATCGCCGAAGAAATTGAGAACGGCGTAGCAATCGGCGATGCCGGCGTAAGCCAAAGCATAACTGGGATCGACTTCGATCGCTTGTTTGAAAAACTCGATCCCCCTCTTCAGTGCTTCTTCCGTTCGTTTGTTCCAGTAGAAGCGGCCCTTCAGATACAACTGGTAGCTTTCCGTTTTTCGCGTGTGACGCTTGGCGAGCCGCTTCCTCTCGGTATCAGTCAATCGCAGCCGGAGCTTCTCGATGATCTCGCCGGCGATCTCTTCCTGGATTTTGAAGATGTCTGTGAATTCGCGGTTGAACTGCTCACCCCAAAGCTGTGATTGACTCGACACGTCCACCAACTCGACTCCAACGATCAACCTGTCGCCGTGCTGGCGTACTCTTCCTGTGAGCACCACGCGAGCATTGAGCGCCTGACCGATTTCATGCGGATCGATTTCTCTTCCTTTGTAACGAAACACCGTGTTGCGTGGTACGACGCGCAACTTTGGCAGTTGTGCGAGGTTGTTGATAATGTTTTCGGTGATGCCATCCGAGAGGTATTCCATGTTTGGATCTGCACTGGCATTGACGAGCGGCAGAACGGCGAGCGAATCGATACTGGATCGTGTTCGCTGCTTTTTGGAAGTAAAGCGTCCTGTCGAATCTTTTGTCAGTGGCAACTTCGGTGCTGGTCCACTTTCGGAAATAACTGTCGCCGCGCCAGCTCTGACTCGTGCCGCAAAATGAAGGTTCTCTTTTGCGGTTTGCAGCTCCGTTAGCATGTCGTTGATGGTTGGATACCGATCGTTCTGTACTTTCCGCAAAGCACGCGACACAATCCGCTGAACATCAACCGGAACGCCCGTCGCTAGAGGCGCGGGCTCGTGCTCGAGGAGCGACACGATGATGTGACTCATCGTTGGACCCTCGAACGGCCGTCGCTGGACCAACATTTCGTACAGCACTACACCGAGACTCCAGATGTCGGAGCGCGCATCGACCGCGTACCCACGTGCCTGTTCCGGCGACATGTATGCGACGGTACCGATCATCACGCCGGGGTTCGTGCTCATCTTCATCTTCGTCAGGGCTTCGGAATCCGTCTGCAGCTCTTGCTCAATCAATTTAGCGATTCCGAAGTCGAGCACTTTGACGATTCCGTCGCGACGGATCATTACGTTTTCAGGCTTGACGTCGCGATGTACGATTCCGGCGGCGTGCGCCGCGCCGAGGGCCGAAGCCACTTGCGTCGCGACGTCAACGGCTTCCTGGAGTTCCATTGGTGCCCGCGTCAGGCGTTCACGCAAAGTCTCGCCTTCCACGAACTCTGTCGCGATGAAGTACGCTGTTTCGGTTTGTCCGATTTGGTAAATCGTGAGGATGTTTGGATGATTCAGTGCTGAAGCAGCACGCGCCTCCTGCTGAAAGCGACGCACGCGTTCCGTCTGCACTGTGAGGTCTCCTGAGAGCAGCTTGAGGGCAACCTGCCGGCCGAGTTGTATGTCCTGCGCAAGGTAGACCTCACCCATTCCCCCTTTTCCAATCAACGAACCGATCCGGTAGTGATCGATTAAATTACCGGTGATTGACTCTGTTTGCCGTTCCACCATTGAAGTGAAAAATAGTTAGCGCCTTGCGGGGGAGCCCCCAATTTACCAGTCTCGGTGCAGTTAGTCATGTGACGTTTTGCGAGGTGTTGCCACTAAAGGCTGTGAAAGTCTTTATCAGAAAGGAAACACTTCAATGAAACGAACTTCGTTTATGGTTGTCATCGCCATAGCGGCACTCGCTTTGGCGGGGATTACAGTCCTTCCACAGCTAACCACGACAACAAACGCCGAGAAGTTGGGCGGTGCGGGTTGCGACAACTTGCCATCTGCATCCGAACTCCGGCAGCTTTTGGTCCAGGCCCAGAACGTCAATAAACCTATCGGTGGTCTGTTTCAGGGGACGCGTATGTGGGGCGCCGTCGTCAATCGCGACGGAGCAGTGTGCGCGTTTACCACTTCGACGAATGATCCGGCGCAGGTGTGGCCGGGCAGCCAGGCGATCGCGAAGTCAAAGGCGTATACAGCCAACGCTTTCAGTCTTGATGATTTACCACTCTCCACTGCGCGGCTTTACACGTTCACACAGCCTGGTCACTCGCTCTGGAGTTTGGGCCAGTCGAACCTCTTCAACCCGCAGTATCTGGCATCACCTGGCGGGCAGGGCGGAGGTCAGAATGAATTCGTCGGCGGACTGATTTTCTTCGGCGGTGGTGTGCCGTTGTATCGCAACGGCAAGATCATTGGCGCGCTGGGAATCAGTGGCGACACGTCGTGCGCCGATCACGAGATCGCCAAACGCGTACGCGACCTGGCGAATCTCAATCCTGCTGGAGGAGCGCTGGCGGATGACATCGTCTACTCGCCACCGGATGCGCCGTCGGTGTTTGCGCACCCCGTGTGCCTGAACACTTACAGGAATGGAACGAAGATCGGCGACGAGGCGACTGCCACGTACCCGTTCGTTCCGCCCGCACCGTAAGCAATCAACTGTAGGGGCGGCCACGGAGGGCCGCCCCTACAGTTTACCGAACGCCTCGCGGTTTGACGTTGAAGCTGCGGATTCTGCTCCATGGACCCCACTTGCCATCCTGGTATTGAGCACGCACTCGCCAGGTCCATCCGCGCAGATTACTGTCGATGATATAACCACCGCTGACACCGCGTACAAAATACGAAGTGCTGGTTACAGCGCGCACGATTGGAAATGCAGCGGCAGGACCAAGGACGACGATTTCATAGTTCTTCGCCGCCGGAACACTTTGCCAGTCAAACCGCCATTCACCCGACTCAGGCTGCGGTAACAGCGCTCCTGATGCAGGTGCGACAAGACGTGGGCCAAGATCCGCTGATTCGTCTGTTACAACCAACGCGCTCGTCGGGAGCTGTGTGATCTCCTGCGCGGTAAGGCGACCTACGGACCTGATGAGGGTTTCCGCTAATGAGCGGTCAGCAGGACGGGAGACGAGTGCCTGCCCGACGAAAACTATGGACCCGTTGCCATAAGGCAAATAACCCAAAACAGGAAAACGGTTGGTGTTCACTTGGGTCATCCATGCGAGTGGAACTGCGCCCGGCGGCAGTTCGCCAACGGTGACCCAGGCGAGTGCACAACACTGTATGTTCGCAGTGAGCGCGTGCGGTACCCATTGTTTGATCGGCCCAAAGCGGGTGCGCGTTTCAAAACGCAGACCGAAAGCTTCGGCGACAGCGTCGGCGTTTGCGTTTCCGCCCATGAGTAGCAACCGCGTTCCGGCGGTTACACTTTGCTGATACGCGACAATTTCCTGCTGACTGTAACTGAAGTAAGCGGGGGGCCTGATTACCAGATCGAACTCACGAAGTTTTTCGAAAGTGATCATCTCGCCGCGAGGGAGTTCGGTAACCCTCCATCCGAGGCTGCGCATAAAATCGGCGAGTGCTTTTCCCTGGTGATATCCGTTTGGATCGAAGTTCGGTGGCCCTTGAGGAAACCACCACAATCCGCCATCCTTACTGGTCTCTACGAGAACTCGGAGTTGCTCCTCCGGCGCGCTCTGGCATTGGACCATTACGTAGCTGGTGAGAATCACCAGACAGATCGTGATAAGTTTGGAGATCGTTTGACTCATGAGGCACCGCCAGTGACCCTTTGATGCAGTATTTGCATCTGGCGTACAGACACGTATGCACAAAAAGGCACATAAAAGGAAAACAAGAAATGAAAAGAACTCTTCGTAACAGCGTCCTCTTGTTATTTGTTTTGTCATGGCCCGTCTATGCGCAGAAACAGACCGATCTGCCGAAGCTGTTATCAGTGCGTGAGCAACAGCGTGTGCGAGAGGGTTGGCTGAAGACAAGACTCGACACGATGCTCCTCCCGATGATGCGGCAACAGAAGATCGAGATGTGGATCGTGGCGAACGAAGAGTTTCATGCTGATCCGGTGACAGCTTACATCGCCCCGCCTCTACCGTATGTCGGCCGGCGCGACTTTTTCGTCTTCGCAGATCGCGGAGGCGACAAACTCGATCGCATCGCGATCGTCCGTTACCCAGAAGAACACCTGGGTCTTTTCTTCGAGGTCTTGAATCCGCCCGGAAGAGAGATCGGACCAACGCTGCGGCGCCTCGTCGAAGAACGAAATCCAAAAACAATTGCTCTCAACATTGGCGGCATGCGAGGCGCCACAGACGGTCTTACGCATGAAGCTTACAAGTTTCTGACCGAGGCTGTTGGACCAAACTACGCCTCACGTTTTGTCTCCGCCGCTCCACTGATCATCGAATACATGGACACGCGTGTGCCCGAAGAGCTCGAACACTATCGAACTGCGGTGGCGGTGACGGAAATCCTGACGCAGCGCGCGTTTTCAAACGAGGTGATCACTCCCGGCAAGACGACGGTCGGCGATGTTCGCTGGTGGTTTTTGCAACAAGTGAACAACCTCGGGCTGGACGTTTGGTTTCAGCCTGACTTACGCGTTCAACGACACAATAAGGAACCAGGTAAGACGCAACAATTCCTGAGCGTGACTTCGGAATCAGAAGTCATTCAGCGCGGCGACGTTATCCACATCGATTGCGGTGTGAATTACATGGGCCTGAGCACGGATTGGCAAAAGATGGGATACGTGTTGCAAAAAGGCGAGAAAGATGTTCCTGAGGGACTGAAGAAGGCAATGACGAATACAAACCGTCTTCAGGACGCACTCTTCACGCACATCAAACCGGGAGTCAAAGGCTTCGAAGTCTACGACGCGACGATGGCGGACATGAAGAAGCTCGGGATTGAAGCAATGATCTATTCCCACTCCGTCGGCAATCAGGGACACGCACTCGGCGCCAGTATCGACTTTCGTCGTCCCACGGGCAATTCGCTCGAACCACCCTTTCGCGAAGGTTCATACACGTCGATCGAGTTGAACACCTCGACTCCGGTTCCCGAGTGGAACGGACAGAAAGTCACCATCATGATGGAAGACGACGCGTATCTAACGAAGGATGGAATGAAGTGGTTTCGTCCACACCAGACAGCGTTCTATGTGATTCGCTAATCCAGTAAAACTACACAGATCTCTTCCATTTTCGCTTCAATGGAGCGACAATGTTGGCGCTCAAATTCGGTCTGCGCTCCCTCTCAGAGTCTTTTCATCAAGGTACAAACGGTCTGTGTGCCCAAATGATAGGCGAGGTCATATCTCATTATCGGATTGTCGATGAAATCGGACGTGGGGCAATGGGTGTCGTGTACCTTGCCGAGCATACGGTGCTCGGTCGCCGGGTAGCAATCAAGACTGCCAATGCAAACCACGGAAGATTTCTTCGCGAGGCCCGCGCGGCCTCCGCTTTGTCGCATCCTCACATCGCGACGATTCACGATTACGGCCAGATGGAAGATGGCCAACCTTATATCGTGATGGAATACATTGAGGGTAAAACACTCGCCGACCTGATCTTCCAGCAAAGCCTGACCATTCCAAGATCTCTACGCATCGTCCGCGAGGTGGCCGAAGCACTGAGCGAAGCTCACCGGCACGGCATCATTCACCGCGACATCAAACCTTCGAACATCGCGGTCGATGACCGAGGCATCGTGAAGGTGCTCGACTTCGGTCTGGCGAAACAAATCGGACTCGAACCAATCGAGGCAGGCTCAGATGAAAACGTGATGGATACTCGAACTCGGGACGGGGTGCTTGTCGGAACACCGATGTACTTCTCACCAGAACAGGCGCTGGGAACCAAACTTGATGCACGCAGCGATTTGTTCTCGCTGGGTCTGGTCCTCTACGAGTGTTTGACCGGCAAGCCGGCTTTCCGTGGCCTGACACCCATCGAGATCTGTGCCAAGGTGATCCGCGACCAACCTGTTCCACCGTCTCAAATCAATAGTGCAATATCTGCGGATCTCGAGCGCGTCACCTTACGAGCGTTGGAGAAGTCAGTCGACGACCGCTACCAGTCGGCCACTGATTTAGCGGCGGATTTACAGACGCTGGAGCTCACCTTTTCAACTCCCGGATCGGCTCGATTATCCATCGATCAGACTCAGCTATTGCCGAGACCGCAAACTGTCGCCACGGATCGTAGCCGCAACATCAAACGCTTATTGCTCCTGGTTCTCGCGGTGCTCCTTGTCGGCAGTATCGCAGCCTGGTTGTTATTCAGTAACAAGAAGCAGAACCAAGCGACGCAGGTCGAGCAAGTGCGACTGGGAATCGGCGGAAACGTAATCGAGGCCGCGCTATCACCTGACGGAAAACACGTCGCGTACGTCAACGATGAAAACGGCAAGCAAAGCATTTGGCTCCGGCAAATCACGACCGGAACGGATCTCCAGGTAATTAGTCCAGCCAGTACGAAATATAAAGGAATCTCATTTTCCCCAAATGGCGACTACTTGTTGTATTTGAAAACGGAGGGGAACTCGGCGAATTTGTATCAGGTTTCCACGTTCGGTGGAGCCTCTCGAAAATTGCTGGACCATGTAGACACACCCGTGAGCTTTTCCCCTGATGGTACGCAATTCACATTCGTGAGGTACTCGCCGGATGCACACGTAACCACGCTGATGATCGTTGGCGCTAATGGCAGTAATGAAAAAGTACTGGCCACACTCAGGGAACCGCAACTCTTTAGCCGGGGCGGTTTCTACTCGAGTGGTCCTGCATGGTCACCCGACGGAAAGCTGATTGCCGTACCTGCCTTCAGCGTAACTGACAAGACCTACCGCGAAATAGTGCTGGTAAACGCCGCGGATGGAAGGATGAATACGATCAATCCCGGGCGCTGGAATGTAATCGAGAAAATCGTGTGGCTAGCCGATGGCAGCGGTTTTCTGATGAACGCGTCTGAAGCTAATTCACCCTTGTTACAAATATGGCTTGTAAATCGACAAGGAGGTGAAGCACGACGAGTTACGAAGGATCCAAGTAACTATGTCGGCCTGAGCGCGACTAAAGACTCGGGCGTAGTGTTGACTATCAAAAGCGAACGCGCCTCTTCCGTTTGGATTCATACAACAGCTTCCAATTCATTGGAACAGCTCCCTTCCAGTCGTTATCTCGGAGCTTCGGGCATCGTGTGGACCGCAGACTCTAAGTTTGTGCTTGCTTCCAACATTCATGGCAATTACGAGATTTGGACCATGGAGGCTGATGGAAGCAATCGAAAGCAGGTGACCTTTAACGAACAGAGCAACGTTCAACCCGCAATTTCGCCCGATGGCCGTTACATTGTTTATGCGTCATACGAGGGGCGGCATCCTCATCTCTGGCGCATTAACTCAGACGGAACTGATGCGAAACAGTTGACTAACGGAGACGACGAGGATTTTCCTCGTTTCACCCCGGACGGAAAGTGGGTCGTCTATCACAGTATTGATCGCGGCAAGTACAGCATTCGAAAGGTATCGATCGATGGAGGCGAACCTGTCACGCTGGTAAGTGATACGGCAACGCAACCTGACGTTTCGCCGGACGGAAAACTGGTCGCGTGCTTTGCTCGACCAGCCGAATCGAGTCCCTGGGAAGTATTCGTTGTGCCGATCGAGGGCGGCCAACCCGCCGCGACATTTCCTCTACCGGCAACAGTTGAGCCGGAATGGCCCGGCGTGCGTTGGACACCTGACGGCGGAGCGCTAACCTATGTATCCACTGTGCTGGGTGTCTCAAACGTTTGGCGCCAGGCTTTAACGGGTGGTGAAGCAAAGCCTTTGACTGACTTCAAAGAGAATCGCATCTTCTTTTTCGACTGGTCACGCAATGAACGAAAAATGGTGCTGGTGCGTGGAAGTGATACCAGGGACTTGATCCTCGTCCGCGATTTCTTGAATGCGAGCAACGGTACTATGTACTAGAGTCGCCTGATTTAGCATCATCGAAACAGATCAACCGGAGAAGTGGGTTTAGCAAGGCCCCGATGTGCATTCACCATTGGGACGGCAGCAAAGTATTTCGGCCGAGTTGGTCTGCGACACCAAATGGATCGTGCAATCATAAATGGTTTGGTTTTTCGTCGCGGTAAAACCGATTAGTTGGTCCGACTCATTTAATACCATGATAAAGGTGTAACCTTCATCTCCAATTGTGAATTCCATTTTCAACTCCTTTGTCGTTAAGAGATTCCCCGGTGGACTGAGTGTCCGAACCATTTCGGAGTCGTGTGCTGGGGTGGCTCAAGACGAACGTGCGGTCTGCTTCTGGGCTGTTCGCTCGCCCTGAGCCGGACGTAACCACGATAGAAATAGGCTCTGCCATCTGCGTGCCACGCCTTAAGCGGCAATAAGCCGCGTAATTCCCAACATCCACCGCTGCAACGCCCTTCATCGGACTATCAAAATTGATGGACTGCCTATCATTTCTGATATGCTTCGCGTGCAATGCCTCCTCGGTTAATAGCTATTTCAGGTGCTTTAACAGGAACGACATTCGCCCTCGTTCAAGACGAAACAGCGATTGGCCGCGACATCTCAAACAGTGTCTCGCTGAACGACCCATCGGTTTCGCGCCGTCATTGCCTCATCAGAAAGAACGGCGTCACGGACGGTTTTCAAGTCGTCGATCTCGAAAGCTACAACGGCACCTTCGTCAATGGTGTGCCGGTTGCAGAGAAACTTTTGACTCACGGTGATCAGATTGCCCTCGGCGACATTCGTTTTCTCTTCCTCAGTCATGACGATCCCTCGACTACGACGCTTCAGCAGGAGAACGATTTGATTAGTCGTTCCACTATCAGGCTCGAACGCGAACAGGCGTTTTACCTTCGGCCCGAAGGTGCGGTCGCGGAGATCTCGGGTGACGTACGTGCGATTCGTGAGCGCGACGCGTTGTTACGAATCAGCACCACCATCAACTCGATAAGAGAATCGAGCGAACTGCAACAGCGTCTGCTGGAATTGACGCTCGAAGCGGTGCCCGCAGAACGCGGTGCGATTCTGCTGGCAGACGAGCATTGCGAGGACTTCGTTTCGTGTCGTGGGTGGAACCGGATGAGTGGCGCTGACGACTCGATCAAGGTGAGTCAAACGATTTCCAGGCAGGTGCTGCGGGAAGTGGTTGCCATTTTGAGTAATGAGGTGGTCCAAAAAGAGAACGGCGAGTTTGCCAGTCTGGTAGAGGCGCAAGTCAGTTCGTTATTGTGCGTGCCGCTCGTGGCTTTCACTAAGCCGCTCGGGGTGATCTATCTTGACACGAGTTCACGAGTTGCAAAGTTTGATGAGGGCCATTTGCAACTCCTGACCGCGATCGCGGGCATTGCCGCCATCGCTTTTGAGAACGCACGCAGATTCGAAATGTTGGAGCAAGAGAACCGGCGGCTCCAGCACGAAGTCAAGTTGGAACATCAGATGGTTGGCGAGAGCCAAACCATGCGTGATGTTTACGCGTTACTTTCCAAAGTCGCGGCTTCAGTTTCAACTGTCCTGCTCCTTGGTGAGAGCGGCACGGGCAAGGAACTCGCCGCACGTGCAATTCATCTCAACAGTCCGCGCGCCAGCAAACCGTTCGTCGCAATCAATTGTGCGACGCTCACGGAAAGCCTGCTCGAGAGTGAGTTGTTTGGACATGAAAAGGGGGCTTTCACAGGCGCCATTGCTCAGAAGCGGGGCAAGTTAGAGATTGCTGATGGTGGCACAGTGTTCCTCGATGAAGTCGGCGAGTTATCGCCCGCCATTCAGGTAAAACTTTTGCGAGCATTGCAGACGCGTGAATTCGAGCGTGTTGGTGGAACGCGTCCAATTAAGGTTGACGTGCGGATGATCGCAGCGACGAATCGCGACCTGAAAGCAGCGATTAAAGCCGGACAATTCCGTGAGGACCTGTACTATCGTCTCAATGTCGTCTCGATCCCAATGCCGCCGCTGCGAGAACGACGTGAAGATATCCCACTTTTAGCTTCGTTCTTTGTGGCGGAGTACAGCAAACAGTGCAAGCGGCGCGTAACTGGAATATCGGCGGAAGCTCGCCGGTTGCTTTGCGCGTACGACTGGCCAGGCAATGTGCGGCAGTTGGAGAATGCGATCGAACGCGCTGTGGTCCTGGGAGCGACGGAGTTGATCACGCCGGAGGATCTTCCGGAGGTAGTCGAGAGCGAGGCAATTCCGGACGCGCCCGCGGCCGGGTATTACGAAACGATCAGAGAGGCGAAGCGACAACTGATCACTAAAACGCTTCGACAAACAGGCGGCAACTTCACAGAGGCTGCAAAGTTATTGGGTATGCATCCGAATAACCTGCATCGACTAGTTACAAACCTCAAACTTCGCGAGACCTGCTAAGACGTGCGCTCACGACCGGGCGGAAGGTGCCGAAAACAAGATCGAACAGCGGAGAGGTGACGCCGAAGCGCAGTTCGGGAGTTCGGTAGTGATGTAGGAGATGATACTTTCGAAGATATCTCAACACGCGCACACGGCTCTTGCGGTGGTGACATTGAAAATGAAGCCACTGGTAAGAAAGGTAACCGGACGCCATTCCGATGAATAAATACGTCGCTACAGCCCATGACCCCGTCGCAGCCCATGCCATGAGCCAGTAGACGACAGCGACCGGCGTACTCAATAACAGGCTCGCGAAATGGCGGGTGTTCCCTTCCGGATTCTCGTGATGTGCGATATGCGCGTGGTACAAAAGCTTCTGCCCTATCCGCGACCGCGCCTCATAGTGAAACACAAATCGATGGAGCCCATACTCGATCAAACTCCAGCTCACAAAACCTAAACTTAGTAATAGAACTGGCAAGACCAAACCCCCGCCGTTAATTTAGCAGCGGATGAACACAGAGTAAAATCGCGTTTCCAGAAACCAAATCCACCATCCTCGTTTTGTATTCCCTGAAGACGCTTTATATCGCGATCCACACGCACCTCGTTCACCTATTGCTGTTGCTTCACTTGCCGGCCAAACGAACAGATTGATGGAATGTTGACGGCGTTGATATACCAAGGCTGCAACTGGGCGGTGTCGGATGTAATCAAGCCTGCCGCCGTTCAGGCTGAATCCTTGCTGGCTCAGGTCCCTGTATCAACTCGCGCGTTTCGTGGCAACTCAAAGCTCGCCTCCCTTCCCATGCGACTAACCAGCAGCGCATGCAATCTGTTACGCCCGCGTTTTAGTCGAGACATAACGGTTCCACTCGGGATGTCAACAAGCGATATGTAGAGTTTGATTGAGTTGGAGTGCGGGCAGAGATCGCACTTGGACAAGGTCAGTACCACCTGCGGTAGCGGGTGGGTCGATGTTGAGCACGCAATATTTTCAATTGATTTTGAATTCGGATGGTTGACCCACCCGCTACCGCAGGTGGTACTGACCTTATCCAAGTGCGGAGAAGGAGCGACAGCTTGGGGCTGCTTGAATCACGTTCGCAATCTTTTGTACGAGAACCCTTCGATTTCGCGCAGCACCACGTGACTTTTGAGGCAAGCGCAAAAAAAAGTTCAGGTGCCGGGGAATACAACAAGAGTGATCGCAGTCTGTACAGGTGAAAGTATTTCCCGGAGGATGAAAGAAATGAATAACTTGATTAACTGGCTGCTCAATTCGCCAACCGACGGCCCGCGCGCGACTATTTTGATCCGATTGATGGCGGGGTCTGTGTTCTTGTGGGAAGGCATACTGAAATTCGTGTACCCGAATCAAGGCGTCGGACGATTTACGAAGCTCGGATTTCCAGCACCGCATTTCACGGCCACCGCCGACGGTTGGTTGGAGATCATCGGCGGCTTGCTGCTGCTTACGGGGTTTCTGACACGCCTGATAGTCGTGCCATTTATAATTGAGATGCTTGTGGCGATGGCGTCGACAAAGATCCCTTTGTACCTGGGAACCTCGCCATTGCCGCTGCCACCGGTACCACCGCAAATCGGTTTCTGGGCGGTGTTGCACGAGATACGATCGGAATTCGCACAACTGTTGAACTGTGCTTTCCTGCTGCTGGTCGGACCCGGAGCGTGGTCTATCGATGCGTGGTTAGCGCGACGCATCCCCAGGATGCATTCCGGCACACTTTCTTCGTTGCGAGAGGAACATTCGATGCAATAGCATCAGCGGGCACAATGCTGACAGTCTTTTCGATCGCGTACAGAGTCGCCCAATGAACGTTTGCTTTTGCACGTTGGCTATTAATCCGCCGTATCGTCAACGTGCACAAAGTCTAATTGCTGACGCGCCGGCGATGCCCCTGGATCGTGTTAACGGATGAACCGAATGACTTTGTCGATCTGCCGGTGCGCGCAATTCGACATGTGCCCACTGGTCCAATGGCCATTGTTTTCCAGACACGAATCCCGGGCACTGGCAATGGACGCGGAGGTCCTGCCTATCACGACAAATGCGCAGACCTGCGTTCGAGCGGCTTTGCCCGAAAAGTGGTTTTTATAACTATTTGATTCTTCTCTGTGTTCTCTGCGTATCTCTGTGATCTCTGCGTTAAATATTTCCCGCTATTATAGTTACGCAGAGATCACAGAGATACGCAGAGATCGCAGAGAAGACTTAGCAAATTAGCTCGTAGGCGAGGCAAACGCACTCAACTCTGCTCGGTGGTGCGGTGAAGCGTTGTTTGCCGTAACGAAGGGTGGGAACGAATCAATGTTCTTTGACGCCTGGGAGCGCGGCGCATATTTCCTGCAAGCTCGCGGTCTACTCAGCGGAGAAGGAGGCGTCACTCGACGATCCAGCGCCATTGCTGGTTGGACCACGACTCTGCACGCGGCAAGAGCTCATCAACCGCCCGGAAACGCATCTTTTAGACCTGAGTAAAACCTTCCGGACTGATGCAAAACCCCTCCGCGGCTGCTCGACGCCAGTCAACGCGTACCAAACGCTCCAGCTCAAGCCAGGAGCCCTGACCAGCCGCTGAACTCGCTGCCTTGTATCGCTCCGACTTCCATCGCATGAAATGCAAATACATAAATTCGCGGTCGCCATCACTTTCGTTCGTTAGATGACCGTTGCGCCAGTACCACCTCAGCGGATAGTTCATCGTTCCGTCGTGCCAACCACGTTGGCTTAAAACCGTGGTGTAACGCTCCACGAACAGCGCCCGCGTAGATTGGTGAAGAAGCGCATTCACTAAGCCACGAAATCCGGATCGCCTGCTGAACACAGATCCAAATGGAGTCTCATCAGTCCCTGCGTAATCTGGTTGTTCCAGCATCGAACGATAATTACGAATCTCACGAAAAGCTTCTCTGAGGCGCGGTGTATTGCGCAGCACCGCGAAATGACCTGATATACGATCATTATGAGTCGATAACACATCCCAACGTTCAAGCAGCTCCTCCGTATAAAACTTTCCGATGTCTCCATAGATCACATCGATATCGCCAAAACCGAAAAAACGAAAGCCGGTAACATCTCGCTCGTGGATATACGCGAGGCACGGCTTAACGTCGCAGAGCTTGTATGGATCCGTCGGATTGAAACGCAATCCAAGCCGCTCGCTCACAAGAGCTTTGTAGTCTGCAAACGTTACGTTCACTACTTCAACGTTATCCGCTCGGTTCTCAGGCTCGCCGCAATCTGAATAAAAACGCCAGAGCACCTTAGGGTTCCACTTGCAGGACTCCACGAAGAGATCGATCCACTCAGGCCATCTCCCGAAGTAAGGGATCAGCATTATCAACCAGTGTCGTTCGGTAGCGTTGCTCACGAGATCTATCTGAAATGCGGGAACGGTTCGTCAGGTTGTCGTTTGTTTAAGAATCTACTTAACTCTGTCCATCCATCTCCCTGTTCCCAACAAACTACTAGCAGATCTTTGTTAAATCGATCGGCAAAATACTCCAGCACCTCACGGTTGTGCCTTTCGTATCGTTTCAAATTTAGCTGCTTCGTGAAGCACCGGCTCCAATTGATTCCTCTTAACCTGCACAGCGAGATCCATGTCAAACGTACGATGCTTAAAGCCAAAACGCCGGAAGCAATACCCTAGCGACGTCGTTCCAGTCTTGGGCAAACCTATTCCGAAAACTTTGGTCGGTTTGACTGACCGGAGTTCGGTCCAGGTGTTTCTAATTCTGTTCTGAATCCTCTCGCGATCATGCACCGCTGTTTGTGCTTCCGTTGAGTACTTCTGAATAGTAGGTCAACAGTGAGGCAACAGTTTTTTCAGGAGCGAAATCATGCATTCTTCGCTTCGCTGCTGCCGACATTTCATTCAACTTCGGATCGACCCACGCCGCAATCAACTTATCAGCCAATGCGTCAGGGCTGTTTGGATCGACCAGGAATCCGTTCACGCCATCCGCGATCAACTCATCAAAACTCGCGCCGTTGGTTCCGATTACCACCTTGCCAATCCCCATCGCCTCCAGACAACTGTTCGGCAAGTTGTCTATCAACGACGGTAAGACAACGAGGTGCGATCGATCGATGATCGGATATAACTGTGCGTGCGGCAGGTTTTCCAGCACGATTAAGCGATCGGCGAACTGACGACACTGCGCTCTGGCATACTCCGCCATCGACGACCCGAGTGGGGTTTCCATGTCTCTGCCGACGAGAACGGCGTACGCGTCCTCGTACCGGTCAAGAAAACGTGGGAGCGCCTGGACCAGCGTGTGAAATCCCTTGTGCATTTGAAAACGGCCGAAGTAAAGAACGTATCTCCTGTCCTTGAGAAATCGTTCGTAAACGGCCGGATCCCACTCACGAGTCTCTACATAAAAAGGACTACGAATCACGCGTGCATCACAGACGCCGGCTTTCGTTGAAAGCATTGTCTGCATCGAGAAACTCGGAACATGAACGTTTCGAGTTAACCGGTATTGCAGAGCCTCCATACGCTCGGCGAGCCTCAGATCGAGATTTCGCTTTCGTCCGGCCGCATCGTTCCACGCGGGCTCGTACGAGGAAGCGCGAACGACGTGGGCCGTACTCAATAAGGGAATCGAGAAGAGGCCGCACGAGGAGTAATTCGGATACTGAATTACATGAAAAGGCTCTTTTCGATGGAGTTGTTTCAGCTTGCGAAATACCTGGGTGCTGAAGTTCAACCAATGCAAGGTGGTGCCCAGCGAGTAAAGAGTCAGGCGATTGAGCATCTGCCCGGCGCGGCTTAGGTTGACTCGGTGGACCATCACTCCTTCATGCTCGAATTTCGCTTCGTCATGCAGCGACAGCGTCACGACATGAACATCGTGATTGAGATCCGCCAGTGTCTTTGAAACTCTGTTGACGTAATTAGCGAGACCTCCGTCGAAGTGTTTTTCTGTTACATACTCGGGAGTGGCGAAGGCGATTCTCAGCTTCTCTGGTGGCATGTCGTGGCCCAGGGGTGTCTGCCGTTTGAGGAACTCGCCTCGCATCCATTGGTACCGCTGAGACGCGAGTAGGTGCCCACGAGCATTGATAGCACGGCGTCCGGCGCAAATAGTTTGAGATAGCGATCGCGAGCTGCCCGTCCCATGCGTTTCCGCAGTGCTGGATCGGAGGCCAAACACTGCATCGCATCGGCGAGTGCTGCGCTGTCACCGGGCGGAATGAGAATTCCCGCATCCGGTGTAAGCAGATCGGGTGAACCACCGACGTTTGTCGTGATGATCGGTAAGCCGTGAGCCATAGCCTCGATTACGCTGTTAGACGTTCCTTCGGCGAACGATGGCAAGACAAAAACATCGAGCGTGCGCATAAACGCACTGCAGCCCACAGTGCCGTCGTAAGAACCGACAAATTCCAACGAACCGTTGAGCTGTAACTTGCGCGCGTGTGCTTTCACTTCCTGCACTGCGGGCCCAGTGCCCGCTAACCGCACATGCACGTCATCACGGTCTTGTCTTAATTGGGCCAGTGCATCTGCCAACACGAAAGGTCCTTTACCAACCTCTATTCGAGCCGCATAGCCGAAGATCGTTTCGCCGTCGCCGTTCCTGGCTAGCCCCAGCGACACATTCAGCGTTTCGGAGTCTTCCGTGATTAGAGGTAAGACAGAAACCGTCGACAAAAACGGAAAGCGTTCCCACCATTGCCTGGCCAGTGTTGGCGACAGCGCTGCGACTTCCGAGCACAACGGCAACACTTTTGCGAGTCGTCGATAGTAAGGATCGAGTGCGGGTAAATACTGCGGTGTGCCGAGTTCGTGATAGAGAACCGGAACTCCGACTTCCTTGCCCGCGCGAATAAACAGAATGGTGCCCGTGTCGGGTGTGAACACGTGCAGGACATCGTAATCAGCGGCAGTGAAGAACGCGCGACAATGCTTGTAGTGGGCGCGGGCGATCAGGTCGAGCAGCACTTGCCATATTCTGCGCAAGCCGGCCTCGGTACGTGGAATCAACAAAAACAGCAGCAGGAAGCTGGAGAGCAAACTGCGGAAGCGGCGCACGATCGAAAACGCGATCGAGTGGTCGATAACGTTGACTATCGGGACGCCTGCGTGACGCAACCGCCGGTAAAAACGATCGTTCTCCGCGGGTTTGTATAAGAGCACCACGTGAACATCGCACCCAGCCCGTCGCAAGTTGATCGCATACGTAACCAGTGTCTCATCAGCGCCACTCACTGGTCCGAAGAAGTGACTCTTGCAAAGAGCAATTTTCATTAGTCTCAAATCGCCGGGCATTATCGCCCGAAAAGGACGACATGAAAGGCATCGAGCAGCTTGGCTCGCGCTGATTTAGCATCTCCGTTACGGATTAAGTTAGTTGCTTCCTTGATTAACAATTTGTACGCGCGGTCGCGAAGCAAGCTTCTAACGTGACGGCGCTTCGTACTTACGGCACTCCTGGCCCGCGTGCGAGCGAGAGCCATTTGCTGAACGTGTATCGCCTGCTTGCAGAGTGCACTGGAGTTCGAAGACATTTGGTTGGAATCAGCGTCTGCCTTCCGGTGTATAGCCACTGGCTCTTCAACTGCCGCGACCAGGAAACTCTCGCTGATCCGGAGCCACATATCCCAATCCTCAACGAGGGGCAAGGCCGTATTAAATCCACCCAGCTCGAGCAAAGCTGATTTGCGCACAAGCACTGTCGGCATGGGAATAAAGTTGTTTTCGAGCAACTCCCAGAAGATGTCGCCCTGCGGACATTCGCTCGGATAGATCTCGCCGGTCGGCAATTGGCGACGTGCGTCTCCGATCAGCGCCCGCGCGTAACACAGTGCTATGCGCTCGTCGGTCATCATCTTGCAAAACTGTTTCTCGAGTGAATCAGGCAGACGCAAGTCATCATCGTCGAGGAACGCGATGAACTCTGACGAGCTTTCCGCGACGCCGACGTTACGAGCGTGCGCGAGGCCCTGGTTCGTAGTCAGTCTGATGTAACGGACATCCGCGAGCTCCGCGCAAACATCCGGCGTCTCATCGGTCGAGCAATCGTCAATAACGATCACCTCGAGATCCGGTCCGGCCTGCAACGCACTCTGAACGGCGCGTTTCAGAAATTGCGGACGGTTATAGGTGGTGATGACGACTGATACGCTCGACATGAAGAAGCGTTAATATAAGACATCGCGAAGGTAGTCAGCTAGAGAAAAACTTAGATTGGGGTGCAAACTCATCTCATTCACACCAGGCTCTAGCCTGGGGGGAGGCAGTCGAATTCTTCTGCAACCGTTTTAACGGTTTCGATAGCAAGATGGGAAAACCGTGGAAAACGGTTGGTATCGCTGCCTCTCGTCTACGACCGGGCTAAAGCCCGGTGTGAATGAGAGACGACGTTTTGAGCCAAAGCCATTGAAGGTGCCTATTGCCTGATTCAAGAATGGGCTGAGGCGTTTCTTTCAGACAATGCAGGTGCCTGAGTATCAAGCAGCGTGGCCCTTCCGGAGATACTTTGCTTCAAACGGCGGCACCGCGATCACTTCGGCTTGCAAATCTTTTAATGCTTTTTTGAGTCTGGCGAGGTTCTCAGAACTGGCAAGAATAGCGAGATCCGTGTCCCGGCTAAACTCGGCTGCGCCGTAGAACACGCATGCTTGGCCGCCTATTAGGAGCGAGTGTACGCGGTGGACGCGGATCAAAGAAAGGACTTTGAGTATCCGATTCGCGCCAACGCTCGACTGGTGAAAGGCGATACCATGCAGCCATTCCTCACCAACAAGTTCCTCGGGTGCGATCATGGATAGGAGTTTACACGGTCGCCTAAACAATCGCATCTCCGTGGCTTTGCCTCAAAAGTCAGGAGTTGAACTTGGATAAATGTCAGTACCACCTGCGGTAGCGGGTGGGTCGACGACCAGCATGCGATATTGCTATGGATTTTGAATTCTGATGGTTGACCCACCCGCTACCGCAGGTGGTACTGACATTTATCCAACAAGGATTTCTGATTGGCGAGGCAAATCCCATCTCCGTAGGGCCAGCGGGGAATACACTTCAAAATCTGATGCGCAGGTGAGTCCGCGAGTGATCAAAAATTCTCAAAGACAGAGTGGGGTGCTGTGAACAACTGAAACCTATCGTCGACCCTGACGAAGCCCGAATTTAAGTTCACTGACGACACAGTTCACTCTAAGTTCACTTTTGCATAAGAAGACCAAGGGACTTTGAAGGGGTGCCTCTTAACCGAGAAACTAGTCAAGTGAAATCTGCCGTATTTAACGTACCATAAGAGATTCCGAACGAAGCTTACTTGGTGCCCCCGCAGGGATTCGAACCCCGAACCAACAGATTATGAGTCTGCTGCTCTAACCGTTGAGCTACAGGGGCACATCAAGAATGTGAGAGTTTAACATGCCGTCATTTGGAAGCTGCAAATCGGCACGCCCGCAAGTACTGGTTCAATTTGAAAAACGCCGAAGGCGTTGGCTAATTCCAGCCCGGGGTTCGAGCACAGCGAGAACCCCGGGGAATGTAAATAAAAATTTCGAACCCTGAAGGGTTCAGGAATTGGCGAACCCTTTTCAGGGTTAGTAATGGAATCTGTTACTCAACCAGTACCCGCCCGCAGGTCTGATCGATCTTGGATGCCTCGTCGCAAGATTCAAAATTGTGTACTCAAACACCCCGACATTATAAAATCACCGCCGCAACACCTCAGCCACTGGAGGAATCCCACATGACCAATGTTCAGGGTTTAAACGCCGTCATCGATCTCTCACACTTCAACACAGTGACGAGTTTCGCGGAAATCAAGTCGGCGGGCATCGTCGGAATTATTCACAAGGCCACCCAGGCCACGAACTGGAGCGACAGCACTTACGCCGCGCGCAAAACACAAGCGCTCGCCGCTGGACTCTGGTGGGGCGCGTATCACTTCGGCACCAACGCCGATGGCGCCGCCCAGGCCGAATACTTTCTGTCAAAAGTAAACCCCGGTCCGACAGATCTGTTGGCGCTCGACTTCGAAGAGAACACCCAGAGTCAGATGACCATCGCACAAGCAGAACAGTTTGTCACAGAGGTTTTCAATCAGACCGGTCGCTATCCGGGATTCTATTCAGACGCGCTCGCCGGAAAGATGTTGGGTAACAACAAGAGCGAGATCCTCGCTAACTGCTGGTTCTGGCGCGCACAGTACGGTACGTCGGAACCGATCGTGCCACCGACCTGGTCGACCTGGACTATGTGGCAGTACACGAGTGCCGGACCCGTTAGCGGCATCGGCGCACCCTGCGACCGCGACACTTTTAACGGCACGATGGACGAGTTATCTCAACTCTGGGGACAGTCTTAAAACTCTTACGGCTTCTTCGGAGGTTGCCATTTGAATGGCCTATCGATGTTGAAGTAGATGACCGACTCCTGGCTCGTCTGAGGATCCACAACCGTAATCGCGTCATACGACCGTCCTTTATTCTCGACGAGCGCCTGTTTAATCGGCCTTACACCGAGAGAACGGATCAACCCATACTCCTCGTTGATCGAAATCACTTCGAACGCAGTGTCGACGCTTTTACCATCGCTATTCCCCTTGATCGATTTCAGCAACCCGTCGGCCATGAACTTGTGGAATTGAGCGCGGTCGGCATTGCCGAGTTCCTGATGTGCAATTTGCGCAGCCATATGCGCATTGATCTCGACGAAGTTCTTCGCGAACACTGAGTCCGCAATCTTCAAAACCTCTTCGTAATTCTTCTGGTTGAGAGCGGCATTCAACGGTCGATAAGTCATCATCGGCGCGTACGGGTTGTAGTTAGGCGATTCATAGAACGCCAGCCGCAGTTCCGTGAAATTCACCGTCGCGTCTTTCTGCTTCACCTTCTCCAGCAGAACCTCGTATTTACTCTTCTCCGCCGGCGTTGGACTGGGACTGGGACTGGTTTGCGGAGTTTGCGCGCAAACAGCGACAGCGAGGACGATGAGAATGATGAAAGTAGCGATTGATCTGAGCAACATTTAGAAGTCTCCTTCAAGAGAGGTAACTCTAGTATCAACGAAATTCAAACACGAACGCAATCGTCACGAAAACTTCCCTGACCTCACACAATTAATCTCATTGTTCCTCAGCGTACAGAAACTCTGACGGTAGCGAAGAGCTCGAACATTTCCTTCTGCTCAACAGGGCGATCGAGGATTTGGGCGGCGACCCGACAGTGCAGAGTCCGTGTGCAGACGTGGCCGGCGTTGCGTCGATGGGTATCATGCAGGTCCTCACCGATCCAAGAACTTCACTGTCACAGTGTTTGCAAGCAATTCTGACGGCTGAGTGTGTTCTGGAGGCCGCTGAGGTATGAATGATCGTCACCACTGATCCAAGTTTTAGAGCCACAGATTACACGGATCAATCTGTGTAATCTGTGGCTCGCTTTTTTTAATGGATCACCGTGTAGTTGTCGTCCTTCGCCGTTCCAGCGTAACCGTTACCATTCCCCGTCCAGTCAGGCTTGAGCACAACCTTGATGCAGCTGTCGCGCTTGTTCTTGAATATGTCGTAAGCATAAGGCGCTTCCTCCAGCGGCATCCTGTGGGTTACGACGAAGCTCGGATCGATATCACCATTCTCGATCATCTCGAGCAACGGTCGCATGTAACGCTGCACGTGCGCCTGACCTGTCTTGATCGTAAGCGAACGTTGCATCACAGACCCCATCGGAAACTTATCGTCGAACCCAGCATAGACCCCGATGACAGAAACTGTTCCACCATTCTTGCAGCACATGATCGCTTCACGTAGTGCGTGTGGTCGATCAGTCTCCAACATCATCGCCTGCTTGATTCGATCGTACGCAAAGATAGGCGCCGGAGCGTGAGCCTCCATGCCGACGTCGTCGATACAGGAGTCAGGCCCGCGTCCGCCGGTCATATCCATCAACTTTTCGTAAACATTTTCCTCCTCGTAGTTGATAGTTTCCGCGCCACCCTGCTCCGCCATCTGCAACCGCTCGGGAACCCGATCGATAGCAATCACTCGCTCGGCGCCGAGCAGGAAAGCACACCGGATCGAAAACTGTCCGACAGGTCCACAGCCCCAGATGGCAATCGTGTCGCCCGGCTGGATGTTGCACATCTCCGCGCCCATGTAACCAGTTGGGTAGATGTCTGAAAGGAAAAGAACCTGTTCATCCGACAGATCATTCGGAACTTTGATCGGTCCGACGTCAGCAAACGGAACGCGCGCGTACTCCGCCTGCCCGCCGGCGAAACCGCCCGTCATGTGTGAATAACCAAAGATCCCGCACGTGGCGTGGCCCAACATTTTCTCTGCCAGCCATGCGTTCGGATTGGAATTCTCACAAAGGGAAAAGGCCTGTGCCCGGCAGAACCCACACTTCCCACACGAGATCGTAAAAGGCACAACCACGCGATCGCCGATTTTCAGGTTTTTAACTTCTCGACCAATCTCAACGACTTCGCCCATGAATTCATGACCGAGTACGTCGCCCTTCTTCATCGTCGGAATGAAGCCGTTATACATGTGCAGGTCGGAACCGCAGATCGCCGTCGAGCTGATCTTCACGATCGCATCCTGCTGGTTGAGGATCTGTGGATCCGGAACTTCTTCGACGCGCATGTCCGTTTTGCCGTACCAACAAGTGGCTCTCATTCGTGCATCATCCTTCCTTCGGCGCGATAGTCCGATCCATAGTTAGTTCCTCTCTCACTCGGAAGCGTTTCAGCACGTTCAAGCTCCTCGGCGGATGCAGGCCGTGCGGGCCTCTGTTCGAGGTAACCAGTGCCAAACAATGTCGCATCAGACACAACGACTTCACCTACTTCCAACACCTGTTTGAAGCGACGCAGATCGTCGTCCAATTGTTGTTCCGGCTCTTCGCCAAACAGCTTTGCGACCCCCGCACCGAGCACGCCACCAATGGGGTTGTACTCAATGTTGACTTTGAGGATCGTTCCTCTTCCGCCTGGAGCTGCCTCGAAGCGAACAGCGCCGGCGTTGTCGACGTCGGAGTTCTCGAGCGATCGCCAGGTTATGACTCTGCCGGGATCGTCTGCGATGATCGTCGCGTCCCACTCGACTTGCATTCCCGCAGGACCTTTCGCGACCCAGTGATACCGGCCATCGCCGAGATTTTCGACTGACTCGAGATGACGCATGAAACGCGGAAGATTTTCGAAGCTGCGCCAGAACTGGTAAACCTCATCCGGATCACGATTGATCATGCAACTGGCTTTCGCATGGATACCCTGATTACCGTGAGTCAGTTGCTTTGCGCAAATGACGTCGAGTGCCGTGACCGCAAGTACATTCGCCGTAGCGAACGCCAGCCGTCCTTTGTTGGTGTTTGGTGATCTTGCTGCGTTGCCTAAACTTGCGAGATCCAACGCATCGCCTGCCACACGCGACCACACCCCAGCCGCAGGATTTTCCTGTGCGAAGATCATGACGCCTGCAGCGAGTTCGCGCAGACCGTACAGTCGTATTAAACCCGTGCGCGCGTTTGGAACACCAGAGATGTTTGCGATAGCGCGTGGGGCAAGAAGTTCTGCGAGACCGAGTCCAACGCTGAACCAACCTAATCCTTTCGCGAGTTTCTTTGCACTCGCTGAAGGTAAACCTGGTTTTGCACGCTCGGTAGCATAGCTTTCTACGTCGTAAGAGGACGTATGTCCAAGATCCCTTGTTGAGGATCGATCGACATCGTGTCCTGAGATTGATCTTTCTGAATTCATCGGCGGAATTCCCCCTTGAAGAATGGATTATTTCGATTAAAAGATAGTCAAAGAGTATGCCTTAGTTACCGCAAAGGTCGTGCGAAAGTGTCCACACTACATTGATGTTCATCCCGCGCAATACTGTGGATCGTTAACTGCAAGGAGTTCTCAAAAGTCAATTCAACAAGGG
>JBIOUJ010000093.1:0-22422 GCA_044867025.1 Pyrinomonadaceae bacterium | reverse complement strand
CGTTCATCCGCGTAAATCTGCGGCTAAAATCCTCTTTCCTCGCGCGTCCAGAAGCATGTGGGTGATCACGGCCACGATGATGATCGTGCCGCCGAGGAGTGCCCAGCGGGAGGGCCTTTCGCCAAGGAAGAAGAATACCCACACGGGGTTCAAGGCGGGTTCGATGTAGCAGATGATTCCGGCGTCCAGGGACCGCACGCCTCGCGCCATGCCTTCAGTGAAGAGGGCATAAGCGATACCGAGTTGCACTATGCCGAGATAGCCGACGCTCAGTGCGTCGTGAAGATTGATGCGCTGGAGTGCGGACCATCCCCACGGTGCCAGAACAATCACCGCCAGCAGGTTTCCGTAGATCACAGAGGACGCGCGGTTGACTTCGCGCGCGCGTGGATGACGCAGCAGCAGAAAATAGAACGCAAAGCAAAGCCCTGACGCCAGTGCCATAATGTTGCCTTCGATATCCTGCGGGCGGAGCTGGCCCACGAAGAACAATGCCATCCCGCCAACGCATACCAGCACCGTGATCAGATCGCGCGAGCGAAACTTTTCTTTGTAGATTAGGGGCTCAAAAATGAGGACGTAAACCGGTGCCGTGTATTGCAGGAAGATCGCATTCGCTGCCGTGGTCGCCTTTGTTGAGAGAACAAACAGTACAAGCAAGATCGCGTAAAGAATCGCCCCGGCTGCCGAAACACTGTTTAGACCAAAACCCTCTCGCCTTGTGATGATCGCGACGGTGATCATCGCAAACAACGAGCGACAGAACGAGAGTTCAAGGCCCGTGAGCGTCGTCCACTTGATGAAAAGTCCGCCTGTGCTCCAAAGAAAGGCAGCGGCGAAGACAAAGAGCAGAGCAGTGGTGTGCGCTTTGGGGTGCAGTTCAGGCATCGCGAATCTAACTCTGCGTATCTCTGCGGTCCTCTGCGCCTCTGCGGTGAACAAATCCGGAGTTAAACATACCGCCGAGGCGCAGAGGACCGCAGAGATACGCAGAGGAATCTTACGAACCGTCGCGCAATCCTCGCAGATACTTCCCAAACACACCATTCCACGGTGGGATAACGATCGAGACGGCGCCGAGTGCCTGCGCCTGGCAGGCGAGCCGGATCAGTGGTTTCGATTCCGAGGTGTCGATGTAGCCAAACTCCTTGATCTTCTTTCCTTCGCGAGCCGCCACGTCGGAAAGCTTCTCCGCGCCACCAAGAACTCCAACCCAGCACGTCCCGCACGATGCGGAGCGACACTCGACCGGAATCGGCCCTTCAATCCGCCGCGGATCGATCTCACGCCAGTTGCGTGAACGGTCGTCAGCGGCGCCCCACGCGAGATCCTGAACGTGATTCAGCCGGTATTTCGCCCGCCCATCATTTTCGTCATACGTGACAGTCCACTTTTTATCGATCGTTTTGAGAAAACCAAGCAGCCCCTGGCTGTCGTCTACAGCACGGTCCCGCAAAACCTCGTTCGGCGACTTCCGCGCATGCTTCTGGTCGATCAGCATCTTGCCAGGCGCGTTTTCAAACGCAGCCAAGCCTGCTTGCCTGAGCGTCATGAAAGCCACTGCCGTAATGCCGATTAAGAGCGAGGGATCAGCTTTCGCTTGTTTAGCCACCTGCTGGGCGACGGAGAGGATTTGGTCGGCGAGCGATCGCGTGTCACCGGGGCTGAACTCGCGCGCGTGCTTTTGCACAGCAGTTTTGACTTGCGGCCAGTAGCGATGGCCGTAGAGAAACGTGTGCGACGAGTCGATCTGATCTTTCAGGTAATACTTTCCCTGCATCAACAACTGCTGCGCCAGCTTTTCCGGATCTTCAGCCTGCTCGAGGGCATGAAAAAGCGCGAGTGGATAAAACGCGAACCAGATCTGAGTCGCGTTTCGATCTACCTCATGAATGGAGCGCAGCAGCGTGGTCAACGCCGCCGACCACGCCTCTTCGTCGTGTTGGCTTAGAAAGGTTTCAAATGGTGTTTTCATAATTCAATCGCGGCCGTTGACAACGCCGAACGCACGGAGTAAAAGTCACTACTACCGAGCCCGAAGCGATCTCCCCAGCAATCCCGCACACCAAGGAGGCTTTACGATGGACAATAGACCGGACGTTGCCAAGTCAGGCCGTACGTTTGACAGCGCCTACAGTTTCTCCTTCAGCATTGCGATAGGTCTGGTTCTTTTCATCGCGGGCCTCGTCATCAGCCTGACGCTGGGTCAGGGCGCGACCATCGGCCTCATCTTCGGTATCCCGCTGCTCATTGCCGGCCTCGTGTTGCCGGTGTTCATGATGCGCGACCTCTTTCATCACAACGAGGTAAACGGCGCGTGCCCTTTTTGTGGCGCGCCAATCAAAACATCTGACGCCACCATTCGTTTGAACTGCCCATCATGTAAGCGCTTGATCGAGGTGCGGGATACGACGCTGCAACCAGGCGAGTAAAGTTCCTTTGTTGGATACAGTCAGTACCACCTGCGGTAGCGGGTGGGTCAACTGCCGATACTAAGATCGCATTCTCATCCTCGACCCACCCGCTACCGCAGGTGGTACTGACCGTATCCAAGTACAATCTTAACCAGTCTGAGTCGAAAGCCAACTGCGCGTAAAGTAGTCGCTTAAAGTCAGCGCGAACAAGATTGCCATCCAGAACAACGCAGAAGCGAGAATCACCCAAATCAGTCGTGTGCTGTAACGCACGTGCATGAAATAGAGCACGACTAACGTTGCCTTTACCGTCGCGATAGTTAACGCGACGACGGTATTCAGCCGCCACGGAAAATCGAAGAACGCTGCGACAACGGTCAGCGCCGTTCCTACCAGCAGCGCCCCGAAGATGGCAAAGTAAATTCGGACGGGAACTATGTGTTCGCTCATTACAATAACTACCCGTGCAAGTAATGCCGCCCCAGCAAGTAGAGCAACGGAAACAGGAAAATCCAAACGATGTCGACAAAGTGCCAGTAAAGTCCAATCACTTCAACCGGACTGTGATACTCGGGATCGAAGCGGCCCCTGAGCGAAAAAATCAGCAGGTACAGTAGCAACCCCGCGCCGATGATCATGTGCAGAGCGTGCATGCCGGTCATCGCGAAGTAGATCCAGTAGAACATTTCCACATTTTTCACAGTCGCATCTATGGGATGTTTTACGGTCTTGCCGGAAAGCAGATGCAGCTTGTGATGATCGACTGGCTGACCTTCCTCCTGCACCCCCGGATTAAAAGGATTCCATGGAATCAAACGACCGGGGATTAAGTGATCCTCATATTTGTCGTGATACTCAACCGCTTTTATGCCGAGGAACGTCAAGCCGAGGACGAGCGTCAATCCCAAGCAGATGACTTGCGGCCTCAGCTTGCCGATCTGCGTGAAGTAAACGGCGAGAGCCATCGTAAAACTGCTCACGATCAGCACAGCGGTGTTCACGGCACCGAGCGTGATATCCAGGTGGTTGCTGGCCGACGCGAACGCCGCCGGGAACTGATTCCGGTAGAGCGTGTAAGCGAGAAACATGCCGCCAAAGAACATGATCTCGGTCACGAGAAATACCCACATGCCGAGCGTGCCAGCCTCACGCTGCTGCTCCATGTTTTCAAAATGGTGCTGTAGCGCCGGGTGGCCGTGAACGTCCTGCGTTGTTGCGTGAGTAGTCATCACTCTCTGAACTTACCTACAACCTCAGTCTCTTCTCGCGGTGCGAATTCATATGCATCCCACGTCACGATGGGCGTTTCATAAAAGTTCTCGGTTGGCGGCGGCGACGGCGTGCGCCACTCGAGACCGGGCAAATGCCACGGGTTTGCCTCAGCGTGCCTGCCGTATCGCATGGACCAAACGAAGTAGATCGCCGGTATCAACATGCCGAATCCCAGGATTGACGCGCCTGCGGTCGAAAGAACATTGAATACCTGAAACTCCGGTGGATACGCGTGATAACGTCTTGGCATCCCGAGATAGCCGGCGACGAATTGCGGCAGGAACGTCAGGTTGAAACCGACGAAGATCACGAGCGCGCTGAACCGGCCCCAGCCTTCGGGATACATACGCCCGCTGATCTTGGGCCACCAGTAATGAAGTCCACCAAGATATCCCATCAACGCCCCGCCAACCATGATGTAGTGGAAGTGAGCGACGACGAAGTAGGTGTCGCTCAAATGCACGTCTACTGCGAGCGACGCCAGGAACAATCCGGTCATGCCGCCGACCGTGAAGAGACCGATGAAGCCGAGCGCGTAGAGCATTGGCGTGTCGTACGAGATCGACGATTTATAAAGCGTTGCCGTCCAGTTAAAGACCTTGATCGCCGAAGGGATCGCTACCGCAAAACTCAAAAATGAAAAGATCATTCCCGCGTAGACGGATTGAGGCGTCACGAACAAATGGTGACCCCAAACGAGAAAGCCAAACACGGCGATCGCGATGCTCGAAAACGCGACGAAGCTGTAGCCAAAGATGTTCTTACGCGAAAAGTTTGCGATCAACTCGCTAATCACGCCCATCGACGGCAGGACCATGATGTATACGGCCGGGTGCGAATAGAACCAGAAAAGGTGTTGGAACAAAACGGGATCGCCGCCCAGCGCCGGATTGAAGATGCCTACCTTCGCGACCCGCTCAAACGCAAGCAACAGGATCGTGATGGCGATCACCGGCGTGCCGAGAATCATGATCAGGCTCGTGGCGTAGTGCGACCAGAGGAAGAGCGGCATGCGAAACCATTTCATGCCGGGCGCGCGCATCGTGTGAATCGTGACGATGAAATTCAGACCCGTAAGGATCGAAGAGAAACCGTTGATAAAAATTCCCAGACCGGTCGCTACGACATAAGAGTTTGAGTAAGTCGAACTGTAGGGCGTGTAGAAGGTCCAACCGGTATCGACGCCGCCGGCAAGCAGCGCGTAAATCGTGATGATTCCGCCGAGCATGTAAATGTACCAGCTCAACAGGTTGATTCTCGGAAACGCGAGGTCCTTCGCGCCGATCATCATTGGAATGAGGAAGTTCCCCAGCGTCGCGGGTATCGACGGGATGAGGAAGAAAAAGATCATGATGATGCCGTGCTGCGTGAAGACCTTGTTGTAAGTTGTCGATTGCAGGAAATCGCCTTGCGGAGTCAGCAGCTCGAGACGAATCATCAGGGCGTAGATTCCGCCGATAAAGAAGAAGAACGTGATCGACACAAGGTAAAGCAGAGCAATGCGCTTGTGATCTTTGGTCAACAACCACGACTTCAGCCCGTACTGGGCGTTGATGTAGTTGACCTTTGGTGGAGCTGGGGCTTCGAATGACTCTATTGGCTGCATAATTAAAACTCTTGTGCGTTTTTGTGGCTCACCTCACGTTTCGCGTTGGTGACGCACCGGGTTGTGCAGTGCCTGCCGGAGCGGGACTCGCCGCCGTCGTGGGCCTTTGCCCGGTCGCGTGCAACGATTTGATGTACGCAATCAACTGCACCAACTGATCCTCACTGACCTGCCCCTGAAACGTCGGCATGATGGGGCCAAAACCCGCCACCAGTTTCGCTTGTGGATTGGTGATCGATTCGCGCAGGTACGCCTCGTCGACGCGAACTGAGCCACCGCTTTCCAGTTGCTGCACGTTTCCAAAGATGCCCTCGAGAGTTGGACCACGCCCACCCTCGCCGTTCGCGCCGTGACACGACGCGCAACCAAGCGTTTGATACAACTGTTGACCCGCCGCAGCCGGCGTGACGTTGCCGGTGTTGCCGCTCAACCAGTCGTCAAATTCGCGCGGCTCCATGACGATCACGGATCCCGTCATCCCGGAGTGGTTCATGCCGCAATACTCGGCACAGAACAGGTGATACCTGCCGGGTTTCGTCGCTTCGAACCAGAGCGTTTGATACCTGCCCGGGACCACGTCAGCTTTCGTGCGAAACGCGGGCACGAAAAAGTCGTGAATCACGTCTTCCGTGGTCATGATCAACTTGATCTTGCGATTAACCGGTATGTGCAACTCGTTGATCTCGCGCTGGCCGGTGGCGTGTTGCAGTTTCCACATCCATTGTTTGCCGACCACGTAGACTTCGATCGCGTTGTCAGGCGGTTTGTACTGGTCGAAATAGACGCGTGCGCCCCAGGCAAACATCGTCATGGCGATGACGAAGGGAATTACGGTCCAGATAGTCTCGAGCTTGTGCGAGCCTGCAATCGGACGCGGTATCTCGTACGGTGTGCGTCGCCTGTAACGGATGACAAAAAAGATCAGAACCGTGCCGATGAGCAGCGAAAAGAACAGCGTGACGCCCGAAAGATAGAAGTAGAGCGCGTCGACCTTCCAGGAGAAGGTCGAAGCACTTTCAGGCACCAATGGAATCCACGATTGCATTTACTGCGTTGTGCCTCCGATCGTTGCTGCATTGCGTGGCTTGAGGAAGAAAAACATGGCCACGATTCCGAGCAACGTAATCACGCCGGCGATTCGCATCACTGTCATTATTCGCGCGCCGTACGTACCGGTCGCGGGGTCGTAGTGATAGCAATAGAGCAGGAGTTGATCCACGCGCGTACCGATCTTGTTTGCGGAAGATTCGATCAAACCGAGGCGCAGATCGCGTGGCGCGTAGTCGACGCCGTAGAAGTAGCGCGAAAGTCTTCCGTGCGGCGTCGCGACCATGATCGCGCTCGAGTGTGCAAACTGTTTCGTGGCCTCATCGTAGCGGTAATGAAAGCCGACTGCTTCGGTGAGCTTTGCGATGTTCTCGGCGTCGCCAGTGAGAAAATGCCAGCCGTTCGTAGCGTTCGATCTTAACTTCTCCGGAAGGTAATTGACGTACACCTTTTTCTTGTTCGCAGCGAGAGCGCTCGTCTCGCGCGGATCGAAGCTCACGGTGACGACGTCAAACTCTTTGCCGACTTGAAAAGGCAGCACGCGAAACGACGTGACCATGCCGTTGAGCACCTGCGTGCAGAGCATCGGGCATTCGTAGTAGACGAGCGCAATGATGACGGGCTTCTGGCCGAAGTACTTGCCGAGCGTTACTTGCTCACCGGATTCGTCACGAAAGACGAGGTCGAGAGGCAACTGCTGATCGAGTTTCTGTTCGATCTTGACGTCGCGCAAAGCGGTGGGCAGACCCGTCGAAGGATTCCCGTACTGCGGTCGCGCTCCATACAACGGCGAACTCGGTCCAGGCGGCGCTTGTGCAAACGCAGCGGACGCACAAAAGATAAAAACCATCCACAGATTACACAGATACTTCATTGCAACTTCTCCGTTTCCCGACCAGAACTTGCAGCGGTGGGAAGACCGATCGCGTAGTCTTGCAGCTTGCCGCTTGGGCTCTTGACGCTCGACGGCAAGCCTTCTGAAACGATTTTTTTCATCGCTTCCTCGATCGGCATGCCGACAACTTTCCCTGATTGATCTTTCAATCCCGTCCGAAGGTTCTCTTCCCACTGTAGCCGCAGCGCTCGATACTCGCTTTGTGGCGCTGACAACTCGAGAGGCTTCTCTCCGTTATCGAGTCTTACCGCGAATCCGCGCGCACCTTGAAGCCGCGGCTCAGGAGGCAAACGATTCTTGTCGTCGGGTCGCAGCGCCATCGGTCCCCGTGGCGTCTCCTCCCTGGCTTCCTGTCGGTTGAAAAAGCCAAATAACGCCCACACGCCGAGGTGAATCGCGATGCCCGCGATCGTCAGCGCCAGGACGAACGTCAGCACGCCGCGCACGTTGACGTCGCTCTTCTCATGCGTGACTTCGGGGTTCCGAATGTGCGAAACGTCGGGTGTCTCTGTTTGATGACCGTTGTGCGCGGGCCGGCGCGCTTTCTCTTTCTGTGTCATACCTTTTAATGCCCTGATGCGTGCATCTGCGCGAGCACCGATTCAAACTGCGGATCGTTAATCGGAACGATCGGCCGCTTGCTCACCTGCCACGTGAGCAGCGCGAGCCACAGTCCACCAAAACCGATCAACGCGATCGCATCCAACCAGACCCACCTGTGTTCCTCCCCAAACGCCGGGACGAGCACCCAAATCAAATCAACCATACGCATCACGAGTATCAGCACCGCTACCAGCACGAGTTTGCTCGGGTTGCGTTTGAAGTTGCGCGACAGCAGGAACAGAAACGGCGCGGCAAAGTGGAGTATCCCGATCGCGATGATCACAGCACCCCACACCCGGTGCGTACGCGCGATGTAGTACCCAATCTCCTCGGGAAGGTTTCCCGACCAGATGATCAGGTACTGCGAAAACGCAAAGTAGGACCACAACATCACCAGCGCCAGCAGCAACTTGCCGAGATCGTGGAAATGCAGCGGCGCAACGACTCGACTCATCGGTTCCTGTTTCGACAGAAACGCCATCGACGCAATCACAAACGCAAGCGCACTCAAACTCCACGCCCCTACCCAGATGAGCCCGTAGATCGTCGAGAACCATTCCGGCTCGAGCGACATGTACCAGTCGACGGCAGCAAACGTGACGGTGAATATCAGCGCCACCATTCCGCCTCCGCTCAGTTCCCGCATCTTTTTGGTGTAACGATTGTCGGCAGTGCGATCCTGCGCGAGCGACCACCTGTTCAAAAAGAATGCGAGCGCAAGCCAGACGCCGAAAATCACGACGGCGCGAATGATGAAGAACGGAAGGTTCAGGTAAGGCGTTTTGAACTGGACCACCGGATGCTCCGGTTCCGTCCAGTGATGATAGATGTAGTGAGCGCCGATGATTACGGGGACAAACAGGATCGCCATCACCGCCAACGTTCTGGTGGCGGCTTCGAGCACGCGACGGATCACAAAACCCCAGCCACCGCCCGTAAGGTGTTGCAGCATCAGCAGTGCAAGTGAACCGACACCGATGCCGGTCCAGAAGGTCCAACCGACGAGGTACGCCTGGAAGAACTGTCGACGATCGAAGAAAGCGGTGATCAGAAG
The DNA here is from genome assembly GCA_044867025.1 of Pyrinomonadaceae bacterium. Lineage (GTDB taxonomy): Bacteria > Acidobacteriota > Blastocatellia > Pyrinomonadales > Pyrinomonadaceae > PSRF01. The sequence continues at coordinate 13,531 of JBIOUJ010000093.1, read as the reverse complement.
AGCGACGAAGAACAGAACGCCCACGATTAACGAACGCTTCTGAAAATCCGACAGGTTTGGAGGATTGTACGTCTGCATTTACTGGCGTCCTCCGGCTGGCGGTGTTGGCGAAGGGCTTGGCGTCGTCAGGTTTCGTTGGCTTTCCTGCAACGCGCGAATGTAAGCGATGATGGCCCAACGATCCTGCACGGCGATTTGCGGCGCGTACGACGGCATCGCGCCCCAGCCGTTTGTCATGGCGTCGAAGAAATGTCCGACGGGCGCCTGTCGCAGGCGGTCGTCGTTGAAAGATGCCGCACGACGGAAGCCGCGACGCACGATCATGCCGTCGCCGTTTCCTGTGAACCCGTGGCAAGCGCTACAGAAGATGTTGTAGCGTTCGCGACCACGCTGCACTACTTCTTCGTTGACAGGAATCGGAAGATAGTCGATGTCGTCTGGGAATGCGTTTGCTCCGGCCCCGGCTTGCTGCGCCTGCGCCTGTTGTGGCTGCGGCTGATTTTGACCCTGGCCTTGGATGGATTGTGTTCCAGGACCGGCAGTGGTTTTGCTCTTTTTGCCGGTGAAGAATTCGGTGTTCGATCGCAGGAAACCACGCGCAACCGTGCCTGGTATTGGTTGTCGCGCGGATAGACCATCGCCGAAGAATGTCGTTCCGCGAAACGCCTTCATCTTCGGCTGATCCTGCATGTCACGCCGGCAGCCGGACGTGATCAGAAGCAGGAAAATCGATCCACAGATTACGCCGATTACACAGAATCTGTGTAATCTGTGAAATCTGTGGATAACTGTCTTTTCACACTTCGACATCATTAACTTCCAACGCGCCCAGGCTCTTCAACAACTCCACCGCCTTCTCATGATCGAACTTCGGATCGTTCGCTTCAATCGCCAGAAAGAATCGATCGCGTGTCGCTAGTGCAAAATTCGGTGCGTTAAAAACCGGGTGATACGGTTGCGGCAGTTTGTTCAGCACCAGCATTCCCAGCACTGCCGCAAACGCTGCGCACAACACGGTCATTTCAAACGTGATCGGTATGAACGCCGGCCAACTGTTATAAGGCTTGCCGCCCACGTTGATTGGGTAGTTGATGACCTCGATCCAGTACTGCATGAAAAAACCACCCAGCCCGCCGACCACGCCGCCAATGAAAACAATCAACGGCAAACTCGTGTGCGTAAATCCAATCGCTTCAGACAGTTCCTCAATCGGGTACGGTGAATAACCGTTGATGCGCCTGTAACCGAGGTGGTAAACCTGCCGCGCCGCAGCAACGAGATCGGTCGGATTTTCAAACTCGGCCATCACGCCATACAGCGGCGGCGCGTGACGGCGATGCCCCGGCAACGGGTCGTGTCCCGCTGCGATTGGTTGCTCGAGTCTGCGACCGTCGCTATCCATCCCTATCCATCCCTCTCCAACCTATTCCTCCACCTCCGCTTCCGGCAGGATCGTGCGCATCTCGAAAATCGAGATCATTGGCAGGAAGCGAATAAACAGAAACAGCAGCGTAAAGAAGAACCCGATCGTGCCGATAAACATGCTCCAGTCCCACTGCGTCGGCTGGTACATTCCCCACGACGATGGCAGGTAGTCGCGATGCAGGCTCGTCACCACGATCACGAAACGCTCGAGCCACATGCCGATGCTGACGATGAACGAAATGATCCAAAGCGCCAGCAGGTTCGAACGGATCTTCTTGAACCACAGAAACTGCGGCGTGATGATGTTGCACAGGATCAAAGCCCAGTAATACAGGTGATATGGACCATGCATGCGGTTCCAGATCATGAAACGTTCGTACTTGTTACCGCTGTACCAGCCGAAGAACGCTTCCATGATGTACCCGTAGCCGACGATCAATCCGGTTGCGAGCATCACCTTCGCCATGTTGTGCATGTGGCGCATGGTGATGAAGCCTTCGAGGCCATAAAACTTTCGCAGCGGAATCGTGAGCAGCAACACCATCGCGAAGCCCGCGTAAATCGCGCCCGCGACGAAGTACGGCGGAAAGATCGTGGCGTGCCATCCCGGAATGATGCCGACCGCGAAGTCGAAACTGACGATCGTGTGTACTGACAAAACGAGCGGCGTCGCCAGTCCGGCGAGCAACAGGTAGGCCATCTCGTAGCGATGCCAGTGACGTGCAGAGCCGCGCCAGCCCATTGCGAGCATGCCGTACAGAATCTGAAACGGTTTGCTGCGCGCGCGATCGCGCAGCGTAGCGAAGTCCGGAATCAGACCGACAAACCAGAACATCGCGGAGACGGTTGCGTAAGTCGAAACCGCAAAGACGTCCCACATCAGTGGGCTGCGAAACTGCGGCCAGATTCCCATCGTGTTTGGATAAGGAAACAGCCAGTACATCAGCCACGGGCGCCCGAGGTGGAAAATCGGGTACATGCCGGCCTGTGCGACGGCGAAGAGCGTCATCGCTTCTGCGAAGCGGTTGATCGACGTGCGCCAGCGTTGTCGCAGCAACAGCAGAATGGCGGAGATCAGCGTGCCTGCGTGACCGATTCCGATCCACCACACGAAGTTGAGAATGTCGATGCCCCACGCGACGGGAACGTTGACGCCCCACAGTCCGATACCGACGAAGACAAGGTTCGTGATCGCCAGCAGCATCAACTGGAAGAGCGCGAAGGAGATTGCAAAACCGAAGAACCACGCCAGCGACGTCTTGCGCTTCAAGACGATCGAACTGATCTTGTCGGTCACGGATGCAAAGGTCAGCCCCGGATCGATGACGGGCGCCGTCGAATGCATCGGACCTTCGGTGTATGGCGTTTTGACTTCTTCGTCTCGCATTTTTATTTAGCCGCTGATCTGCGTTTATTCGCGTAAATCTGCGGCTAAACCTTAATCTCCGGGTTCGGGTTCTTCAGTTGCAACTGGTAAGTCGTGCGTGGTCGCGTGTTCAACTCACCCAGCAACGAATAATCACGATCCGTGTGCTTCAACTTCGACACACGACTGTTCGGATCGTTGATGTCACCAAAAACGATCGCCTCAGTCGGACAGACGGCCTGGCAAGCTGTTATCACCTCGCCGTCGTGCAGTCTACGACCTTCGAGCTCGGCCTGAATCTTCCCGTTCTGAATTCGCTGCACGCAGTATGTGCACTTCTCCATCACGCCGCGGCTGCGCACAGACACCTCAGGATTGCGCATCAACTGGTACGTCGGCGTGTCCCAATCCTGATAAAGGAAGAAATTGAACCGGCGCACCTTGTACGGGCAGTTGTTTGAACAGTACTTGGTGCCAACACAGCGGTTGTAAACCATGTCGTTCAAACCCTCAGCACTGTGCACGGTCGCATGGACCGGACAAACCGGCTCGCACGGAGCGTTTTCGCAGTGCATGCACGGCACGGGCATGAAGTTGGTGCCTTCGGGATGATTCGGATCGAAACCTTTGAAATAAGTGTCGACGCGAATCCAGTGCATCTCGCGGCTGCGCACGACTTCCGTCTTCCCGACAACGGGAATGTTGTTCTCCGACTGGCAGGCAACTGTGCACGCGTTACAGCCGATGCAGTTATTCAGATCGATCGCCATGCCCCACGCGTAATTGGGAGCGTTTGGCGCCTGGTCCTTGTAGTCGTAATCGGGATAGAGCGATGGGTGCGCGTGTTTCTCGTCATGCTCCGCGCCTTTGAGATAGTGCTCGAGCGTCTCGGAACGAACTACGTCGCGTTCTGTGCGTTCGAAGTTCGGATCCTCGAGGTTGAAGTGCATTTGCGTCGTGGCAAGCAAATGCTCTCCGGTGGCTGCGCGCGCCTGGATTGCGGTGTTGAACCAGGGCGTGAACGATGTTCGGATCTTGTAAGCGTCGAAGCCGACGATGTCATTCCGTGTCGCGCCACCTCCGACGCGACCTGCCAACCAACGACCGTAACCAAGATGAATCGTGATCACGCCGTCGGGCTGTCCGGGCATGGGCCAAATGGGCGCATGCACGCTTCGGCCTTGCTGATCGACGAGTTCGATCATCGACACATAATGCTCGCGGCCTTTTACGCTGCCTCGCACGGAATTGTCGCCGAGGAGTTGTCGAGCAGAATTCGGACTGACGACGGCGACGTTATCCCAGGTCACTTTCGTCAACGGTTTAGGTAACTCTTGCAACCAGCCGTTGTTTGCAAAGCGGCCGTCGTAGATACAAGGATCCGTGCGGAAGACGACTTCAAAAGCACCTGACTGCGCGGGTTGAATCAGAGGAGCTTGAATCGGATTGGTTGGGGCCTGAGCCGAAACAGTCTTCGTCGCGAACGCGGTGTTCGGGATGAAACCGTCGTGTATCACCTGTCGCCACCAGGCTTCGAAATCCTGTGAAGGCGCCGGACTCGGCGCAGGCGTCGCGGCTTGCGTGGCTTGTGTCGTTTGTGTACTTCCTCCTCCCGATTGTTGCTTCTGCCAGTAACTCTTCACGATGTCGTACGGCTTGCGATCGTACTGGTCGGAAAAAATTGCGAGCAGCTCAGACGGAGTTTTGCCTTCGTAGAGCGGTTCGATCAGCGGCTGCATAATCGTGACAGTGCCATCGTACGAACGCGTGTCGCCCCACGACTCGAGATAGTGCGCGGCGGGCACATGCCAGTGACACACCTGCGACGTCTCATCCTTGTACTCGCTGAGGTGGACGCGCACCATGTTTGGGTGCTTACTCAGCAGGTTTTCATAATCCAGTTTGAGGTCCGCAGGCGTGTTGTAGACCGGATTGCCGCCGATAATCACCAGTAACTCAACTCGGCCCCCGTTGATGTCATTGATCAGATCCCGTAACGACTCTGTGTGATCGACTGATTTCACCTCGAGCGGATCCGTGTAAAAAACTGTCTTGCCCGTGTTCCCCAGCGCAGCGTTCATCTGGTGCGCGAGCGCGTGGATGGCGTATGGCTGGTTGTCGCCCGCGAGCACGATGCTTGCGCCCGGGTGTTGTTGCAGGTCGCGAACCAACGGCGCGATCCATGGAAGTTGCGCAACTCCACTACCGCCGGCGGCGATCGTTCTCGCAATCTCTTCCATCTCGCTCGGTTTGACGGTCCACGTGTGGTCGGCCATCGCGCCCGTGTTCGACGGCGTCGTCTCGATCACGTAAAGCCGGTTCATCTCCTTGTTCGTTTCCGTTATGCGGCGGCGCGAAATGAACTCGCGCGAATAACGCAAGTGACCCGGGAACGATGGAGAAAGAAAGTCGCAATCGAGAGACAGGATCCGCTCCGCCAGATCGAAGCGATAGATCGTGTTTACCGGCTGACCGAAAGCCACAACCGCACCGGCGCGCGCATTGTCGCGATTCGCCGGCTCGTACTGGTGCCACTTTGCCTGCGGAAATGCTGTTAGCAATTCCTGGATCTGCGCGCCGAGAGTCGGCGAGGTAATCGATTCCGTCAGAAAACGAATTCCCGCACCCTGCTTCGGACGCTGCACGTCGACGATCGACCGCATCTCGCCAACAAACGCCGTCCACGTACGAATATCTTCTCGATAAGTCAGCGTTTGCGAGCGATCGGGATCGTAAAGACCCAGAATCGAGGCCTGGGTGAAAATGTCCGTGGCGCTCGAGCCTCGCGGATCGCGGAACGGATCTTCAGCAGGGAAATCAACGGGACGATTATTTGGGTGTTCAGGATTGCCTTCGATCTTCGTCGGGCGTCCCTCGTTGCTGCGAACGAGGATGGGAACGGCTGCGCCAAAGAGTGGCGCCGCAGTCGCAAAGAAAAGTGATTTACCCGGAATGTGTTCTTCCGGCTGATTGACGTAAGGAACGATCTTTTCCGGTGGTTGAAACACGCAACCACTCAATCCCATCAGCGCCAGCGACGCACCCATCAACTTCATGAACGTGCGACGCTCGAGCGCGTTGTTCCAACCTTCCGCCTGTTGCGGAAACTCACGCGCCACAAACTCGCGGAACACCGGCGAGTCAGCCAACTCGTCGAGACTGCGCCAGTATTTCTTAGTGCGCGGAGTTTCACCATCCTGCAATGACAGGATGTGATCGCGCATGAGCTTGAAGTTTATGTGACGGTCGCTATCGTTCATGTTCAGCGGTGACAAGTCGAACAACTTTCCAGAACTCTGCGGCCCTGAATTTTGTATCGGTTTACAAGCTCTCGACCCAGTTGCAAGTCTTCCTCGCTCTTGTTTTCCGGTCGCCATTCCATGTTGTAAATCTGCTCAACCGGACGCACGAATCTTTCCGGCGCGCGATGGCACTCCAAACACCACTCCATCTGAAGCGACGATGCCTGGTAAAGGATCGGCATGTCGTCAATCCTGCCGTGACAGGTCGAACAGCCGACGCCTTTTTTCACGTGAATGCTGTGATTGAAGTAAGCGTAATCCGGTAGATCGTGTACGCGAATCCACTCGATCGGTTTACCGGTGCGAAAACTCGCGCGCACAGGCTCGAGGTAAGGACTGTCCGCCCAGATCTGCTTGTGACAGCTCATGCATGTCGAGGTCGACGGCATGCCGGCGGTGTTGGACGTTTCCACTGTCGTGTGACAGTAACGGCAGTCGATGCCGTCGTCGCCCACGTGATGTCTATGACTGAATTGAACTGGTTGTTGCCGTTCGACCCACTGGCCGGTGTTCCAGGAGGAGCGATTTAATTCGACTGCTACCCACAGCAGGGCAACAATAATGAAGACAGCGCCATAAATCGTAATCTTCGCCAGCGCATTTGTGCTGTGATGGAAGATTTGTGGCATCGTCGAGGAGATTACGGTCGGGCGTTAGTCGTACCCATACACTGGTAGACGAAAAAGCCCACAAACTTTCGCACTCAAGATGTTTATTGCCAAGTAACGAGGTACTTTATCAAATGGATGGGGATTTTCAAATTGGGCCACAAAAAAGCACAAAAGGGGAACACAACCGGAACCGAGCGCGGTCGCGGCGGGTTTTAGTGTGCGCTTGTGGCAGCATCGCGTGCGAGCATTGCGGCGCCGATGGGAGCAGCGTCGAGTCCGAGTTTGGCCGCGACGATTTCGGTGGCCTCAAAACAGGGCTGAAACGCTCTGCGCCGCACTTCCTGGATGATGGGGTTGAGAATCAGTGAGCCTGCGTCCATTACGCCGCCGCCGAGTACGATCTTTTCGATGTTCAATAAGTTGATAACACTGGCGACGCCGGTGCCGATGTATTTGCCGGTCCTTTCGATCATCATCAGCGCGAAGTCGTCGCCTTCGTTTGCCTGGTGAGCTACGTCTTCGGCCGTAAACGATTTTTTCAGTCCGAGTCGTGAGAGAGATGAAGTCGAATCGCGGAGCAGCCGTTCGCGAGCGCGCCGGACGATGCTCGGTGCGGAAGCGACTGTTTCGAGACACCCGGTGTTGCCGCAAACACATTGATACCCTTCAGTGTCGATCGTGATGTGACCAACCTCACCGGCGAAGCCTGACGCACCCGTCCAAAGTTTTCCGTCGAGAATCAGCGCGCCTCCGATCCCGTTTCCGATCATCATGTAAAACAGGTTGCGACTGCCCCGACCCGCGCCAACCTTGTATTCGCCATACGCCGCGGCGTTTGCGTCGTTTTCCAACTCGACGCGCAAACCGGTCGCACGCGTCAACTCGCCGTGAAGATCTTCAACCATCGTTCGCGGCAGGTCGCGCGGCGCCACGACACGATCGGTTTGTCGATTCACGAGACCCGGAATCGCAATTCCAATAGCACCTACAGGGCCACGTGATTGCAGACCTTCGACCACTGCCGCGAGTTGTGGGATCAGTTCTTTAGAGATCCCGGCGAGCTTTGAGTCGGTTATCGATCCATATTCGTCGACTAAAGCTGCGCGCACGTGGTCGCCAGAGAGATTGATCCCGATGAAGTTTGTTGGTGGAGTCGTCATTCTACAAGCCTGGTCTAGGACGGAAGAAGCCGCGTGGACGAAGAATAGTCGAGGGTTCGGGGGCTGTCAAACATCGGGTTCTGGGAGTAGAATTGCTGCGTTCATGCAGATTCGCTCCATTCTTCTACCCACGGACTTCAGCGAGTGCGGAAACTACGCTCTCTCCTATGCCGCATCGCTGGCGCGTACGTTTGGCGCGTCGATTATTTGTATCAACGTTATCGAGCCGATTGTGCCGACTGTCGGTTACTCGGGAATGACCGAGCCCCTGCCAATAGCCGACATCACGGAACAGCTCGAAGACTCAGCCGAGCGCGAACTGCCGAAGCTCGCCGAATGCGACGAGTGTTCGGGATTGGACGTCGAGGAGCTGGTCGTTCATGGCGAGGCGGCGTCCGAAATCGTCCGGGTCGCCAGGGAACGCGAGGTTGATCTGATCGTTATCGCATCGCATGGGCGGACCGGGCTCGGACGAATCCTTTTTGGCTCGACGGCGGAATCGGTGGTTCGGCACGCGTCGTGCCCGGTGTTGGTGGTGAAGCCTCCCCAGGACGAAGAACCCCAGCAGTAGTCAACAGTGAGCCCTCCAGTTTATTCTGTCAGCCTGTATGCTTTCAGAGTTCGAAGTTTCATAGCGCCCTGGTTTCCATGCACTTCGACTTTCTCAACGATCTACTATTTCAGTACGGGCTTTACGCGGTTTTCATTCTCGTCATGGTTGAGGGAGACATCACCCTTCTGCTGGCGGGAGTGCTTGCGCATAGTGGTTTCTTCGGCGACTACAGCTTTGCGCAAGTCTTGATCTGGGGAACGGTCGGCGGCTGTCTCAGCGATAACCTTGCCTACTTTACGGGACGTGGCTTTTGTGAAGGCGTCAGAGAGGTTCGTTTTTATCAGGCTGCAAAGCCGAGGCTGGAGCGGTTGACGAACAAGTTTGGACCACTCTCGATTTTTCTTTCGAAATACATCTACGGACTGCGCTGGGCGGCGTGTGTGTTTTATGGGGTCGGGCGAATGCCGTACCTGCGCTTCCTGCTGCTTTCTTTCGCGAGTTGTTTTTTGTGGGTGTTTGTTTTGTCCGGCGCGGGTTACTTTTTCAGCGGCGCGGTGATGAACTTGATTGGCGACTTCCAGCGCCTCGGGAAAGTGCTGCTGGTTATCGTCGTGGTTGGTATAGTCGGTTTTTATCTTACGGAACGATTCTGGATCTCGAGGAAGATGGAAGAAGCGGATCCGGAACGGTTGCATGAGCTCGAGCACGCCGCCAGTGAAAAGTTTCAGGACCTGCGCGAAGAGATTCAGGAACACATTCCGTTCAAGCGTGGTGATCAGAAGAAGCGTGAGAGTGACGCAGATTAAGGCTTTGAACTAAATCCAGTGCGAATGTTAACTTGGCAAAATGATAATTGAATCTTCTGCACCCCCGCGGGTCGATCTTGCCGGCGGCACTATCGACATCTGGCCGCTCTATCTTTTTCATCCAGGCGCAACGACAGTCAACTTCGCCCTTTCGCTTTACGCTCGCTGCCGTATCGAGACGCGCGACGACGGGCGCATCGTCCTCGAATCTCGCGACCTGAAAGTCTCATTCGAAACCGAACTTTCTGCCATTGAAGACTTGCGACTCGAACAGCGACTCGAGCTGATTTCGAAGTTGGTGCACTTTTTCAAACCGACTACGGGATTTCATTTGGTTGCCGAAAGCAACGTGCCCGCGGGCGCGGGCCTCGGAGGCTCGTCGGCGTTGGCGATTGCTTGTATCGGAGCGTTGAACAGGTTGGTGGGTAATCGTTATGACGAGCGGAAGTTCGTGACGATTGCGGCAAATGTTGAATCGACGGTGATCAAGGTTCCGGCAGGGTTTCAGGATTACTATCCACCGCTTTACGGCTCGGTTTCGTGTATTCATTTCCGGCCTGATGGAATGGAACGCGAGGCGTTGGACGTGAACATGGAAGAGTTGGAACGTCGCATCGCCATCTGCTACACCGGCGAGCCGAGACTTTCCGGGATCAACAACTGGGAGATTTACAAGCGACACATCGACGGCGATCCGGAGTTGTTTGAACTGTTCGACGGGATTCGTGATTCCGCGCGCAACATGCGCGAAGCGCTGCTTGCTGACGACTGGGAGAAAGTGGCGTCAGTTATGAAGAACGCGTATCCGAATCGCAAACGCCTCGCGCCGACGATCACGACGCCGCAGATGGACATGCTGGTCGAGAAAGCTTTGGCAAACGGCGCGGAAGCCGCGAAAGTGTGTGGCGCAGGCGGCGGTGGATGCATTGCGTTCTTATGTGCCGCGGGACGGCGAGGAGATGTCGAAGCCGCGTTAGCCGCAGAGGAAGGCGCGGAAGTACTCGACTGGAAGCTTGCCCAAGACGGGCTAACCGTAACTGAACAAAATTAGCCGCAGATTTACGCAGATGAACGCAGATCTGATCTGCGTTCATCTGCGTAAATCTGCGGCTAATTTATCCGCCTTCGGAGCGCTGTTTCGCAGCGGCTGAGAGCGCCGCGAGTCGCGCGACTTTTTGCTGGAAAGTCTCACCGGGAACCGGGCCCGTATCAACCACGCCGCAATACGTCGAGCGTTTCATCAACGTGCGGTCTGCGTTTCCCGTAGGTTTGTGTGCGGGCGCTGACGCTGCCGGGGCTGCGGGCGCGGCTGCTTGCGCGGGCGCCTCAGCGGGTGGTGGCACCTCTTGATCGGGCGCGAGCGCTGTCAGAACCTCGGGCGCTTCGCCAACAGGACTCGGCTCGCCACCCTCTTCCGCGCGTTGCTTTGCTCCTGCTGCTACTGCTTTTAATCGTGCAACCTTCTGTTCGAACGTCTCTCCAGGCACTGGCCCAGTGTCTTTCACACCAGCATAAGTCGAACGTCGGAACAGTTGTCGGTTAGGCTGTGCACCGGCGGCTTTCGGCGCTGCTGGTGCTGCGGGCTTCGGTGCCGGCGCAGCGGCCTTCGGTGCGGCAGGTGCTGCCGGTTTCGCAGGTGCGGGTTTTGCAGGTGCTGGTTTCGCGGCGTGCCCGTGATCGCCCGCAGCGGTTTCAACCATCACATAAACGCCGCGATCATCTTTCTTGATAACCGGCAACGTCCCACCCGCGGCCTGCAACAACGCCTGCAACTCCGCTTCAACAAACCGACGCTGCTTATTCGGATCGCGCACATGGCCCAACGGCGGGCCCATGTACAGCGTCCCACACGTCTGGCACTTCGACAGCACATCGTCGCCGCGCAGATGAATCTCGGCCGGCTCGCCTGCCGTTCGCAACTGCTTCAAATGACCGTTGCAAAGCTTTCCCTTTTCATTTTTCTCGTTGCAAACAGTCTGCGCATTTGTTATCCGCTTGGGGACTGGTGCGGATGCGACAGTAGATTCCTGATTGATGGTCGTGTCAGTGGTTGCCATTGTGTCGTCCCGAGTGGGAAGTGCGAACTGCGATTTTGGCCAATTGTACACGATATGCTCAAGAATCTCATTGGTAGTGTTTGGCGATCGCTTCCGGCGCGCGTGCGTCGCTGGAGCATGCGCGCGACGCACACACGTTTCACCGTGACTGCCGGCGCCGTAATCTTCAACGACGCAGGTCAGGTGCTTCTTCTGAAACATCGATTTCGCGCAGGAAGCGGTTGGGGCTTGCCGGGCGGATTTCTCGAAGCCGGCGAACAGCCACTCGCTGCGTTGAAACGAGAGTTGCGCGAAGAGATCGGGTTCGAAGTGGAATCTGCTGAAATCTTGACCGTGCGGTCATTCAGAAAACCACGACAGGTGGAAGTGTTGTATCTCTGTCGCGCAAACAGTCAGGCGAAACCTCAGACGATGGAAGTCGAAAGTGCAGCGTGGTTCGCCGTGGATTCGCTCCCGAACGGTTTGCCACGCGATCAGCGGCGGTTGATCGAGCGTGCTGCCCAAAGTGAATAAATTGATGTATGCTCTGCGGCGCACGTACAAAGCACACATTAGGAGAACCTGATGGTCGAGCTGATTCCTTCCCAAGATGCCGTGATGCAGATTCTGAAACGCACGGGCGCGTTTCGTGAGGGCCACTTCATTTATCCAAACGGAAAGCACTCGCCACACTATTTTCAAATGCCGCTGGCATTCCGCTACTACGACACCGCGCGCGTGCTTGCAGTGGCGTTGAGTCGAAAGTTTCGACTCGAAAAAGACATCTCGAGCCAACTGCCAAAAGTGTCGGTTATCAGTCCGAGTTCGGGAGGAATTCCGGTCGCTTTCGGTGTGCGCGACGCGCTCAACGCCGAACAGATCTACTGGGCGGAACAGGAGAAGGGCGAGCGCATGTTCCGGCAATACGTGAATCAGGGTGAAGTCAATCCATCGATCATCGTCGACGACATCATCCGTAGCGGCAACGCGATCGAAGAAACAGTCACGCTGGTGAAAACACTGGGTGCGCGAATGATCGGCTGCGGCGCCATCGTTCGTTTCGATACCGCACCCGAGGAAATCGAAGACGTACCAATCAAGTCACTGATCACTTTTGACGTGCAGATGTACGAGGGTGAAAAAGATTGCCGAGAGTGTAAAGAAGGAGTTCCACCCGAGCAGGTCCGGTTCTGAGATGATTTAGCCGCAGATTTTCGCAGATGAATGCGGATCAAATCCGCGTTCATCTGCGAAAATCTGCGGCTTAAATTTCATGTCGATTAGCGAGCGCTTTGTCCATGGTGACCTCATCAACATATTCGAGGTCACTTCCAACCGGCATCCCCATCGCAATACGAGTGACCCTTAATCCCAACGGTTTCAGCAAGCGACTGATGTAGTTCGCGGTCGCTTCACCTTCCGTCGTGGGATTCGTCGCGAGGATCACTTCACGCACTGCGACGCCATCATTATTTTCCGGTTTCAGCCGCGGCAGGAGATTCGCCAACTGCAACTCGCTTGGTCCAATGTGACGAATCGGTGAGAGACTCCCGTGCAGAACATGATAAACGCCCTTGAAGCTGCGCGTCTTTTCAACCGCTACCAAACTATGCGGCTCTTCAACCACGCAGATTACAGAATGATCCCGGCTCGGCGACGCGCAGAAACGACACGGATTGACTTCGGTGAGGTTGTTGCAAACCGAGCAAAGAACGATGCGTTGTTTGACCTCTCGAAGCGCCGCAATCAACCGCTCGAGATCGGCTTCCGGCGCGCGCATGACGTGAAACGCCAGCCGCTGCGCTGACTTATGGCCAATGCTCGGCAGGCGCTTCAGCTCGTCGATCAGCTTCGTTACCGGTTCCGCGTACTCCAACATTGTTAGCCGAACAATCCTCCGAGCCCGGGCGGCAACATTCCACCAAGCTTCCCTTTCATCGCTTCATCCACTTTGCGGTTCGCCTCATTTGCAGCCGCGACGATCATGTCCTGAAGCATCTCGACGTCGCCTTCTTTAACCGCTTCTGGATCGATCTTGAGCGCCACGAGTTCGTGATTGCCTTTCATTTGCACAGTCACGACACCGCCACCCGCTGAAGCTTCGACGCGCAGTTCCTCCATCTCCTTCTGCATCTTTTCCTGCATGACCTGCGCCTGCTTCATCATCTGTCGCATATCGAATCCGCCCGGGAATTTCATCATTGCCACCTCTCGATAAGTTTTGTGCAGCCATCGTAGCAAAATCAGTGTAATCTGCGTAATCTGTGGAACC
>JBIOUJ010000092.1:0-6294 GCA_044867025.1 Pyrinomonadaceae bacterium | reverse complement strand
TTCGATCCGTCGACGCGTCAGTTCAAGAAGGTGACGAAATACTTGAGCGGTTTGCGTAATCCAAACAGCGTCGCCTTCTACACCGATCGGAACGGCACAGACTGGTTCTATCTCGCGCTCACCGATCGACTGGTGCGTTATCGCTATGAGGCGGGGAAAGACAGTCCTTCCGGCACGCCTGAGGTGCTGGCAACTTTTCCTGACTACGGTCTTGGATACAAGTACGGCGGCTGGCACCTGACGCGCACAGTGATCGTCGGCGGCAACGGGAAGATTTATATCGCGGTCGGGAGTAGCTGCAACGCATGCGAGGAGAAGGAAGAAGTTCGAGCGACGATCGTGGAGATGGATCCGGATGGGAAGAACCAGCGTTACTTCGCGCGCGGGTTGCGCAATGCGGTCGGGTTGCGTTGGACCAACGGCAAGCTCTACGCGACCAACATGGGTTCAGATCACCTCGGTGTAAATCGTCCGGCAGACACGTTTTACGTGATTCAAGGCGGCAAGAATTACGGTTGGCCTTACTGTTTTCAGGCAGGCGCCAGGGTCTATTCCGATGCCAAGTACAATATCGATGGCAAGTTTGACTGTGCACAGGTGCCAAATGCGCTGAGTGCGTTCCCGGCGCACAGCTCGCCACTCGGCCTGGAGTATTTCGACGGATCTTTTCTGGTCGCGTTGCATGGATCGACAAACAAGCGCCTGCGGCGGGGTTATAAAGTCGTACGAGTTTCTGAATCAGGATCCATGCAGGACTTCATCACCGGGTTTTTCGACGCCGGAAAGATCAACGGCCGCCCAGCGGATATTTTTAATTACGGTCGCAACGCTTTTCTCTTGACTGACGACTACAGCGGCGTAATCTATTACGTCTATCGAAACTCATAGTTTCCTCTGCGTACCTCTGCGTCCTCTGCGCCTCTGCGGTGAACGTCTTCTTAGCTACGTTCACCGCAGAGGCGCAGAGGACGCAGAGATACGCAGAGAGGACCAAAGCCCCGAAAGGAATTTCACTATGCGCTATCGTGTCTCGCTTCTCCTGATCATCGTCGTCTCTCTCGCCGCGTCCGCCTTCGCGCAGAAACGAAACATCACCGAAAAGGACATTTTCAACTTCGTCTGGATCGGTGATCCGCAACTCTCGCCCGATGGAGCGCGCGTCGCATTTGTGCGCGTGACTGTTAACGAGAAGAAGGACGGCTACAACACAGCGATCTGGACCGTCTCAACTGCCATGGGCGAGACACGACAATTGACCAACGGACCACGCGACACGACGCCTCGCTGGTCTCCCGATGGGAAATTCCTTGTCTTCGTCCGCGCGCCGGAAGTTTCCGGACGCACCGAACCCGCGCAGTTGTTCATGCTGGCGATGGGTGGCGGTGAGCCGTTTCAATTCACGACTCTTCCGAGAGGCGCCGGTGGACCACAGTGGTCTCCGGACGGCAAGATGATCGCGTTCTTCAACAGCGCCACGCCTGAAGAGATCGCGAAGGCCGAGAAAAAAAACGCGCAACCGACCGCGAGCCCGAGTGCGAGCCCAAGTCCCAGCCCCGAACGCGAAAGCGATGTGCGCGTGATCAACCGCGCCGTCTATCGCCAGGACAACGCCGGTTTTCTTGACTTCAAACACCCGCAACACATCTGGGTCATCACTGCTCCAAAAACCGGCGACGAAAAAGTCACACCGAAACAGTTGACGAGCGGACGTTTCAACGAAGGTCCGGTCATCTGGGCCAAAGACAATTCACGCATTTACTTCACGTCGAACCAGAATGAGGAGCCATATTACGATCTGCCGAAGACAGACGTGTTTTCCGTCGCCGTCACGGGTGGTGAACCGACAAAACTCACTTCGTTCAACACGGGCGCCGGCGCGTTCAGTCTGAGTCCTGACGGTAAGCAACTCGCATTTATCGGTTCAGTCGAAGAACCGGTGCGCTCTTACTCGCAACCCGATCTGTGGGTGATGGACGTCACGCCCGGCGCAAAACCACGCAACCTCACGACGACTTTCGATTACGACATCGGGGGTGGTCTGACAGGCGATAACGCCACACCTAGAGCAGGCGGCGGCAATTTGCCGGCGTGGTCCAATGATGGACGCAGCATCACAGTCGTTTACTCAAAGGAAGGCAGAGCGAATCTCGGCTCGTTTGACGTGGCCAGTGGCCGGCAGTCAGACGTCACCACGGGCAATCACGCAGTCATGAATTATCGTGCGACACCCGATGCCTCGAAGTTTCTCCTACTGATCTCAACACCGACTCGCATTGGCGAGCTATTCATGCTCGATAAACCCGGCGGCCAGCCAAAACAACTCACGCGTCTCAACGAAGAGTTGTTCTCAAAACTCAACCTCACGGAGCCTGAAGAAATCTGGCACACGAGTTTTGACGGCAAGAAGATCCAGGTGTGGGTGCAGAAACCGCCCGACTTCGATCCGAACAAGAAGTATCCACTGATTCTCAACATCCACGGTGGACCACACGCCGCTTACGGATTCGTCTTCGATCATGAATTTCAGTGGATGGCAGCGAAAGGCTACGTCGTGCTTTATCCAAACCCGCGCGGCAGCACGAGCTACGGCCAGGAGTTTGGAAACATCATCCAGCACAACTATCCCGGCGATGATTACAAAGACCTGATGGCCGGTGTCGACGAACTCATACGCCGCGGATACGTCGACGAGAAGAAGATGGGCGTCACCGGCGGCAGTGGCGGCGGCCTGCTGACGAATTGGACCATCGGACAGACGACGCGTTTCACCGCGGCAGTATCGCAACGTGATATCGCGGATTGGTCTGACTGGTGGTACACAGCCGATTTCACGCTTTTCCATCCGAGATGGTTCAAAGCACCGCCATTCGAAGATCCCGAAGACTACAAGCGGCGTTCACCGATAACCTACGTGAACAAGATGCAGACGCCGTTGATGTTTATCCTCGGCGAAGCTGACTATCGCACTCCGACGGGCTCAGGTGGTGAAGTGCTGTTTCGCGCGTTGAAGTATCGCCGCATACCGACGGTGATGGTTCGGTTCCCGAACGAGTCGCACGAGTTGTCGCGTTCGGGGCAGCCGTGGCATCGCGTCGAGCGCTTGCAACACATCGTCGGCTGGTTCGACAAGTGGATCATGGGCGTTTCCAAACCCGAGTACGAGATCGGCGAAGCAACGAAGAGCACCACGACACAACAATGAAAACACTCGGTTTAATCGGTGGCACCGGACCTGAGTCGACGATCGACTACTATCGATTGCTGACGGCGGAGTATCGCGAAAAGGCGGATGGCAATTCTCCGCCGGTGATCATCAACAGCATCAATCTCAAGAGCATGATCGAGTTGATGGCTGCGAATGATCTCGGAAGAGTGACGGACATTCTCGTCGAGGCGTTCGAGAAACTGCGAAGGGCCGGTGTCGACTTTGCCGCGTTGACTGCAAACACGGCGCACATCGTGTTCGACGAAGTGCAGCAGCGGTGTAGTCTGCCGTTGATAAGCATAGTCGACGCGACGTGTGAGAGGGCTCAGGCGCTCGGCTTGAAGACCGTCGGGCTCTTTGGCACGCGGTACACGATGCAAGCGCCTTTCTACCCGAAGGTGTTTTCACGCACCAACGTCAAACTGGTGATGCCAAACGCCGAGGAGCAGGAGTTCATACACGACAAGTATTTCAATGAACTTCTGAAGGACGTCTTTCTTCCTGAGACGCGCACCGCGCTGCTCGCGATCGCGGATGAGATGAAAGCGCGTGATGGAATCGAAGGATTGATTCTTGGTGGAACTGAGTTGCCGCTGTTGCTACGTGCCGACGAACACAATGGGATACGTCTTCTCGACACCACACGCATCCACGTCGATCGATTGATCGACGAGATGTTGGTTTAAGCCACAAAAAGGCACAAAAGGACACAAAGAACAATTCGTGTTTTGTGTTTCCTTGTGGCCATAGAAGTAGTATGATCCTCACCGAACCCCCTCAAAAAAATCCCCGTCAATTCATTCCCCCGCGTTTTGAACTAGAACTGCTTGAAAGGAACATGGATCATGGGACTCTTTGACAAAATGTTTGGACGCGGCGCCTCGGAAGCTGAGCAACAACCAAATGCGCAACAACGCTTCAATGAACTAAAGCAAAAATACAACACTCTTCTTACGGTCTCTGACCAGGAACGCATCCAGTTTCTAAACCTGCACGTGCAGGACAACAAACTCTTCATCAAAGCGATCGCGCCGTCTGAAGAGGCGAAGAACAAGTTCTGGGATCAGGTGAAGCTGGTAAATCCGAATGCAGACGATATAACGGCCGACATTAGTGTCGACTCGAGTCGCGCGCTTGGTGCGGCAGCGGGTGGCGGCCAGGGCCAAGGCGGGCAAACGTACGAAGTCAAAAGCGGAGACAATCTGTCGAAGATCAGCAAACAGTTTTATGGTGACGCGAGCGAGTACATGCGGATCTTCTACGCGAATCGCGACAAGTTGAACGATCCGGACAAGATTCAGGTTGGACAGCAACTGCTGATTCCCCCTGACGATGACAAGTAGACCTCGCAGGGGTGGCACTCCGAATTCCCCTCTGTAAAATGTGGTCGTTGAAGCTTGTTGTCGGACAAAAGGGGTGGCTACGGAGTGCCACCCCTAGTTTTTTGTTGGAAGCCACCAAAAGCACAAAAGATTAATTTGTGACTTTTTGTGGCCGAGGTGTACACTCCTCGCCTCATCCGAGGAGGTTCCATGTACAGAAGAAGCCTGTCCTGTCTCTCGCTGCTACTGATCCTTTCGCTCGCGTACGCGCACGTAGCGCAAACCGCTCGGCGTCCTCTTAAACTCGACGACATGGCCCGCTTTCGCGGCGTCGGCGATCCGCAGATCTCGCCGGACGGCCAATGGGTCGCCTACGTTGTTAACACCACGGACGCGAAGGAAGACAAATCCAACTCCCACATCTGGATGATCAACATCGACGGCAGCAACGACCGGCAGATTACGTTCAGCCAGTCGAGCGAGAGTTCGCCGCGCTGGAGTCCGGACGGCAAGTACCTGTCGTTTACTTCATCGCGGCCTGGTCCTGGCAAAGCAAAGGGCAACCAGGTTTGGCTGCTGGACCGCACCGGCGGCGAGGCAATGCAGCTCACGGAGCTCAAGGGACGTTTGCAGGGACACGAATGGTCTCCGGATTCTAAACGTTTGGCACTCGTGATCGGCGATCCCGATCCCGAAGCCGATCCAGAGCCATCGCCACAACCGGGCGCGACGCCGCGTGTGCCGAAGCCGATCGTCATCGATCGCTATCGCTTCAAGCAGGATGGAGCCGGCTACCTGTTAAAAGGCCGTCAGACTTACATTTATCTCTTCGACATCGCGACCAAGAAACTCGAACGACTCACGAAGAGCAAATGGGATGAGAGTTCACCGGCGTGGTCGCCCGACGGAACACGCATCGCCTTCATGAGCAACCACTCGGAGGATCCGGATCGCGATCCGGCAGCGCAGCTTTACGTCGCCGACGCGACTCCGGGCGCGACAGAGAAACAGTTGACGCCGGCCGCCACGCGCGCCGGACGCTCGCGACCGGAATGGAGCCCTGATTCAAAGTGGATTGCGATTCTCGAAGGCGACGAGATCAAGTACGGCGCTTACGGTATGGACCACCTCGCGCTCGTGCCCGCAGACGGCAGCAGCGCGCCGACTCGATTGAAAGCCGCTGAGGATCTCGATCGCGGTGTGGCGTTACCAAAATTCAGTGCCGACGGCAAATCGATCCGCTTCCTGGTAACTGACGATCGGTCGGTCTATCCGGCCAGGGCGAACTTGTCAGGCGGCGCGGTAGAAAAGTTGTTGAAACCACCGGTCGCAATCGCGAACTGGAACTTTGCCGGTGGAAAAGCAGTGGTGACGACTAGCGGCAATGCAAAGCCAAACGAGTTATACGTCTGGGAAGGAAATTCGCTGCGCCAGCTCACGAAGCAAAACGATGCTCTGCTGGCTGAGCTCGATCTCGGTGTCACGGAAGAGGTTGGTTTTCAGAGTAAAGACGGCACGCAGGTAAATGGTCTACTTACTTATCCCGTGGGATACGTGAAAGGCACGAAGGTCTCATTGCTGCTGAGAATTCACGGTGGTCCAAACTCGCAGGACCAGCATTCGTTCAGCCTCGAGCGGCAGATGTTTGCGGCGAATGGTTATGCAGTGCTGGCGGTGAACTATCGTGGCAGCTCCGGACGCGGGCAGAAGTTCTCGCGCTCGATCTTTGCCGATTGGGGCAACTATGAGGTGCAGGACCTACTCGCC
>JBIOUJ010000091.1:0-13802 GCA_044867025.1 Pyrinomonadaceae bacterium | reverse complement strand
AGTTCCGCGTTCATCTGCGAAAATCTGCGGCCACTTGCTTATTACGGTTGCCGCGACGGCTCCGACTTCCTCGACGGCATTCGATCGGGATTCCCCATCGGTCCAGGACGCATTGTCGGCGCCATCCTGCCAGAACCGCCAGTCGGGCCACTGCTGGGCGGAGGTGATGGACGGTAACCTCCGTTGCCTCCAGTCGAGCTGCCACCACCGCCACCGGTAGGATATGAACCCCCACGGCCACCCGATGGATAGCCTCCACGCGGATAGGCGACGTTCGGACGCGGATAGTAAGAGAGCGTATTCCAATAGGAACCGCCGTAAGGCGACGTAATACCGTAATAAAACGGCAGGAACGTGTAGCAATTTGAATGGGTGCTATAGAACCAGAATCCCAGCCGGCGACCCCAAGGATCCCAATCCCTGAACGAAGCAAATGCAGATGTCATCATCCGATCGGTGATGCGTCGATTCGCTTTGGCCAGGGTCTGGGCTCTTTCCTTACTCCAGACGTCCACTTCCTGCCTGTCGATGGCCTTCTTCTCTTCCTTGGTGAGTTTTGCAACCGAGACGTTGCTCGCGTTGAAAACGACCTTATTTCCACCTTTGACCTTCGTATGTGACCCGTTCAGGATCACGCGACCTTTTCGAACTATCAGTTCCGTGGCGTCGCCAGGCACGACGTTGAGGCGGTACAGTCCCTGCCGGACAATCGCGAAGTTCGTGTGAGGCGTGGTGATGTTGATATTCAACTCCAGCTCATCGGCGCCAGTCGCTTCGACAATGGCCGTCCCGCGCAGCAGACGAAGCTCGAGATTCGCCAGTGTATTGTCAGACAGCTCGATTTCCGAGTCGCCGCCAACGCGCAGGTACGAGCCCGGATTCAGAAGGATTTCGACGCGGCCGTCTGTCTCGGTACGTAGCCGGTCGCCGGCCTTCAAATCGTCGGTTATGTTTAGTTGTTGCCAGTCGTTTTCACCTCTCGCGTGAACACTGGCCTGCCCGGTGATTGCGTTGATCCCGCCCGCTTTGGCAGAAATCACGAATTTATCGCGGTTTTGCGCGAAATTGACGATCGAGCAGCAAAGGATGATCGCACTTGCCAGAAGTAACGATACTGGGAGGTTGGAAGCTCTTCTCATCGAAATACCCTCCGAAACACAATTTGGGAATGCGGGCTGGGAGAGAAAACTCCCGAGCATTATAGTCGGGATGTAGACATTTACAAGTTTTTAGACGCGGATCAGGATTTCTCGAGGAGCTTGGCGTAGTAACCGCGTTTCGTGCGGGCAAACAGATCCGAACGCTTGATCAAGTGGACCTCCACGCTCCGCCACTTGCCATCGAGCGTCTTGTTCGTAGGGCGATAGCCGATGCTGTAGACAGTGCTGAGGTCGCGTACAACCTGCGCATAAACCGCGTCGAGATCGCTCAACTGCCTCGCCTGGTACATCGGCGTTCCACACACAACTGAAATCTGGCTGAGCTGCGTGCGCGCCTGTGCGTAAGCGGCTCGCGGCACGTGATAACGTTTGACGTTCTCCTCTTCGGTGTCGAGGTAGATCGGAAACACGAGCGTTTCGGAATTTCGAATCTTGTTGATTAATCCTTCAAACGTGACTCTGGATCCGGTACCCGGAACTTCCGGCAGCGCGTTGTCGATTCCATCCGTCATCACGACTATGGCACTACGCCTTGGACCAGTTCCAGCAGGAATCAGATCGTTCAAGACGTAATCCATCGAATCCCAAAAATTCGTACCACCGACCGCTTCGTCGATCTCGTCGATTGTCTTTTTCAACTTGCGCCGGTCCAGAGTGAAAGGTGAATACAGCGCCGGCTGATCTGTGAAGGTAACGAGCGCGATGCGATCGACATCGCGCGCCGCGTCGACGAAACGCTTCGCGGAGTTTCGAATCATCTTCACGTTCTTGGAATTCGAACCCGAGAGGTCGAGCAGCAAAACCAGATCAAACGGTGTATCAGCGGCAGCGAAGAATGAGATCTCCTGTGGTATGCCATCCTCGAGCACGAGGAAGTCTCTCGGATCGAGCAGCGGCACCGGGGCTTTCGGATCGAAACCGAGCACACTCACTTTGAGATCCACGAGATCCGCATCGATGCGAATCGTTTCGATCGGATCCTGGCCCGCTGCAATGCCGGCGAGCAGCAGCGCCACCAAAGCAGTGCTCAAGAGACTGCGCTTAGTTTGCATAGTAACCACGTTTGCCGCGCGCGACCGCGTTGTTGCGGTTAACACCGATCCGGATTGCTCGCCACTTGCCGTCCCTGGCGTTGTTTGACGGACGATACGCCAAACTGTACATCGTTCCAAGATCCGCGACGACCTGCTCGTAGGCGCCGGCAAGATCCGTCAGCCGTTCCACCGGATAGAAGACGCCGCCGCCGGCGTCTGCCATCTCTTTCATTCGGTCGTGTCCGGCGTCGAAAGCCTCTGGCTGAGTGTCCAGGGGACTCATCGCCTCGTATTCCGTATTCAGCCAAAGAGTGTAGAGAACACCATCAAATTCCTGGATGTTCCGTAGAGTGTCTTTGTATGAAATACGGGAGCCCTGTTGGCCGCTGACACCGGGAATTGTCCCATCAAGACCGTCGCTCATCAAGACGATAGCAGTCCTTCTCGACTTCTTCGACTCTTTCACGACCTGCTCCATCGCGAAATTCGTCGCATCGTAGAGCTTCGTGTCGCCTCGTGCTGTATCGATCGTCTCGATGCGTTGCCGCAGGAGTTCGCGATCCGCGGTCAATGTTGAGACTACATTTGGTTCACCCGCGAAGGTGATTATCCCGATGCGATCCGCGGGCCGCGCAGCTTCGACGAAACGAACAGCGGCAGCACGGATGAGCTTTACGACTTCCCTCGTGGACCCGGAGAGATCGATCAGAAGGATCAGATCGAAAGGCGCTGACGACGATTCGAACTGTACGATGCGCTGTTCCTGACCATCTTCGAATAGTTCGAAGTCGGTTTGGCCCAGTCCGGTCAGTCCACGATTGGTGCCGCGATCGATGACGCTGATGTTGAGCGTGACGAGTTGCGAGTCGACGCGTATCACGTCACCTTCGCTGATGTCGTCGCCGGGAACTGGACCAGTCGGCGTTCCCGCAGGAGTTTTTGAGTTAGTGCCGATAAGTTCCGGTGGTTTTGCGGGTGGGTCGTTTGCGACTCCAGGGGCCAGCGGTGTCACCAATATCTCGCCTGCTGTCTGGATATCGATTTTCCGATCGGCTTTCCCGAAGCGCTGTTGAAACACAGTGCCGCGTTGAGAGCGTGCAGTAATGTCGACGTCAGCGGGAACCTTGATCTTGAGATGAACCGCAACAACGGGGTCGAGCGGACGTCGTACGACGGAGATGGTGATCCCCGAGCCGCGATTCTCGATGACGATGGGAGACCGCGTAAGCTTTGTTGGACCATCAATCACTGCCGACACAGCGACGAAGTTGTTGTTCCAGACTTCGGCGGAAACGTTTCCAAAGTCGTTGCGAACTTTTAGCTGTCCACCGGCAGGCAGGTCGATGCGAATCTCATCGTCGGCGTGGGCTGTGGTTGGGGAGAAGGCCGCTAGAAATATAAGGCCCACCAGGACCTTTTGAACCTTCAAAAACATCAGCCGCGAAATCATACCAAATAGCCCAAAGAGGCACAAAAAAGATAGAGATCATATGCTCCACTTTGTGCCCTTTTGTGGCCTAAGGCTCCATCAGATCGAGCATCGATGAACTTTTAAGATCCGCGACCCGCAGCAACAAATTATTCTGATTCGTCGCATACGGCAGCGCCGCCCCAATGCTCACCACGCCATCCCTGATAAATTGCTCAATCACCATATCAAACGTCTGCATTCCATCCTGATCGCCCTGCTCCATCGCATCGATCAGCGACTTGCCTTCCGACTCGCCCTTCTCGATATATTCTCGTGTGCGCATCGTCGATTTCAGAATCTCAATCGCAGCTATTCTTCCCTTCCCATCACCGAGCGGAATCAGCCGTTGCGAAACGATGAACCGAAACGACTGCGCCACACGCGTTCGGATGACCTTCTCTTCATTCTTCGGAAAGACACCGATAATTCGATCCACTGTCTTCGATGCGTCGATCGTATGCAAGGTCGACAACACCAGGTGACCCGTTTCCGCCGCTTCCAGCGCGACTTCAATCGTCTCGCGATCGCGCATCTCGCCGACGAGTATCACTTTCGGCGCCTGCCGCAACGCCGCGCGTAGAGCGATCGAAAAGCTGGGCGTGTCTGAGTGAAGCTCGCGCTGGTGAATCGTCGAGTTCTTATGCGTATGCAAAAACTCGATCGGATCTTCGATGGTCACGATGTGGTAATAGTGCGTCTCGTTGATCAGGTCGATCACTGCTGCGAGCGTCGAACTCTTACCACTGCCGGTTGGACCAGTTACCAGCACGATGCCGTTTTTTATATCTACTATCTCTTTCAGTTGTTCGGGCAGGTTGAAATCGCTGAACTTCGGCGGACGCATCGGAATCACGCGCATGACGATGGCGTGTGTCCCGCGTTGTTTGAAGATATTGACGCGGAAACGAGCGTCGCCCGGGACGCTGAACGAAAGGTCGGCGCTACCCGTTTTTTCAAGGCTCTCCTGGGCTGTCTGCTGGTTGGCGACGATCAGCTTTGCGATGCCCGCGGTGTGAGCCGGAGTCAACTTCTCCAGACCGGCGATCCGCACCGGGACGAGTTTGCCGGCGAGTTCGATCTGAGGAGGCCGGCCCGGGCTGAATATCAGATCGCTCACTTTGTCTGAAGCCCGCAGCATTTCCCGTAGCACGACGATGAAATTCGGTGGTGGTGGGGCCGCAGTTTGAGTGTTTGAGGTAGTAGGTTCGCTGCTCATTTTCTTTCAGGAACTTTCGCCGCGGGTTGCGCGTCAAATCAATCGACAAGTTTCGCCAATGAATATTTGTCTGGTGAAGAACAAACTAGTTACGACCTGCGTACATCAAAGAGTCGTTCTGCTAGAGCACGGTGGACAAAAAAATTGGACCGTGCTCGTGAAATTGAAAAGAAAGGCGCTGGACAACATGGCAACCTACAGAGATCCTGTTAGCTGCTTTGCACCACTAGAAGTAATCGAGCGCCTGCTGGAAATTCGTGTTGAAGCGGGTTACTCGCCTGCCGTATATCTTCTTTCCCCCGATGATTTGGCAGACTATCTCGATGCATATGGCTTTGATGTTTACGCGTTATCGGAGGAGGCTGAGTTTCACTTCGGCGATTATCGTGCACCATTGGCCCCGGGCGGTGACCACGCTCACTGCTCGCTGACCGCACACTAGGATACCCTAATAAGCGCGACCAGCACGTAAGTTTTTCACGGAAAGACGCAAAGGCGCAAAGGAACGACGAAATCCTTTGCGCCTTTGCGTTTTTACTTGTCTTTCAGCGCCTTAATGATGAAAAAGGTGACGTCGTCGTTGGCGCCCGCGTTGTCGGTCCACTCTAAAACCGCCAGTTGCAGCGTCGCGATCATCTCGCGTGCGGGCTTGTCGATATTCTCTTTCACAGCCTGGATGAGACGGTCGCGACCAAATTCCACACCGCTCGGACTCTGTGCTTCAGTTACACCGTCGGTGTAAAGGACCATCACATCGCCCGGCTCGAGCAGTAAGTGATGCTCGTGATAGCGAGTTTCGGGAAACATTCCCAGCGGCTGCTCGCCGTGCTCGATAAACCGGGTTTCGCCACCCGCCTTGATGAGGATCGGTGGATTGTGGCCCGCGTTTGAGTACGACAAAGTTCTGTTCGAAGCATCCAGAATTCCGTGGAATGCGGTTACAAACTGATTCCGCTCAATCGACTCCCACAGCAGGTAATTCACTTTTGCCATGGAGATGTTCGTCGCATAACCGATGTGCGTCGCTGCCCGCAGACTCGCTCGCAGAAATGCCATCAGAATTGCGGCCGGCACGCCTTTGCCGGACACGTCTGCAATCACGATCCCAATCTGATCGTCGTAGATCTTGACCCAGTCGTAGTAGTCGCCGGAAACCTCTTCGGTCGGAAAATTGTAGGCGCTGATATCGTAGCCGGCGATTTCCGGATCTTTCGCCGGCAGCAACTCTAACTGGACCTGCCGCGCGACTTCCAACTGACCCTGAAGTCGCTTCTTCTCGATCAACTGCTCGTGCAGCATCACTTTCTCGATGATTATTGCCACCTGTGACGCGAGCAGCATCAGGACTTCGAGATCGTCGTCTGAATAAGCGTTGAGCTCGTCGCTTTCGAGATCGAATACGCCGATCACTTCGTCGTTCGAAATGATTGGCGCAACCATCTCCGAGCGCGTCCGGTCGCGAGCGTTGATGTAAATCGTATCGTTGCGGACGTCGGGAGAGATGATGGGTTGGCCGCTCAATGCTACGTGGCCGATAAACCCTTCGCCGAGCTTCAGGTGTAAATCGGAGAGTTCGTCGATGTCGTAGCCACGTACTGCTTCTGACTTAAACTCGCACGGTTCTTCGCCCGGCGGAAGGTTTTTCGGGTCGACACATTGCAGGACAAAGATGCCCGCCGCGTCGTAAGGGATCAGTGAATCGAGCGTGTCCATCACCAGATTGAGCACTTCCTGGAGGTCCAGTGAGCGGCTGATCTTCTTGGTGATGTCCAGCAGCATGCGCAGCTTGTCTAGCGTGCTCAAGCCTTGCGATGCTGCTTCTTTCAATCGTTCTGTCATGTGGTCTGCGTCTCGCTCCGACGAACCGTTGATTGTACGGGTTCGGCCGTATCTTTGGTAGCATCCTTGAACTCGCGCCAAAGATGGGTAACCTTCATACGATATTCAACCAGCTCACGGCTGACGCGAAAATGGAAGGCGATTTCCTTCGAGGTCTTTCCCTGCAAAAGCATTTTTTTTAACGACGCGTACGGGACCAGGGCCGCCGCGCCTACGCCGTATGCTTCCTCTTCATCAGCCTTACGATAATCACGATTCATCACCTTACCACGCTCATCCCTCGTGACGACCGACAGTCGATTCGGTTGATGGCCCAGGAAGACGTGACAAATCTCTTCCATCAGCGTTGCATTCGTTCGTGAACGTCCGTGAGTTGGATTGAGAATCACCAGCTTCATGCCGTTTGGCAGAGTAACAGCACCGCCGGACCACTTCTCTGATGCTGAACCGAGCAGATGTTCGCGTGAAGTCTCGCTGAGGCCGGCAACTTCGTCGAAGCGGATCACGATCAGGTTCGCATAGCGCGCGAGGTCGAACGGATTGAGCGGCTGGTCAACGGGAACGCGGGCGAAGTCGCGCAGGCCGAGGGCTTTCAACTCGAAGTTTCGCCATTTTTCACCTGGAGGTAGATCGCCGAGCAGCACACGAAAAGTATAACGGATTCACTTTCGCTTCTTGCCACTCTTCTCACCCGTGCTCTTACTGAATTGCGTGTAGGCCACGCGAAACAGTTCGGAGAGGGCAGCGGCGGTTTCGGGTGTCAGATTGCGATCGGCGCGAAGGTGGGCTTCGACGATTTCGGGCGTCGGCTCCTGCGGATAATAGACCACGGCCTGTGAGCTTTCGGCCTGTGGGTCTCGACCGCTCAGGATGCGTTCCATTGGTACGTCGAGCCATGCGGTCAGCCGCGCGATGTTGTCAGCGTCTGGTTTTCCAGTGCCGTTCTCGATGCGTGAGAGTGTGGAGGCGGAAACAGATGTTTTGCCGGCGACATCGCGGAGGCTGAGTCCAAGCTCCTCGCGCCTGCGTCGCACGGCGCGTCCGAGTTCTTCGGTGTTAACGAGGCCCCTGGCTGATCGGTTTGAGCGCTTCATGCCTCCCAAACCTATCACACGACGGGTTTTAGACGCAAGACTTTGTTTTACGTTTGAAACAGGAGTTTTATAGCCGCAGATGAACGCAGATAAACGCGGATCACGGAATCCGCGTTTATCTGCGTTCATCTGCGGCTACAAAACTCTTTATCTTTTGCTGGATAGGTCGCGGGCTTTGGGCAGCACGTCCACGGCTTTTGCAATCTGCGGATCGGCGCTGGTGATGAAAACCCTGTCGCCTATCACGCGGCCGTGGGCGGCGGTCACGAGATTGAAGCGTATTTCATTTTCAAGGAAAGCACGGTTTCGGTCGACCATTGCCGTCGTGACTTTGAACGACGGATCGGCAGCGACGTAGTCACGAAACGCACGAAACATGGCGTCTGTCACCTTGAAGTCTTCCGGTTGGAGGTCGTACCTGAATTTGATTGGACCAGCCAGCTTGCTCGACTCAAAACCACGAATGCGCCCATTCACGAGCTCGCGCGTAAAAGCGAAAGTCGGACTCAACAAACGGCGCTGCGAGAAATTGATCGTTCTCGGATTCACGCTTTCATCGGGCGTGATTCCGCCGCCGCCGTAGACCGCGCGGCCTGTATCAGTCTTCACCTCGGGCCCGTTTGGCTTTGCCGGTTCCTTGTTTGGATCGCGCCCCACACCTACACCGTGCGTGTAGTAATCGTAAAAACCGCCATTCGAATAATCGCGTTGAATCAAGCGGCCCGAAGGCGTGAAGTACTTAGCAGACGTTAGCGTCAGACCCGCACCGTATTCGAGCGGGATGATGCTTTGCACGAGTCCTTTGCCAAAACTGGTCTGGCCCACGATGACAGCGCGATCGTGGTCCTGCATCGCTCCCGCTACGATCTCTGAAGCCGATGCAGTGTTGTCGTTGATCAGGATGACGAGCGGCGTCATGTCGGGCGCGTTGTTTCGCGACTCGTAGGTATTGTCGCGAAAACCATTGCGGCCCTTCTGCGTCAGGATCAATTGTCCGCTGCGCAGAAACACCTCAGCCACGTGAATCGCCTGGTCCAAAAATCCGCCGGGGTTATTTCGCAGATCGAGCACGAGGGAGTTCATTCCCTTCGCGTGCAAAATCTCGAGCGCTTCGAGTAACTCGTCGGTGGTTGTGTAGTTGAAACCTCTGGTCATGTCGATATAACCGACACCAGGTTTCAACATGTACGCATCAGGTATCGACGGCTGCGGGACGGCGTCGCGAACGATGTCGACCTTCTCGAGCTTGAGACTTGCAGCACGCTCCAACGTCAGCCTGACGGTGGATCCGCGTGGGCCGCGAATCTTGTCGCGAACTTCCAACGACGGCTTGCCCGTCATCTTCACGCCATCGACTTCGACAATACGATCGCCATAACGCAAACCGGCACGACTCGCGGGCGAGCCATCGAACGTCGCAGTGATGTAAGTGTCAGCCTGATCGCCGCGAACGTAAGTTTGGATCGAAGCACCGATACCGAAGTACTCCGAACGCTGATCTGTCTTCAGTTCGTCAAACTCTTCGCGGTCGTAATAGTTCGAATGCGGATCGAGTGAACGCAGCATCCCGATGATCGACGACTTGTACACATCGTTGTAATTCAATTTTTTGCCGTCGACGTACTGTTCCTGAATCATCTTGAGGGCTTCGTCGAAGTCTCGCTCGAGCCCGAGCGCCGCGGGACTCAGCGGCGGTTTTGCCGGTTTTCTCCCCGGATTTGGAAATGTTTGAGCTAGAGCAAAACTGGGAACGATGAGTGTAAGGACGAGTAGGACGAGCGCGAGCTGAGTCGAAATTCTTTTCACTGCCAGACCTCGATTTTTGTTCAAACTTCCGCGACGTCAAGCAATTAATCTCGACGCCATTGCAATATAACGGATGCAGACTAGACGGGCAAGGTTGTGCTTTCCTCTGCGTATCTCTGCGTTCCTCTGCGTCTCTGCGGTTAACTGTATTGACCACGTTCACCGCAGAGGCGCAGAGGTACGCAGAGGCACGCAGAGGGCCTTTGCTTGACCGGGTTTCCCGCGCTCCGTAGAATGAACTTACACATGAAAACAAGCGTAAGACGGACAGTTAGAATTCGGTAGTCAGTAAAGGAGTCTGTACTAATGAGCAGTCCGTATCACAAGGAAGAACATTCAACACCTGAAAGAGTAGACGACTTAATGCTCCGTGACGACGATCCAACATCGGAAGAACATCGAACGGCGTCGTCAGTGCGCGACATTGCCTCGCGCATACCTGAATCGCTGAGCGCTATTGGACGTGATATCAGTAGGACCATAGAGAAAGCCATCTCGGCAAAAGACGATTACGTTGTCGCAGTGAAGATTTCGCCGGAGGCCCAGGAGAAACTGGAAGCGCTGGTCCAAGCCGGTGTGTTTCGCAGTCGTGCCGAGGCGGCCGGCTTTTTGATCGACGAAGGCATCAAGACTCAATCAGCATTGTTTGAGCGCGTCAGACAGAAGCTCGCCGAAATAGAACGACTTCGCGCGGAACTTCGCGGCTTAATCGCTGACAAGACGGTCTGAAGCTCTCGAACCGGCGCGTGTGCTCGTGCGCCTCTAAATTAACATCCCCCCAAAGCAGTGCTTTACCTTCCTCGCGAATGGTAAAGCACGCCTTTGTTTCCGGCAGATAAAATCTAGTGGCAGAAACATTCCAATTACCACCAACTCCGATTGACCACTTTACACTCGCAAACGGCCTCCGCGTCGTGCTGAGTCCGGACCACGCGATTCCCGTCGTTTCGATAGCGGTCTATTACGACGTTGGTTCGCGCAACGAAAAAGAAGGTCGCACCGGCTTTGCACACCTCTTTGAACACATGATGTTTCAGGGTTCAGAAAACGTCCCCAAAGCCGCGCATTTTCAATACATCTTCAACGCCGGCGGGACGATGAACGGCACCACGTCAACCGAACGAACAAATTATTTCGAGACGCTTCCGTCGAACTATCTGCCACTCGCCTTCTGGCTCGAGAGCGATCGCATGCGGTCGCTGAAGGTGACGCAGGAGAACCTCGACAACCAACGCAATGCGGTTCAAGAAGAGAAGCGATTACGTTACGACAATCAACCTTACGTCAATGCGTTCATCCGAATGAACGAGTTGATCTTCAGCAACCCTGCGAACGCGCACTCGACGATCGGATCGATGGAAGATCTCGACGCAGCCACGATCGGAGACATCCAGGAATTTTTCCGGATCTACTACGCGCCTAACAACGCCGTGCTGAGCGTCGTCGGAGATTTTGATAACAACGAAGCTCGCGCGCTGGTCGAGAAGTATTTCGGCAATATCCCACCGCAACCGACTCCACCACGCGTCGATGTTTCTGAACCGGAAGAAGTGGTAATTCGCGAAGAGACTTTTCATGATTTACTAGCGCCTGCACCCGCTTTCGTACTCGGCTGGAAAATTCCGGAACGACGCACACGTGACTTTTATGCGCTGTCGCTTGGCGGCACGCTTCTGTTCGAAGGTGATAGTTCGCGGTTGTATCAAAAGCTGGTGAAAGGGGATGAATCTGTAATCTCGATCGAGGGTGGTATCGACGAGCGTCGTGGTCCATCGGCTTTATTTGTCTTTGCCCTGCCGAAGCCGGGTGAAGAATCCGGCACGATTCGAGATCAGATCTTTGACGAGATCAGGCGCATCTCAACCGATGGTCCAACTGAAGCTGAAATGGAGAAACTGCGAAACTCGCTCTGCAACGACTCAGTGCGCGGCCGTCAGTCGACCATGTATCGCGCGCAGCGCCTGGCTGAGTTTGCGTTATACGATTCAGATCCGCGCCTCGTCGACTCCGAGTTGGCCCATTATTTGAGCATCACTGCCGAGGACATCAGGCGGGCCACTGCTCGCTACCTCGACGTCGAAAATCGCGTGGTGCTCGACATCGTTCCCGGCGCCGCTGCCGAAGAAACCGAACAAACTGCGGTCGCCGCCTCTCCGCAATCGCCGGCTGATCCACATCAACCTGCGTCGCCGCCACCGCAGGTTCCCGACGTGCCTACGGCTGAGCCGCCGTCGCCTGTAAAGGCGGAAGTTCCGGAGATAAAGCCGCCGTCTTCGCCTCAACAACCACAGGATCCGGCGGACGTACCGCCACAAACCAAACCGGGCTCCGGTCCGTTGCATCCTTAAACATGAGTCAACCAGAAATCTTTCGTAGCAAGGCGCCCGCGCCGCTACAACCAAGGCCGATTTCGATACCGACACCGAAAGAGACTGTTCTGCGTAATGGACTGTCGCTGGTGGTCGTCGAAGACAGTCGTCTGCCTTTAGTTAGTTATCGATTGGCTTTCCGTGTCGGTGGTGCTTTTGATCCGCCGGCGCTTCCGGGCCTGACCGATCTGCTCGCGGGTTTGTTACCGGAAGGGACCACATCGAAAACGAGTAAAGAGCTCGCGGATGAAATCGCGCGTATGGGCGCGAGTTTATCCGCGGGTGCAAACTCGGATTACACGATCGTCGCCGCATCGGCGCTTGCACAGTTCAACGATCCTGTTTTGGATTTGATGGCCGAAGTTACTCTCGAGCCTTCGTTCCCCGAGCACGAAGTGGAACTGGCGAAGCAGAATACAAAAGAGAGTTTGCGACAACAGCGCGCACAGCCGTCGTTTTTAGCGACCGAGATGGTCTCGCGAGTGATGTTTGGCGATCATCCGTACGCCGTGGTTGCACCCACACCGGAGTCGATCGATCGTTCGACGCGAGAAGAGTTCGTCAAGTTTCATCGCGCGAAGCTCGTTCCGAACAACGCCGTGTTCATTGTCGTCGGTGACGTTCGCTACGAAGACATTCTGAATCGGATCGAGTCGCTGTTTTCGACGTGGGAGAGAGGCGAAGATCTGGTTGCGGATTTTCCTGCACCTCCGGTCCGAACACAAAAAATCGGATATCTGGTCGACCGGCCTGGTTCGGCGCAGTCGAACATCGTCATTGCAAACAGCGGCATCACGCGGACAAGTCCTGACTATTTTCCGATGATGTTGATGCATACGGTGTTGGGTGCGAACGCATCGTCGCGCCTCTTTATGAATCTGCGCGAAGAGAAGGGTTACACGTACGGCGCTTATTCAAACCTCGACGCCCGCCGGAGTGCGGGTACTTTTCGCGCGACCGCCGAGGTGCGAACGGCCGTTACCGGCGACTCGCTGAAAGAGTTTTTCTACGAGCTGAATCGAATTCGCGACACGCAGGTTTCCGAAAAGGAGCTTGTTGACGCCAAGGCGTATCTGACAGGCGTTTTTCCGATCCGGCTCGAAACGCAGGAAGGACTGACGGATCAGTTAGTTCAGATCAAGATGCTGGGTCTGCCGAACGATTATCTCGAGCGATATCGTGACCGTGTTCAGGCGGTTACGGCTGAAGAGATTCAACGAGTCGCGACGAAGTACATCAGACCGGATCTCGCAGCCGTGATCGTCGTCGGCGATGGCGCATCAGTGCCGGAGCAGATGAAGCCGTATTGCGAAGACATCGAGGTTTACAGTACTTCGGGCAGGCGAAAATCTGCCACGCCAGGCGTAACCGACCCGGCCGGTTCATGGTCAATCGAGGTTGAAACACCGCTCGGACAAACGATTCCCGGCACGCTCAGCGTTTCACGTTCGAACTCGGGGTTTACGGCTGTGTTTCACTCCGAGATCGGTGATGCCGACTTAGGCCAGATTCAGATTAACGATAATTCGTTCCACTCAACTACATCTTTGGAGGCGGATGGCCATTCCGTCGCGGCGGAACTCTCCGCTCGCTTCGAAGGCGACCACACCGAGGGCTCTCTGAAGCTGCAAGACGCACCATCGCTGCCATTTACTGGAAGCAAAGACTGATCGTGGCTTAAACGGATTCTGGTTGGATACGGTCAGTACCACCTGCGGTAGCGGGTGGGTCAACCATCGAATTCACAATCGCATGCTCATCGTTTCACTGGAAGCAAAGACTGAACTCTGCGTATCTCTGCGTATCTCTGCGA
>JBIOUJ010000090.1:0-23559 GCA_044867025.1 Pyrinomonadaceae bacterium | reverse complement strand
TGATTGTATCGTTGACCCACCCGCTACCGCAGGTGGTACCGACCGTATCCAAGTTAGAGCTAGTATTCTCGAAGATCAAATCTACGCCGGACCGTGCGAAGCGACGTGCGGCAGCCGAGGATTGCCCATTCTGTTCATGGTCATGTGACCATTGAGCGTGCTTGATTAGCAACGCTAATTCCATAGTGCGGCCTAAAGTGAGGGCGAAACGGCGTGCACCGGCTTCAAGGGCCGGCTGGCCAACACTCTTCGCGTGAGCTAACCAGCTTGTGGCGTGATCCAGGCTCGTCCGTGCGACTCGAACCGCATCTGCGAGATCGGAATCCTGAGCCGTCTCAAGACAGCGCGTCACCGCCAGTTGAAGCTGCCCGAAGCCGTCGCCGCTATCGAGGGCGCGCAGAGTGTCGAGCGCGAGCACGTTTGTCGTGCCTTCCCAAATCGGCAAGACCTGACTGTCACGCAGGAGCACCGGTAGCCCCGTATCTTCAACGTAACCCGCACCTCCAAAACACTCGAGCACTTCACTCGCGACCATCACAGCCTGTTTGCCCGTCGTCAGTTTCATCACCGGAGTCAGCAGCCGCAGCAACACCGCCTCGTCGTCTGAAATCTCGCGCGTCTCACTCCGTCCCGTAAGCTCCGCAACATAGAACGCCAGGTGAAATGCCGCTTCGCTCTCGGCCTGTAGTCCTGCAAGCGTGTCGTCGTGCAAAGGCTTTTCAGACAGTGGCGCACCGAACGCGACGCGCTTTCCAGCATAGTCCTGTGCCAGCGCGAGCCCACGCCGCATAAGCGCGACCGCGCTGATACCATTCCACAAACGAGTAACGTTCAAAAGCGGCGCAATATTACGAACCCCGTCAGTACTACCCTTCACCAGTTGCGCCGGCGTCCCTATGAGGTTCAACTCTGCGGTCGGAACCTTGCGCGTGCCGAGCTTGTCTTTGAGCCGGTTAATCTCGATGTTGCGCGGCCGTCCTTGCTCGTCCCTCGTTTCAAGATAGAAGAGCGCGAGTCCACGCCCGCCAGGCGGATTACCTTCGGGACGCGCGAGTGTAAGCGCGATTTGAGAACTAATCGCGGACGTGAACCACTTGCGACCATAGAGTCGAAAGCCGTTCGCGTCGGGCTTCGCAACTGTCTCAGAAAGGCCAACGTCAGAACCTCCGGTCAGTTCAGTCATCCACTGACCCGCCGTCCAAAACTCGTCAGCATCACGCGTCGTCAAGTGTGGCACTGCACGATCGATCAGCGCCTGATTTCCCGAACTGAGCAGAGTGCGCGCGGCGCCGTCAGTCATCGCGAGTGGACAACTGTAGATGTCTGTCGAAGGCGTGAACAGGTAAGCCAGCGCACACTGATGCACACGCGACAGGCTTCCGTGCTTCTGCTCGTAAGCCGTCGCAACCACGCCGTGCTCGGCAGCAATGCGTTCAGCCACACGCCAAAGCGGCGTCAACTCGATCTGATCGATGCGATTTCCCCACGCGTCCCATTGTGTTAATCTTGGCTCATTCAACCTGTCGGTCAACTGCAACTGGTACAGGTCAGCTCCTGCAAGTCGCCCCATCTCCGCGAGTGATCCTTCGATCTCCCGGAACATGTCGATTGGGAGTACACGAGCAAGGTACGACCTCAGCACACGATCATCTTCATACTGATTGCCGAGAGTTGGCGGCGACTGTTGAAACGGCATTGGGTCAGTGTAATCTGTGCCGGCTTGGTTCAAAAATCATCTCATTCACACCGGGCTTCAGCCCAGTGAAAACCTTTAACTTTTCCTTCATCCAAATGGAGTCTTATACGCCCTCATGACCAGCAAACAGGAAGAACAGGATCTTTTTCTCAAGTGCCTGCTCGAAGCTAACGTCGACGGCATCATCGCCTTCGATCGCGAGTTCCGGTATACGACCTGGAACCGCGCCATGGAGCGCATCTCGGGCGTAAAACGCGAGGACGTGCTGGGCAAGTGCGCTTTCGATCTATTCTCCTGCCTCAAGGAAACCGGCGAGGACGAATACTACATCGCGGCGCTCGCAGGCCAAAGTGTGGTTGCCGAAAACCGGCCGTACATCATCCCTCAATCCGGCCGCAAAGGTTTCTTTGACGGTTACTACTCGCCGCGTCACGACGAACAAGGCAACGTGGTGGGCGGCGTTGCGATCATCCGCGACGTTACAGATCGCAAAGTCGCCGAAGCGTCTGCGCTCGACGAGCACAGGCGTCTTTCGTTCCACGTCGAGAACACTCCGCTCGCAGTCATCGAATGGGATCAGGAGTTCAGAGTTCGTCGCTGGTCACCCGCGGCGCAGAAGCTCTTCGGATGGAAAGCTGACGAGGTGATGGGCAAACGTTACAGCGATTGGGAATTCGTGGTTCCGGAAGATCTGGATGTAGTCGATATGGTTGGTCGACGGCAAAACCAGGGACAGGAACTTCACAACATCTCGCGCAATCGTAACTACACGAAGCTCGGTTCGATACTTCATTGCGAGTGGTATAACTCGGCGCTCTACAACGACGCGGGTAAGCTGGTCTCTGTGTTGTCGCTGGTGCTTGACGTGACAGTGGCGACCCGAATCGAAGACGCGCTGCGCAAGTCAGAGGCGCAATATCGCCTGCTGTTTGAGTCGAACCCGCAGGCGATGTGGGTTTACGATCTGACGACACTGCGTTTTCTCGCTGTGAACGATGCCGCTGTGCGCCATTACGGCTATTCGCGAGCAGAGTTTCTCGACATGACGATCAAGGACATTCGTCCGCCGGAGGACGTGGCCTTACTCGAAAAGTATCTCAACTCTGAAAATGCTCACCCAGACGCAGGCGAATGGCGACATCGCAAGAAAGACGGAACTCTTATCAATGTCGACATCACTGCAAATCGTCTGACGTTCGGTGGCAGACCAGCCGAGTTCGTGCTGGTCCGTGACATAACCGAGCGTAAGAAAGCCGAGAAAGCGCTGCGCATCAGTGAAGACCGTTACCGCGATCTTGTCGACAACAGTCACGAACTGATCTGCACACACGACCTTGAAGGCCGCGTGCTTTCGGTTAATCCGTGGGCTTCGCGCGTGTTGGGATATCCGCAGGAGTCGATCATCGGAACAAATATTCGCAACGGGCTCTTGCCTGAGTATCGCGAGCAGTTTGACGAGTACTTGCGCATCGTAACGACAGAAGGCTCTGCACGTGGCGTGATGAAAGTACGCACAGCCACGGGTGAAATCAGGTTGTGGGAGTACTACAACACTCTTCGCACGGAAGGCGTCGAGAAACCGATCGTGCGTGGGATGGCCCACGACGTGACTGAGCGACGCGAGGCATTGAAGAGAGAAAAAGAAGCACGCATGGAGGCGGAGGCTGCGAACCGCGTCAAAGACGAATTCCTCTCAACGCTGTCGCACGAGCTGCGGACACCGCTCACTGCGATCATGGGCTGGTCTGACTTGCTGCTTCACGACGAGGTCGATCCTGACAAGCGAACTCAAGCCATCGAAACGATCTTTCGCAACGCGAATTCGCAGTGCCAGTTGATTAACGACCTGCTCGAAGTTTCACGCATCATCACCGGGAAGCTGCGTCTCGAATTCGTCGCGTGCGAACTTCATTCCGTGATCGAAGCAGCGGCTGAAGGTATCCGGCCGACGGCGGAGGCCAAAGGCGTACGGCTGCAAGTGCTGCTTGAGCCGCAAATCGGGCCTGTCTTCGGGGATCGTGAACGCTTGCAGCAAGTCGTTTGGAACCTGTTGTCGAACGGCGTGAAGTTTACGCATAAAGGTGGCCTGGTCCAGGTAACACTGCAACGCATCAATTCTCATGTCGAAATCGTCGTCAGTGACACTGGTGTGGGAATCAAGCCTGATTTTCTGCCGCACGTGTTCGATCGTTTTCGCCAGGCGGATGGTTCGACTACGAGAAACTACGGCGGCCTGGGTCTCGGACTCGCGATCGTTCGTCATCTCGTCGAGTTGCACGGTGGGACTGCGTGGGCCGAAAGCGCGGGCGAGAATCAAGGTGCGAAGTTTACCGTCAGGTTACCGACGATGACGTTCAGCGAGCACCAGCCGGACGAAGTACTGCGACAACCAGCGATCTCGATGGTTGAGCGCGACCATCAACCAGCGTCGCTGGACGGTTTGCGAGTGCTCGTCGTGGATGATGAGTTTGACGCGCGATCGCTGTTGACTGCGATGCTCGAGCGTTGTGGCGCGCAAGTGATCGCGGTCGGTTCGGCGCGCGAGGGGATCGACTCGGTTGAGAGCTGGAAGCCTGACGTGTTGATCGCAGACATTGGAATGCCGGTGGAAGACGGTTATGGTTTGATAAGGAGAGTTCGCGCGCTGCCGAAGGAGCACGGTGGACAGACACCGGCGTTGGCGTTAACGGCGTATGCGCGGACGGAAGACCGCGTGCGCGCGCTTTCCGAGGGTTACCAGGTCCATTTGGCGAAGCCCGTTGATCGCGCCGAGCTCGCCGCGGTGGTTGCGGGGTTGGGCCACAGATAACACGGATTTTCGCCACGGATAATAAAGTCAGGACTTGCTATCCGTGGTGAAAATCCGTGTTTATCTGTGGCTCTTAATCGCAGCCGGCTAT
Source organism: Pyrinomonadaceae bacterium (assembly GCA_044867025.1). Taxonomy (GTDB): domain Bacteria; phylum Acidobacteriota; class Blastocatellia; order Pyrinomonadales; family Pyrinomonadaceae; genus PSRF01. Next base: position 18,963 of record JBIOUJ010000090.1, on the reverse strand, counting down.
ACTGTCCGACAGACGGCGCCACCGATGACCATTGCGCGCCAGCATCTCGTCGGCCTCTGCTGGTCCATCAGTTCCCGCGGGGAAAGACGGCAACGCGCGCGCGCCCTCGTTGGCCCAGGCTTCTTCGATTGGTGTAATCAAACGCCATTGCGCCTCGACCTCATCAGCGCGAGTGAACAACATCGGATCGCCACGCATCACGTCCAGCAGCAACAACTCGTACGCATCCGGCGGTTGCACACCGAACGCACGCTGGTAACAGAAATCCATGTGGACCGTGGTCGTGTGCATTTCAAACCCTGGATGCTTGGCGCCGAACGTAACGTTTATTCCCTCGTTCGGTTGAATACGCAACGCGATGATGTTCGGATCGATCTCGTCGTCAGGTGTGCGCGCAAACAACGCTTGCGGCGTGCGTTTCAAATGCACGGCTATCTCGGTCAGATTGCGGGTGAGACGTTTTCCAGTGCGCACGTAGAACGGCACTCCCGACCAGCGCCAGTTTGAAATATGGAATTCCACGGCTGCGTAGGTCTCGGTCACAGAGCCTGCCGCAACGCCCTCTTCTTCTTTGTAACCCTTCGCCTTTTCACCATCCATTTCGCCTGGTCCATATTGTGCGCGCACAGTGCGCTCAGCGACCTGCTCGGGCTTCAAGCGCCGAATCGATCGCAACACCTGGACTTTCTCTTCTCTGACTGACTCAGAATCGAAGGCGACCGGCGGCTCCATCGCCGTGAGCGTCAGGAGTTGCAGCAAGTGATTTGCAACCATGTCGCGCAACGCGCCTGACTCTTCGTAGTAGCCCGCGCGCGTGCCGACGCCGCCACTTTCAGCCGCGGTGATCTCGACGTAGTCGACATAGTTGCGATTCCAGATCGGCTCGAACATCGAGTTTCCGAAGCGAAAGACGAGTATGTTTTGAACAGTGTCTTTGCCGAGGTAGTGATCGATGCGATAAACCTGACTCTCTTTGAACACTTCTGCGATCGTGGCGTTCAAAGCTTTCGCCGATTCGAGATCGCGTCCGAAAGGTTTCTCGACGACGAGCCGGCTCCAGTGGCCGTCTTCGCTTGCGAGGTTCGCGTTGTTGAGACCTTTGACGATCGTGGGAGCAAGCGATGGCGGCGTCGCGAGATAGAAGAGATGGTTTTTGCTCCCGCCTTCCGACGCTAATTCTTCAAGGCGCTCAGAGAGGCGGCGATACGTGTCGTCCTGATCGAGCTCGCCTGCGATGTAGTGCAGGCGTTGCGCGAATTCACCCCATTCGTTTTCGTCGAGGTTTTCGATCTTCTTTGACTGGTTTAACGCGTCGCGGACGAACGCCTGGAACGCATCATCCGTCATGTCGCTCCGGCCAACGCCGAGAATACGAACGCCGTCGAGACAGCCTTCACCCAGCAGCCGGCACAGTGCAGGCATGAGCTTGCGTCTCGTCAAATCGCCCGTCGCGCCAAAGATCACAACCACGCAAGGCTCCGCTCGCGGCAGCGTTGGTTGTTCGAGTTGAACTGGATTTGGTTCTACAAGTATTGCTGACATATCTGTGTAATCTGTGTAATTGTGGACTACTTCTTCTCGTGATGGCCACCGAACTGAAACCGCATCGCCGACAAAACCTTGTTTGCGAAATCAGCTTCGCCTCTGGAACTGAAACGCTGGAACAGAGCCGCGCTCAACACCGGCACCGGAACACCTTCCTCAACAGCCGCATTGATGGTCCAACGCCCTTCGCCCGAATCAGACACTCGACCTGAAAAACCTTCGAGCTGCGGACTCTCCCCCAGCGCGATCGCCGTCAGGTCCAACAACCACGACGCGATCACACTGCCGCGGCGCCAAACCTCGGTGATGTCTGCGATGTTGAAGTCGTACTGATAATGCTCCGGATAACGAAGTGGAGTCGTCTCCGCGTCTGCTGTTCTTTCGACGTGTCCAATATTCGCATGATGGAGAACGTTTAGCCCTTCGGCGTACGCAGCCATCAACCCATACTCGATGCCATTGTGAACCATCTTCACAAAATGCCCCGCGCCTGCCGCACCACAATGCAGGTAACCTTCAGCAGCGGTGCCTGAATCAGCGCGACCGGGCGTGGGCGACACTGCATCACGACCCGGCGCCAGCGTTTTGAAAATCGGATCGAGATGCTTCACCACATCCGTCTCACCACCGATCATCTGGCAGTAACCGCGCTCCAATCCCCACACTCCGCCACTCGTTCCGACGTCCACGTAGTGAATGCCCTTCGCTTTGAGCTCGCCTGCGCGGCGGATGTCGTCAACGTAAAAAGAATTGCCACCGTCAATAATGATGTCGTCCGCGTCCACAGCTTCGACGAGCTGATGCAATATCGTGTCGACAAGACCCGCGGGTATCATCAGCCAAATCGCGCGTGGCGGCTTCAGCTTCGCGATAAACCCGTCCAGCGACACGGCGCCGATCGCGCCCTCGCCTTCGAGCGTCTTCACCGCCTCGGGATTGCGATCGTTGACGACGCACTCGTGACCGCCGCGTAGAAGGCGTCGCACCATGTTCGCGCCCATGCGGCCGAGTCCAATCATTCCAATCTGCATTCGAAAAAGCTCCTTGCTTAGTATCGCTCTTTACCTGAAGATAACAGAAACCTAACCCCAAGGAGCACTCCGCATGAAGTGTTTGCACCTGCTGTTGTTGATCGTTTTTGTCGTTCCCGTTATGGCGCAGAGACAGCCCGCATTTCCGTCCGGCCGCGTCGTGGATCTCACGTATGCGTTTGACGAAAACACCGTCTACTGGCCTACAGCACAATCATTCAAACTCGAAACTGATTTCGAAGGAGTGACGGAAAAAGGATATTTCTATTCCGCATATCGCTATTCAGCCGCGGAACACGGCGGCACGCATCTCGATTCGCCGGTCCATTTCGCGAAGGGACGTAACACGTCCGATCAGATCCCTCTGCGGCAACTGATGGGGGCGGCGGTGGTAATCGACGTTACGAGTCAGTGTGCAAACAATCCGGACTATCTCGTCAGCGTTGCAGATTTTGAAAATTGGGAGCGACGGAACGGCAGGATCGGGCCCGGCACGATCGTTCTTCTGCGAACCGGCTTTGGCAAGTTTTACCCCGACCGGAAAAAGTATCTCGGGACAGATGAGCGCGGCGCAGAGGCCGTCGCGAAACTGCACTTCCCCGGGCTGGATCCCGCGACCGCGCGATGGCTCACGCAGAATCGATCGATCAAAGCCATCGGGTTAGACACGGCAAGTATCGATCGCGGTCAATCGACATTGTTCGAGAGTCATCGGATACTGTTCGAAAAAAATGTTCCCGCGTTTGAAAACGTCGCGAACCTGGACCAATTGCCGTTGAAAGGTTTTTCGGTAATCGCGCTGCCGATGAAGATCAAGGGTGGCAGTGGTGGACCGCTGAGGATCGTCGCTTTTTTGTGACACTATGATTGTCGAGAAACTCGAGTCGCCCTGGAATTTAGCGCGGGCTGCGGCAAGGCACTTCGTCGCGTGCAGCCTCGAGGCTGTGGCTATCAGAGGCTTGTTTACCGTGGCGCTTTCGGGCGGTTCGACGCCCAGGAGCCTGTACGAGGTGCTGGCTGATCCGGACGAGCCGTTTCGCGAACTGGTCCCGTGGTCCAACACTCACTTCTTCTGGTCAGACGAACGTCACGTTCCGCCCGATCATCCAGACAGCAACTATCGCATGTCTCACGAGTCCATGCTCTCGCACGTGCCCGTCTCTGAAGACAACATCCACCGGATACACAGCGAAAACCCTGATGCGGCCGCTGCGGCTCAGGCATACGAAGAGACAATAAAAGAAGTAACCGACCCGATCGTGCCGCAACTGGATTTGATCCTGCTCGGCCTCGGCAACGACGGTCACACCGCATCAATTTTTCCCGGGTCCGAAGTCCTGAATGAAACGACGCGTCTCGTTGCTGCGCCGTGGGTTGAACAACTGAAGACTTATCGAATCACGATGACGCTGCCGCTAATCAACAGCGCCACGTCAGTTCTGTTTCTTGTTAGCGGAAGTGAGAAAGCTGAGATCGTGAAAGAGGTTCTTCAAGGCCCGAGGCGGTATCCCGCTCAGGAAGTCAAACCCGGGAGTGGCGATCTGCTGTGGATGTTAGATAAAGATGCCGCAGATTTACACGGATGAATGCAGATCAGATCTGCGTTCATCCGCGTAAATCTGCGGCTCTGAAACGCGACGCTGCTCGACCAGCAACTCCTCGAACGCCTTTACCGAAAGCGCCTTGCTGAATAAAAACCCCTGCACCGCGTCACACTCGAGCGCGCTCAGATACTGAAGCTGTTCCTTCGTTTCGACTCCCTCCGCAATCACGGTGACATCGAGCGCGTGGCCCAGGTTGATGATCGCGCGCACGATCGCGGTGTCGTGCGGATCCTTGCAGATGTCGGCAACAAAGCTCTTATCGATCTTCAAAGTGTCGATCGGAAACCGTTTCAAATAATTCAACGACGAATACCCCGTGCCGAAGTCATCCACCGCGACTTTGATTCCCATCAACTTCAGCTCGTGCAACTTCTCGATCGCCTGCTCCGGATCCTTCATGATCGAACTCTCCGTGAGCTCGAGCTCGAGCCAGCGCGGATCCAGGTTCGTATCTTTGAGTATTTGCGCAACATCTGAGATGAACGTCGGTTGCTGAAATTGCCGCGCCGAAAAATTTACTGACAGGCGCAGCGGCGTGAGCCCTGCATCCTGCCACGCTTTGTTCTGCGCGCAACCAGTGCGCAACACCCAGTCGCCCAACGGAATGATGAATCCACTCTCTTCAGCCAGGTTTATAAATTCGCTCGGATAGAGCAGACCGAGGCTCGGATGCTGCCAGCGGATGAGCGCCTCCATGCCCACGAGATGGAAATCGTGAATCGCGACCTGAGGTTGATATTGAATAAAAAACTCCGAGCGCTCGAGCCCCGGGCGTAAGTTACTCTCCAGTATCAATTGCTTGAGAGCGCGTGTCGTTCCGCCTGCGGTGTAGAACTGATAGTTGCCGCCACCCTGCGCCTTCGCGCGATCGAGCGCCACGCCCGCAGTCTTCAACAAACCACCTGTGTCGCGTCCATCCTGCGGGTACAGACTGATGCCGATACTGCTCGACACAAAGATTTCCTGGTCTTCAAAAATAAACGCCTGATCGAGTGACTGTTTGATCGCGCGCGCGGCATTCGCGGCATCCTGAGCGCGTGGAATCTGCGTCAACAAAATCGCGAATTCATCGCTGCCGAAACGCGCAACGGTATCCGATTCGCGCACGCAACTCGTGAGACGCTGCGCCACCGATTGCAACAAGCGATCCCCGGACGCGTATCCGAGAGAGTCGTTAATGGTTTTGAAGCGATCGAGATTTAACAGCAGCACCGCCTGCATCTGATCGTTGCGACGAGAGAGTGCGATGGCCTGCTTGAGACGATCCTTGAACAACACCTGGTTTGGCAGATCGGTGAGCGCGTCGTGATAAGCGAGGTGGTTCAGTTTTTCTTTGGTCTGTTTGTTCGAGGAAAGGTCGACGACAAAACACGCGATCTCTTCTTCGTGGAGTGCTGCACCGAACAACACGGGGACCTGAGTGCCGTCCTGCTTTATGAAATCCTTTTCGAAGGGCGCGCAGGCGCCAAATGCCATTAGCTTTTCGAAAGCCTCTTCGTCGAGGCGATGATGTTCCGGAGGAGTCAGATCGTGAATGTTTCCAGGTAAGGTGTCTGAGGTGTAGCCGAGCATGTCCAGGAAACTGTCGTCCGCACTGAGAATTTTTCCGGCCAGATCGGTGAACAAGACGGCCACGAGTTTGGTCGCGACGAGACGCCGCAGGGCTGCATCAACTTTATTTTGCATAAAGCAACGAGTGATTGACTGATTTTCCGGAAGGTGAGTAGGGCAGCGGGTTGGCCGTCAACCCGTGATGGTAGGCTAACACAGTTGTCCACAGATTACACAGAAAAATCTGTGCAATCTGTGGACGGTTTTCGGTTTTTATCGCACGGAACTGGTGACCGCCGGCGCGGGTCCCGGGGGCATTTTTTCGTTCAGATACTTCGTTAACAACCCATAAAGGTGGCGTTGCGTTCCTTGTCCCTCCGAAATCGAGTGCGTGCGATTCGGATATGGAAATATCGAAAACTGCTTGTTCGCGGCAATCAGCCGGTTAATCAGCGCCTCAGTGGCTTGGTAATGGACGTTATCGTCGCCCGTGCCGTGAACGATCAGCAGATTGCCTTTCAACTGCTGCGCAAACGTGATCGGCGAACTCTGTTTCCACTCCTCCGGATTGTCCTTCGGCAACCCACCGTATCGCTCCTGGTAAATCGTGTCGTAGTAATGAAGGTCTGCAACGGGCGCCACAGCCATGCCGGTCGCATAAACGTCCGGGTAGCGAAACATCGCGTTCAGCGTCGCCGAACCGCCACCACTCCAGCCCCAGATCCCGATGCGACTCGGATCGACGAAGGGCCACTTTGCGATAGCACGTGCGGCCGCAGCCTGGTCGCCGGAATTCACAATTCCAGCCTTGCGATAGAAAATCTTTCGCCATGCGCGGCCACGCGGGGCCGGTGTGCCGCGATTATCGACACTCATCACCACGTATCCCTGCTGCGCCAGCATCCCGTGCCACAGTCGCGTGCGACCCATCCACACGTCGAGCACAGTCTGGCCCCACGGCTCGGTGTAAGCATAAAACAGCACCGGATAACGCTTCTGCGGATCGAAATCAGGCGGCTTCATCATCCATCCGTCGAGCTGAACGCCTTCGCCGATGTCGACCTTGAAGAATTCGGTCGGCGTCGGTTTCAACTTCGCGAACTTCTCCTGCGTCTCGTGATTGTCGATCAGTGTTCGTACGACCGCGTGTTGCGGCAGGCGAACCATTTCCGTCACCGGAACTTTGTTGAAGCTCGAGTAAACGTGAATGGCAAACTCGCCGCGCGGTGAAATGTTGTAGACGTGCAAACCGGGAATGGATGCAGGCGTCAGTCGTTCTTCCTTGCCCGCGCCGTCGATACGCACGCGATACAGATAACGCTGCGTCGCGTTCTCAGGTGACGCGAGGAAGTAGACGAAGCCGTTCGTCGCATCGACACGTTGGACCGTGATCACATCGTAATTGCCGGGCGTGATCACTTTCACATTGCGACCGTCCCGAGAGATCGAATAGATGTGGCGCCAGCCATCGCGCTCGCTGGCCCAAAGGAAACGCTTGCCTCCGTCGATCCATTCGGCATCGCCACGAGTGATTCCGGTCGATTCCCAATCGATGTCGCCCCACGAAACGTCGACCCACGCGTCGTCTTTCTCCGTCATCACTGGACGCACTTTGCCGGTGCGCGCATCGCCCATCATCACTGTGAGCGTGTCCTGGCGGCGGTTGAGTTGTTGAATGACGACCTCCGTGGAGCTGGCGGCCCACTCCATGCGCGGGAGGTAGTTGTTCCGGGGATCGCCGGGAACTTCAAACCAGCGAGTTGGACCACCGCTCGCATCTATCACACCGACACGCGCGGCTGAGTTCGTCTCGCCCGCTTTCGGATACGGGAAGGTGGCGATCTCCGGATACAGGCCCGCGGTGTTGTTTATCAGCGTCATCTCCTTCACGCCTTCGGAGTTGAGCTGCCAGTACGCGATCTGCTTGCTGTCGGGACTCCAGCGAAAACCGTCGCGACAAAACAGCTCTTCTTCGTAGACCCAGTCGAACGTGCCGTTGATGATGTAGCGTGAGCCGTCGGTTGTGAGTTTCGTGATCTTCGAATCTCCGCCGAGGTTCTCGATGTAAATGTTGTTCTCGCGAACGTAGCCGACGCGCTGGCCGTCTGGCGAGAACTTCGCAAACATCAGCGTCGACGGCTTCGCGTCCGCGCCGCCGAGTTTGCGCAAACTGTTTGCCTGGAGATCGAGCACCCAGAAATCGCCGCGTGTGTTGCTACGCCAGACTCGCGCGGAGTTGGTGAAGATCAGTAACTTCTGCTCGTCGGGAGTCATTGAAAACTCTTCGACGGCGAGTGGATTGGTGGCGCCGGTCGGGATGAGTTTTTCGGCAGCGACTTTAATCGTGCGCGCGCCGCTGTTCGCGTCGTAACGGACGATGTCGACGAAATTCTTCTTTGTCGGCGACGGTTCAAGCGCAAGATAACCGCTGCCATCGTTCTGCCACTGTACGGGCCCAAGCGGCCGCGTGCGGAACGTGAATAGCGAATCGACGGTCAAAACCGATGGATCCGTTTGTTGTGCAACAACGGGGAGTATTAAAAGCAGCAGAACTGGAATTACCAGAATTTTTCGATGTCTCATTGTTTACCTCAGTTTTTTTCTCTGCGTACCTCTGCGTCCTCTGCGCCTCTGCGGTGAACTGGTTTTAAGCACCTACTCACCGCAGAGGCGCAGAGGACGCAGAGGTACGCAGAGGTAATTAATCACCCCGGCCGACGAGCGCTGCAATGGCGTCAATCATGTCCGCCTGCTCAATCGGTTTCGCAATGTGCTGGTGATAACCGGCCGCAAGCGCACGCTCGCGATCTTTGCGCGAAGCATAACCCGTCAACGCGATCGCCGGCGTCAGTCCGCCTTTTTCCGGCGGCGCCGACCGCAATTTCCGAATCAACTCGTAACCGTCTTCATCCGGCATGCCGATATCGCTGACGAGCACGTCCGGCAAGTCGCCTTCGAACACCGTCAGCGCTTCCTTCGCTGACTTCGTCGAAGTCACTCGCGCACCGTAACGCTTGAGCATCGTCCCGAGAAGCTTGCGTGAATCGTCGTCGTCCTCAACCAGTAACACATGCAGCCCGACAAGTCGAACGACGCCGCTGCGACTGCGTCGACGTTCCACTTCACGTCTGCGTTCTTCAGCACGGGCCGGATCGCGTCGCTCCTGTGCGAGCGGCAGATCCACCGTGAAAACCGAACCCTGTCCGAGTCCCTCACTCTCAGCGCCGATCGTCCCGCCATGCAGCTCAACCAGATGCCGCACGACTGCGAGGCCGAGCCCGAGCCCGCCCTGTCTTCTCGAGATCGAACCCTCAGCCTGACGAAAACGGTCGAACACGTACGGCAGAAACGCCGCCGAGATACCTTCACCCGTATCGCTGACCGTCAGACGCGCCGTCGACTCAACACAAGTGAGGTCAACGTTAACGCTGCCGCCGCGTGGTGTGAACTTGATGGAGTTTGACAGCAGGTTCCAGATCACTTGTCGCAAGCGATTCGGGTCGCCTTTTATTAAACACTCACCGGGCTCGAAGTGAGTGCGAAGTTGAATACCTTTGACGTCCGCAGTTGGTCGCAAAGCGTCGAGAGCAGCGTCGACGATCGGCGCGAGATCGAGTGGATGTAGATCCAGCCTGAGATTGCCTGTGATGATGCGCGAAACGTCGAGCAGATCGTCGATCAGTCTCGCCTGTGAACGCGCGTTGCGCTCGATCGTCTCGATTGCGCGTGTTGCATTCGCTCCTTCGACTTCGCCATTCCTGATCATCGAGGCCCATCCGAGAATCGACGTCAGCGGCGTGCGTAGTTCGTGCGAGAGCGTCGCGAGAAACTCGTCTTTGAGTCGATCGGCCTCCTCGGCGTGTCGACGTGCGTCACGTTCGCGGACCAGCGCTGCGGCGCGTTCCTCTTCGGCGCTCTGCTTCGCGGTAACGTCGAGGACGAGCGAAAGCACCGACACCAGCTTGCCACGATCGTCGCGCAACACCGAGTTGTACCACTCGCAAAAGAGAATCGCTCCATCCCGCGTATAGTTACGATTGCGCTGCACACCCTGAACTTCGACGCCTTCGCGTTGGCGATTAGTCACGAGCGCTACGGCATCGACGTCGTCAGTAAAAACAAACCGCCATTCGTTCACGTGTTTGCCGATCACCTCGTCAGCTTTCCAGCCGAAAAGTCTCTCGGCAGACGCGGACCAGCGCGAGACACGAAAATCGCTGTCCCACTCGACGACCGCAAGCGGTGAGCTCTCGACGTGAAATGATAACTGCTTATAGGCGGCGTGCCTTGCTTCTTCGGCTTGTTTGCGAGCGGTAATGTCAGTGATGACTGCGATGCCGCCGACGATCTCATCGCTTTCATCGCGCAGCGGTGAGTAATGAGATTCGAAGACTCCGGTTTCTGAAGGCCCGTACGGATGGTTCTCCGAAATCGTCTCTTTCCCTTCGAGCACCGTGGTGAAGCAAGGCTCGTTTCCGGAGTTTCGCAGGAACGGAAAAACGTCGACGACACGCTTGCCGAGCACCTCATCCTGGCCCAACCCCGTTATTCGTTGCATCGCCTGGTTCCATGCGATGAGATGGCAGTCGCGATCGAACGCGAACATGCCGTCGACGCTCGCGTCGATGAGTCGTTGTAGAAGCTGTGTGGGGTATATCTGTGTAATCTGTGGCTTACTTCCCAGCTGTGAGTAGCATTAATCCGGTCGCATCGCGAACCAGTATATTTGATCCCAGCAGCACCGGCATCGCAAAGGTAGACGCCTCTGCAACGTCATAACGACGCTCGACGGTAAACGAGGGCGCGCCGCGCTTCGCAACAATCAGATCCGCGTTGTTAGTCAGGAATACGACGTGGTGCGGCGTGAGCAACAACGATGCGTGCTCGCCTTCTCTTCCCTCGGTCGTCCAGCGCAGCGCGCCGGTCTTCGCGTCCATCGCGAAAAACTGGCCTTTCTTCTTCGAGGAATGACCGTAGATCAAACCGTCGCCGAACACTGGAGAACTCATGTACATCGCGACGTCCGGGTTCTTCCAGGTCTCTGTCGCCTGCCATTTTCCGCCAGTCTGCGCGAGCGTGTAAGCGTGCGTGCCCTGACGCGTGCCGGAAACAATCAGAAGAGATCCGGTCCACAGTGGTGTCGTGATGTTCTCGTGCCACTCGTCCGGAAACGGGACCGACCACAGCTCTTTTCCGTTTTTGCCGTCGACGCCGACGATCGATCCCTCGGTCATCGTCACGATTTGCTGCTGACCGCCGGTTTCAATTACTACCGGAGATGCGTAGCCTGGTCCAGGCCCACGCCATTCCCATTCGGTCGCACCGGTTGCAGGATTCAGACCGAGAATCTGTCCGCCGTGAATGTCGCTGCCCACCTGGACCACCAAACGTCCATCAACCAGCAACGGCGAAGCTGCGGTGCCGCAGAACAACTTTGATGTGTCGATCGACTTTGAAAAGTCTCTGGTCCAAAGTTGTTTGCCGGTCGCTGTGTCCCAGGCGTTGAGCACTCCGGTGACGCCGAGTGTAAACAGTCGATTGCCGATGATGAGCGGCGTCGAATTTGGTCCTTTCGCCATTTCGACGGCGTACTGGTTCTTCTGAAAGTTCGCCTGGTATTTCTGCTGCCAGACAATCCTGCCGTCCGCGAGATCGACACTCATGACGATCTCTTCGGGATCGCGCCGGCCATGAACATAAGCGCGCCCCGCCGCGACGACGGGTGACGAATACCCTTCGCCAATCTCCACACGCCAACTTTTCTTCAACGATTCAGGCCACGCGTCAGGAGCATTTTTCGCGGACACGGAGCCATCGCGAGACGGGCCTCGCCACTGTGTCCATTCCTGTGCGCTGGCGGACGAACCTGCCACAAAAAGCACAAAAAGGAGGGTGATAAAAACTCTCGATTTGGACATGGTTAATTCCTTGAGCAACAGGGCAGGTTAGGATCATAGATCAGTCACACAACATCGGCAAAGCTCTTGCGGGTGCGGGCGAACCACCAGTAGCCGAAGAGAAAGATGAGGAGGGCGAAGGTGGTGAAGTAGGCGAGGCCGCGCCAGTCCGGGGCCGTGCCGTCGAGGAAAATGTGGCGATAGCTGCGCACCAGGGAGGTGAAAGGGTTGAGATCGATGAAGGTGCGAAATTGTTCCGGAACGAGCGATTCGGGATAGATGATGGGCGTCAGGTACATCCACGCCATTAGCAAAAGCGTGACGCCCTGTGCGATGTCGCGCAGGAAAACACCGAGTGAGGCGATGAGCCATGCCGCGCCAAGCGCAAAAAGGAGTTGTGGAATGAGGAGGACCGGTAACCAAAACACAGTCACCTCGAGTTGGTGCCGGATAATCACACTCGCGATCAACAAGGCGACAGTGGCGAATAGTTGATTGCCGAGCGCCGCGAAGACCTGTGCCGCCGGCAATGCCTCGAGCGGAAACACGACTCGTTTGACGAGATTCGAGTGGACCACGATCGTGTTTGCAGATTGCTGCACTGACTCCTGAAACATGGACCACGGCAGCAGGCCGCAGAAGAGGTAAAGCGCGTAATCCCAGGGAGATTGATCTGCGCCGAAGCGCGCGCCGAAAATGCCGGCGAAGATGAAAGTGAAGATCGCGATCATCACCACCGGCGTCAGCACGGCCCAGGCGATGCCGAGTGCCGAGCCCTTGTAACGCCCTGACAGTTCGCGTTTCGCGAACGATAAGATCAGCTCGGCACGACTGGGAAGTTGCCACAATGGCTGCCAGATTCTGCTATGTGCTGTTTGGGTCGAAAGCATCGATTAGCCACAAAAAGGCACAAAAGGCTCAAAAAGGATTGTCCAGAAAAATTGATTCATTTTATGCGCATTTTGTGCCTTTTTGCGGCAATCGACCGGTCCCGCGCCAACTATTCTTATTGTGCCAGCCTATTTGCACATCCGTGGCTCCGACATCGCGCCACCACGTCTCAAAATCTTGACGAGAAATGTAGAAAGACGTGGGCGCAAGCAGATGATCGAACACTATCGTGTGCTGCTCGCGCCAGCCAAAAGTAGAAATCGAACTCAAGTAGTCGTTGTAAAAGAGTCGTTTGGCCAGCGAAGAACCGTTTCTGTTCAATGGTCCATAAACCAGCTTCGTCGCCAGGTACAAACACGCCGTGGGAATCTTCGACAATTGCAGCAGCACGCGTTGATCGATTCGCGACGTGATCTTTTCGCGCACCGGATTGACGAAGCGCGTAATCCATTCGTTGTTCTCGGCGCCGTAAACCCACGCAGACACGTGCCCGCCCGGTTTCACCTTCGAAGCCAACGACAAAAACCCACCACGCGGATCGGGCAAATGATGCAGCACGCCAACAGAGAAAGCGTAGTCAAACTTGCGCGCCAGCGGGAGTCGATAAATGTCTGCTTGAATTATGTGTACGTTCGGCAACGAACGCGTGGCGCGAAACGCTGTCTCGACGGCGACGCTCAGATCGATACCAATAACTTCACTCGCACCCCAGCCTGCGGCGAGCTGAGTGTGACGCCCCTTGCCTGTGCCCCCTTCCAGCACGACTTTATCGCGAAAGAACTCCGGCGTTACCGGTGCGATCCAACCCAGGAATTGCTCCGCGTACTTTTCATCCGCCTGGGTAAAGTGCTGCCACTGCCATCCGAAGTTTTCAGCCGTAGCGCGTTTGTCACTTTCGACCTGCTCCAGATTCGCGAAACGCGGGATTCCGCCCGTTACCGGAAACGAGAGAGCGCATGATGCACAGCGTAGCTCGCCTTCCATGATCTCGCCGTCTTCGTGGTTCCGGACAGAAAGATTCAGAGTTCCTTCACAGAAAGGACAGACGAGATACGAAAGTAGTTTTTCCTTCAAGCAGCCGCAACTATAACATCAAGTCAGTTGCACTCGCGGTTGGTGTGAGTGACGAGCATTCCGAAGCGGTTTTGATACTCGGCGGAGTTGATAAATGTGCAGACCATCGAACGCGCGGCGTCGGCATCGCGCAGCGGCTTACTCTTGAGCGTGTTCACCCAGGCGTTAAAGGCAGACTCGTCGGGACTTCGTTTCAGGTGCGTAAAGTATTGAAACGCGACCAGCGCATGGTTGTAATGAGCATCGGCGACGCGCTGGTCTGAAGCGAGTCGCGTGAGAACTGCCGCGCGGCCATTCGCAGTGTCATCCAACAGACCGATCAATAAGCTCCTCTCCGATCCAAAATCCACGCCGCTACTCTGGACCAGCGACGCGATCAGCGAATCGACAAACTCTCCCGGTTTCATCGTCGACGGGAACCGTCGTTTGAACTCGGGCCGTTCGACAAACGCGCTCGCCAGCGCCGCTCGAATCGCTTCCACTTCGCCCTTCTGACTCAGAATCGCGGCGCGATCGCTTTCAAACTCCGCGAACCGCGGCAACCGTCCCAGCCCGGCGGAATAAAGCCCGTAGAGAAACACTCCCGTCGCCGGGAGCTCATTGTCCACGAGGAGGTTCGTCGAAATATCGATCTTACGCGCACGTAGACAGTCGCTGCGTGAATTGCACTGCGAAAGCTGTGCGCTGAGTTTGTCGATCGTTGACGCATCCGGTTCGCGGCCCAGGTCAACGAACTGCTGAGCCACGAAGAAGCGCGGATCGTCGAGCGGATTTGACACTGCCGAGACGACGCCCGGATCGATCGTGATCGCTCCCGGCACGTACGCAGTTTCACCAGAGTTGGACTGGAGCCTGATCGTGTAATCGCCAAATGGCGCATTCGCCGCGACCTGCACCTCAATACTGACGATCGGAAACGGCGCTGCAATCTGTTCGCGAGCCAGAGTTGAAGGGTCGACAGTGAAGTACGGCGAGTTGACGGCGATGTTCGTGCCCGGCACTTGATCGACGCCATCACCGCCGAGATAAATCTTCGCGCGTTTTCCGGGCGCGAGCGGCAACGCGACAGTCGAGAGTTCCGCATTGAGCCCGATCACTTTCGGATCGAGCGACGAAGCAAGTGGCGGCACCAGATTGGAATTCAGCGGCGTCATGCCGTCGTTCTTAACTACGACCTGGTTCGACAACTCGAAACTGCGAAACTTCTGCACTTCTGTTGCGGCCGACACGATCACGCGATACTGCCCAGCCACCAGGCCGTCCAATTTGTAAGTGCCATCATCAGCCGTGACATCACTCGCAATCACGCGACCCGTAGCAACACTCTCGGCCCACACGTTCACACCGTTCAGCGGTATCAACGCACCTGGCGTGCGGTTGTCGGCCAGCCGTCCTTCGATCCGGCCGACCCTCTGCTTCGATCCATACAGGCTGCGGACCTTCTGTCGATCGTCTTCACTCAACGTTCGCTCGGTCAATGCAGGAAGTCCAAAGGTTCCGTTGAACGCCTGGCGGCTCTGCATTGTTGACGAAAGCACAGCGGAGTGGTCCAAACCGAGAAGATGTCCGATCTCGTGTGTGAAGGTGGCCTCGAGATCGTACGTGCCGGGCGTGCCGTCAGTTGAAAACTGCAACTCGGTTCCGTCTTCGGCACGCGGTCGGGGATTGATGCTGATGTCGGCTTCGGCGATGTTACCTGTTTCAGGAGCGAAGAAGACGCGTGTGCGTCCAGTCATCGCCTCGGAGTTGAAGGCTTCGTTCTCGGCAGTGTCGGCGATGGTCAGCAGGTTGACGCCATCGCCCGCATCAGCCGGACTGATTGAAGTCAGCGAAGACCACGTGACGATGAAATTTATGTTGGCAAGACTGGACCAGCGAGAAAGCGCGCGGCGGACTGCACCCACGACATCGCTATCGGCTTTGATATTCGCGCCGGGAGCTAGCAGAGAGTTCGAGAGCGAGATCTGGATCGTCTTTTTGGGCCAACGTATTTTGCGGACGGTTTGTGCGGCAGGCTCGAACTCAAAGGAATCACGCATCTCCAGCCGCTCTCGAGTGCCGAGAGATAGAAACAGCGCCACACTGGCGATTATTGCTGCCGGCAACTGCATTTAGATTTTCCTGCGAGGACACGAGTTCAGCCGAACCGCATGGTACCACGGTTGTAGCCACAAAAAGCACAAAATAGAACATTTGTGCTTTTTGTGACCGACTTAATTAATCGTGATGTGCGGGGCCGTTGCTGCCGGTCTGCTGACCGAAGAGAACGCGGGGGCGACTCTCGTAAACGTCACCTGTATCGGGACGTCTCCCGCGCCCGCAAGAGACGCGGGTAGCGTGAAGTTGATGGTTTCGAAACCAGGATTCTCCGGAAGCGGTTGAACACTCACGATCCCATCCTGGCTAATCGCGGTAGTCCCCACAGTTACGGTGATTTCCGTCCTGGCTGCACCTCTAACTCCTGTCACAATCAGTTGAATAACTGTCGGTACTGCGGTTCCTCCCGCCGGAGGAACGGTAGTGACTGAGAACGGTTCCCCGAACATATTGATCGCGTTGCGAGCGCCAGCCCGCCCGCCTTCGTCGCCACTAGTCGTGAAAATATCGGGCTGAGCGGGAACGATCAGCAGAAGGCTGCGGAACAACGTGTTTCCGTTGGCAACAGCGACTGTTGCTAATCCGGGCGTCAAAGTGATCGGGACTACAAAGTTAATCTGTTTGCTGTCGGCATCCACAGAGTAGAGTCCGGCGGCAGCTCCGTTAACACTGACCGAAACACCATTCAGTTCCACGGGCAAAGCCGGAGTGCGTTTGGTTTCCGAAGCACACGGATGCGCAGGATCCGAAGTAGGGCAAGCCTCTTTGTCTGCGGGCGCAAGCACGGCGGTTGAACGAATGAGGCCCAACTCGCC
The DNA here is from genome assembly GCA_044867025.1 of Pyrinomonadaceae bacterium. Taxonomy (GTDB): domain Bacteria; phylum Acidobacteriota; class Blastocatellia; order Pyrinomonadales; family Pyrinomonadaceae; genus PSRF01. The sequence goes on along the minus strand of JBIOUJ010000090.1, from coordinate 2,458 downwards.
GGGAGCAAGGCCAATTGGCGCTCCGGGAACCGGACTCGGAAACGGCGTAGGACTCGGAGTCGGGCTTGGAACCGGCGTGGCTGCCGTTACGGGCATGTTGCTCGCGCCGGTGAAAAACGAAAGCGCAGTAGCAGATTGCGCCGTAATCTGCGGCGTCAACAGATAAAAGATTTCTCTCGACTCGTCGAAATTTCCGTTACCCAGGTCGATTCCACCGAGTTCGAAACCAACGCGCTTACGTGTTTCGCTCGGGACGGGTCGCATACCACCGACCGCGCTTTGCTCGGGAACGTTCGTCAAGCGAGTGAAAGTCTGTGACGAACCGGCTGGAAGCGACGTTGCGAATAGCTGCGCCGCATGCTGTGGATTCAACCCTTCAGACGCCTGAGCAGTGGGTGGCTCTGTTCCATCAGGTCGGAAATTCAATTGCGACGTAAACAGCAGGGTTGACGGTGCGAGCGAGCTGTCGTAGTCAGTAAAAGTCGGGAAACGGATGAAGTCGATCGCGTTCTGACGAGTGCCGATCTCCACGAACGTGTCATTCGCCACTGTATAAACGAACAGCCCGAGAGCGAGGCCAGTGACAGCCGTATTCGCCTTTGGATCGGTGGCCCGAGATTCGAACGCGATAAACGCGCCATTTCGACTCAGTCTTCGACCGGAACTCAAAACATTTACATTGGCTGTAGCACCGTTGATTGTGCGTGTGACTTGACGAATGTCGGTCAATCCCTCGTCACCGAGTTTCGCCCAAAATATCTCCGCGTTGCCGTCGGCGTTATTGGCGGCAAGGTTAGCGCTCGACTCAAAAGCCACTGTCAAGCCATCCGCAGACAGAGATGGATTACTTTGAAAGATTAATCCAATGGCCGGGTTCACATCCTGAGTGTTGGTGGCCTGTGTATACGCGTCACTCATAACGTTGTAAAAGAACAGTTCGGGATTGCCGTCGTTGTTAGTGGCGCCCGAAAAGGCATTGCGAGTAGAAATGAACGCAATGATATTGCCGTTGTCGGAAATCGATGGCTCGCGATTGTCGTCTGCAAAGAATGGATTTGCGAGAAGCGAACCTGGTCTCGATGGTCGACTGGCAGGTGTCGCGGTAACGTGTTCGAAACTACCTCCCAGAGTAATATCCTCAAAGAAATCCGTTCCAAGCGTTAGATCGACGTCGGCCACTGGTGGGAGCGTATAGGTCCAGATCTCCGAGTTAAAACCGGTCGCCACATCAGTTTCACTTTCGGTGCCCTGGTAGTTTTCCGGATCGGGCGCGTTGGAACTGAAGACAATTCTGTACACGCGTTTGCCGTCCGTCAGCGCCGGTGCGTAAGAGATCACCGGAGACCTGTTGTCGATTTCGATTTTTACCTCCGACGGAACGGCAGGAGTTGGTGACGGAGTTGGTGTCGGGCTCGGCGTTGGCGTTGGACTCGGCGATGGACTGGGGGTTGATGTCGGGTTCGGAACGTTTTTGGTATTCGTGATCTGGAAGATGCGACGCTGAGCGTAGTCGTATAAAAAGATCTCGCGATTACCGTCGGCATTGTTCTTGGTTGTCTTATCACTTGCCAGGTCGCCGTTTGAAACAAAAACAACGAACCGGCCATTGGCGCTCACGTCGCCCATCGTGATGTTGAAACCGGGCGCGGTTGAAGTGACCTGAACGGTAAACGGGTCCGGCGTTGGAGTTGAGGTTTGGGCTGCGACGGAGGCGAATGAGCCACCGATCAGCGCAGGCACGATGCTGGCGCACAAGAACCAGAAAACTTGCTTCACGAATTCCTCCGCAATAAAGACGCAGGTACGAGCAGATTAGACCTCGGGGAGCTGAGCCGGCGATTAAAGAACGGCCATTTTAAGCAGAACCCCCTCGCTTCGCAAGCATGCGGGAATTTGGGTACTGGTTCAGTTTAAAAACGCCGAAGGCGTTGGCTAATTCCAGCCCAGGGGAAAACGCCGAAGGCGTTGGCTAATTCCAGCCCAGGGGAAAACGCCCAAGGCGTTGGCTAATTCCAGCCCAGGGAAAACGCCGAAGGCGTTGGCTAATTCCAGCCCAGGGTTCGAGCGCAGCGAGAACCCTGGGTCACAAGAGCAAGAAGAACAAACGCTGAAAGCGTTAGGCCTGTGCGACATTAACCCTTTCAGGCTTGAAAGCATCGCGGTCGTGATATTCCCAGGGTTGTCGCTTGCGCTGTTCATTATCATGACATCCTTTACAGTTTGTTTTTTCCCGAACCGGTTGTAAGCGGCTTTTCTCATTCTCCCCAAGCTTTAGCTTGGGGTCCTCGTTGTCTCCTACTCTTGAAAACCATTTAAATGGTTTTCCCGATTTTGGAGCGGTGTCCCCAAGCTAAAGCTTGGGGAGAATGAAAGGCCCGCTGTCATGATAACGATGTGTAAAGGATGTCATGATAATGAACAGCGGTAGCGACAACCCTGGGAATATCGCGACCGCCAT
>JBIOUJ010000089.1:0-12888 GCA_044867025.1 Pyrinomonadaceae bacterium | reverse complement strand
GGATTGTATGAAACCGTAACATTCGCAGACCGCACTCTCCAGAACCTCACGATTCGCAATCTGTAGCTGACCACGACGATAAACAATCGCACCCATGTCCTGAAGCATTCCGGCTGCAACCGTGATGCCCGCACGCCGCGCGCCAACTCTGGATGCGATCATCTCTTGCGTCAAGCTCAGTTTGCTTCCACCAACCCGATCGTGAATCATGAGCAACCAGCAGCACAGTCGTTCGAGGATCGTGTGTCGAGTATTGCAGACGCAGCGCTGCGACACTTGCGTAATCAACGATCGGTAATATTTCAATAACGCTCTTAAGGCACCCTCGTTTTGGACAAACACCTTATCCAGGAATCTGGCGTCAAGCTGAATGGCCTGTCCGCCGATTGTGACCCACATCCATTGTCGCGAGAGGCCACTACCCAGAACTGTAGATATTCCCACCAGGCCGTCTCGCCCGACGAGGGCCGTTTCGATGGTGGTTCCATCTTCCATGATCGCAAGACCTGAAACGGCCGAGTCCAGTGGAAAGTATACGACGTCGATCTTGTCGCCCTGTTCATAAAGAACCTGGTTCACTGTAAGAGGAACGATTCTTAATTCAGGGAAGAGGTAGTTGCTTACGTCGGGAATCCGAAGCAACTCACCGAGCAATTCATTTCGAGATGCGATGCTCGAGGTAAGCGGATCTCGCCTATCGGGGACAAGGGTTTGGAGATTAGGGTTCATCCCGCCTTACTCACTTTCCGGACTTACAGAGATTTCGGGCTCATCCAGACGGGGTAACTGTTTTCGACGAAAATGATTCTACGCTTTTTGTTCTTAGCCGTACAGTAGTCCAAAAATACGCGAAGTCTTCGTTATACAGTGTTTTGCCAGATCAGGAATTAGTGAATCAAAACTGTTCGGCAACGTACTGACACGTCACGTGATTCGGCATAAATTCCCGGCACACAACAAGCAGGGTGGCCGCGGTCGGCATATCCTTCCCGACTGACCTTGAGAAATATATGCCGGCCCGGCCTGTTTCCCTTTCGATCCCGGCGCACTTACTCCCGAGCGGCAAATTTTTAGGAAAACCTATGAGACACTCAGACGCCCCCCGTGTCCTTTACATCGAAGATCACGACGATACGCGTGAACTGGTCACGCTCGTGCTCGAACAACGAAGTTACGAAGTCGTGTGTAGCTCTACCGTCGAGAGCGGAGTGGCTCTCGCCGGCTCACAACACTTCGATCTTTATCTTTTGGACTCCTGGTTGCCGGATGGTTCGGGTTTGGATCTCTGTAAGCAGATCCGTGAGTTCGACCAGGCCACACCGATTGTTTTTTATTCCGCGGCCGCGTACGAAATCGATCGCGATCAGGCGCTGCTGTCCGGAGCACAGGCTTATCTCGTTAAGCCCAGCCAGCCGTCAGAACTTTGTAATGTGGTCACCTCATTGATCGAGTCTAGTCGACGCTGTCAGTGTGGTACCGCAAAGACCGCCTAAACCGCGAGCTCTTCCCGTACATCTGCCGGCCAGATACTCCAGAGCAGCAGGCCTGACAGCCACAAAGTCACAATTGCGACCAGAGTTAAAGTAAGCCAGAAGATCCAGTAGGATCCGAACGCTTGTTCCCAGCCGGGTTGTATCGCGTGTGCGAGGTTTACGTTTAGATTAGCCGGTGTCAGGAAGCGAGATAAGAGTTGTATCGCGAGATACCAGCCAAACGCCCAGCGCCACGCTGTTCTATCCATGCGATACTTACTGAGCGCGATGATCGCAACTGCGAGCCCACCGACGTGCGCGAGAGTTGAAGTGAGAAATACTCCCCACGCGAGTACCACGTAGAGAAACCAGACCACCAGGCCCGGCACCGTCCAGATCGCAGCGAGTCTGACCAGCACGGACTTCTCGAGAAAGAGACCCATCGCAAGCAACAGGTTGCCGACGTTGCACATCCAGAGCATGTGCCCGAGCTCGTTGATTCTCCAGTAATGAACACCCTGCGCCAGGAAGAAGAAGAGCGGGAGCAGTCCAAGCAGGCGGAGACGTGTTCGGGGGGAAAGATTCATCTGTTCTGTGTCTTACCTCTGCGGCCCTCTGCAGAGAAGATAAAAAACAAATAAGCATCTTGACAACTCTCGTCGCTGAACACAGACTAACCGCGAATCATGAGTTCTCTGGAAGACCTCCTCAAAAAATCCATTCCAGAATTGAGTGAGCTGTTTGTGCGGCGCGAACGGCCGGTACCTAAAGGTTTACTTGAAGCTCTCGAAGTTGATAAGCGTCAAGGTGCACACCAGCTCGCAAAACGCATTCGCGGACGATACCGTGAGAATCGTGCCGAAGGTCAACGCCTGCACTTCCTGCTGCGATTTGAGATCGAACTCTGGTCGCAAGGCTACGGCTTTGTGGCCGGTGTTGATGAAGCAGGGATGGCACCGCTGGCGGGACCTGTCGTCGCGGGCGCTTGCATCCTGCCACAGAATTACAAGCTGCGCGGACTCAACGACTCGAAGAAGATCCTCGATCCTGAGAAACGAGATGAACTCGCAGTGCAGATCAAACAGGATGCAGTCTGCTGGTCCGTAGGATTTACTTCGGTCGAAGAGATCGACACGATCAATATCTATCATGCTGGACTGCTGGCGATGCAGCGCGCGGTGCAGGGCCTGACTTGCGCGCCTGACTTCATTCTTGTCGACGCGCGCAGGATTCCGCATTGCGAGACACCTCAACGCGGCATCATTCGTGGCGATGCTCTTTCGGCAAGCATCGCGGCCGCGTCGATCCTGGCGAAAACAACTCGGGACGCGCACATGCTCGAGTTGGACCAGATGTATTCCGGATACGGACTCGCGACACACAAGGGTTATCCAACACCCGAGCATTGTCAGACGCTCAAGACTCTCGGAGCGTCGCCGATTCATCGTCGCAGCTTTGCGCGCGTCAGACAGGCCCTGGGCCTTGATCCAATCCAGTCCGAGCTCTTTGAGCCGCAGATTTTCGACTCACTTAAAGAATCACTTTAGGCTATTACTTCAGACGTGGGTTTAACTGAATACAAGAAGAAGCGGAAGTTTGATAAGACGCCGGAGCCTGGGCCAGAGAAGAAACGCACACGCTCAGGCCGCATGTTCGTCATTCAGAAACACCGCGCCACTCAGTTGCACTACGACTTCCGACTCGAAGCCGACGGCGTGCTGAAGTCATGGGCCGTCCCGAAAGGTCCATCGCTCGATCCGAAAGTGAAGCGGCTCGCGATGCAGGTTGAGGATCATCCGGTCGACTATGCGAAGTTTGAAGGTGTAATTCCGGAAGGCGAGTACGGTGGCGGGACCGTGATGGTCTGGGACCACGGAACGTATAAACCCGAAGAGACGGACGATGTCGAAGCGGCTTTGCGCAAAGGTGAATTGAAGTTCACGCTCGATGGCGGGAAGTTGAAGGGCTCGTGGGTGCTCGTGCGCACGCGGAATCGACAGTGGTTATTGATCAAGCATCGCGACTACTACACGACTGAAGAAGATGTGACTGAACTCGCGCCCGTTTCGATCATCACGCGACGCTCGCTCGCGGAGATTGCAGAGGATGAAGGTGGTGACGTCGCGAAAGCCGCGACAGGCGATCCCAAAAAGATCCCGCGCCGTACGGGCGTGAAGCGCCGCAAGAAAGGCGCGAAAGCCAAAGTCTGGCACAGCAACCGGGCGAGTTAAAACTTATCCACAGATTACACAGATGAAAAAGAAATCTGTGTAATCTGTGTAATCTGTGGATAAATTAAATGAGTCCCCGGTAAGTCAACTCTCCATCGACAATTCGTGCGGCTGAAGTGAAGGGATGCTCTTCGGTCTTTGTTTGATCGACGATGTGCACGACTGTATGCCCGGCGGCTTTGAGATAATCCGAGATCAGGCTTCGATGACAGCGCCACCACAACGCCTCCGCACACATGACTGCGACGCGAGCACTCGCTGCGAGTTCAAGTAAATCTTCAACTCCCTTTCTGAACTCATCCGTCTCCATGTGGTCTGCGTACGCGCGAAACGACGCATTCCTCCACGCCGTGTTATGCGAATCAGCACGCGGCGTCCGTCGCCCGCCCAACCGCGGTTCATGTCGATACTTGATTCCGATACTCGCAAGCGACTCCGACAGCGCAGCACGATTGAATTGCGGATACCGCCGCGAACCCGGAAAACTTCGCACGTCAACCAACACTTCAATGCCATGCGCTGAAAGTATCTGACCAAACTCCTCACCACTGCGCGTCGAGTGCCCCACTGTCCAAACCGTAAACATAATTAAAAACTTAAACTGTGGCCTTGCCGACCGTTAAAGATAAGCTTCAAGTTTGAACCTGCCTTTCGTCTCGTAGAGCGGCTTCCACAAGTCCCCGAGCTTGCGAATCCGCGCGGGCACATTGTCGATACGAAAGTCTTCGATCGCGATCCCACGCTCCAACTCCTTCCAAGTGATCGGCGTTGAGACGCTTGGCAGTTTGTTTGGCCTGACGGAATAGACCGAAGCCAGCGTGCGACCCCACGCATTCTGGTTGTAGTCAACCAGCACTCTTCCCTTCGGCCGTTTCGAAACCTGGTAAACGGCAGTCAGGAGTTCCCTCGCCTGCGACGCAACGGCGTGCGCAAATTCCTTCGCAAACGTCCACACCTGCTTCTGAGTTGGACCACGCTTGATCGGAATGTAAATGTGAATCCCTTTCGAGCCAGTCGTCTTCGCATAACTTGGTATCTTCAATGCATCGAGCGCGACCTTCAGAAACAACGCTGCTTCACACACTTTTTCAAACGACGCGCCGGGAACGGGATCGAGATCGAAATGCAAATAATCAGGCCGATCGACGTCGTCACAGCGTGCATACCACTGGTTAAGATCGATGCAGCCGAGGTTGATCACCCACATCAACGAAGCCACGTCCTGAATCATCGGGAAGTTGATGACGTTGCCTGACTCGTGTTCGATGTGGCAGATGTCGATCCACTTCGGCCTTGGCGTCGGCGCGCGTTTCATGAAGAAGAATTCTCCGGCGGCGCCGTTCGGGTAGCGTTTCATCACCATCGCACGCTCCGTCACGTGCGGGAGCAAAGTGGGCGCGACGTCGAGGTAGTACTGAATCAGATCTCGCTTCGTGACGTGCAGCTTCGGCCAGAAGGGCTTGTTGAGGTTGGTCAGATGAACAACTCTGTCTCCGACTGCGACGTCGAGAGCCGTTTTGTCCGTTGGGAGCTTGATATGGGGAACCGTGGTCTTACGGCGCTTCTGGGGTGAATTTCGCTCTACTGAAGCCGGATGATAATCCGTCGTCGGGAAACTAAACTTCGCCATTAGTTAAAGTATTACTTTAGACCTGTCTATATGATCGTGCCGTCCGCAATCACGGCGTTTTTGGGGACGATGATGATGCTGTCGCGGATGAAGTACGAACTGTTCGGTCCATCTGCTTCGACGACGCCCGCTTCATTCAACAGCCGCGCATTCTTTCCGATGCGCGTGTTCTTGTCGATGATGGCGCGTTTGATGACAGTTCCCTCACCTATTCCGAGGCGCGGCAGATTCTTACTCAAATCCGTCCGCATGTCTTCCAATGTTTGATAGAAATCGGCGCCCATAATGTACGAAGCGTCGATCTGTACGCCCTTCGAGATCCTGCTGCGCACACCAACTACAGAGTTCGTTATCTTCGCGCCGTTGATGATGCAGCCATCGCTGATGATCGAATCGTCGATCTGGCTCTCTTCAATCTTTGACGGCGGCAGGTAGCGCGCGCGCGTGAACACCGGTGCTTCCGCGTCAAACAAATTGAACTTCGGAATCTTGCTCGTTAGATCGAGATTGGCGCGATAGAAGGCGCCGATGGTTCCGATGTCTTCCCAGTAACCGTCGAACATGTGTGCCTGCACGTGTCTCGATCTGATGGCCGCTGGAATTATGTGCTTGCCGAAATCAACCCACGCAGAATCTTCGGCGAGTAACTGTTCGAGTTGCGGGTACTTGAAAACATAAATTCCCATCGACGCGAGAAACGGTCGTCGCGGCGCTTCTTTCGCGTCGAGTCCGAGCCGAGTCGTATCGACCTGCATCGAAAGCAACTCTTCGCCTTTGGGTTTCTCTTTAAACTCGACGATGCGTCCCGTGTCGTCGGTCTTCAACAAACCAAACTCACTTGCAGATCTTGCCTCACAGGGGATCACTGAAACAGTTACATCAGCATTCGATTGATGATGGCGTTCGAGAAACTCGCGATAGTCCATGCGATACAGATGATCGCCGGAGAGTATCAACAACGTGTCGATTCCCATATCGTGGATGTGCGGTAAGACTTGTCTGACGGCGTCGGCAGTTCCCTGAAACCACTGCGGGCTTTCGTGTGTTTGTTCCGCGGCGATGATCTCGACAAAGCCGTTCGAGAATTGTGAGAAGCGATAAGTCTGTGCGATGTGCCTGTTGAGCGATGCTGAATTGAATTGCGTCAGAACGAACGTGCGCAGGATGTCGGAGTTGATGCAGTTGGAAAGCGCGATATCGACGAGACGGTACTTACCGCCGAGCGGAACTGCTGGTTTCGATCGCTGTTGTGTGAGTGGAAAGAGACGATTCCCGGCGCCTCCGCCGAGAATTACCGCCAACAGCTTTGCGTTTGCCGGCATTTGTGTTCACCGTTCCTAGTAAGCGGAGGTTTTTGCAGGGGTAGGACTCTTTCCCGCGGCTTCTTGTGCGATCTTTACGCCGACGCTTGCGCCGATGCGTGTTGCGCCGGCCTCGACCATCTTGCGTGCGTCGTCCAGGCCTTTGACGCCGCCTGATGCTTTGACGCCGAGTTCTGATCCGACCGTGCGTCGCATCAGTGCGACGTCGGCGACGGTTGCGCCGCCTTTTGAAAACCCGGTCGACGTCTTTACGAAATCGGCGCCGGCCTTTTTTGCAGCCTGGCACGCACGGACTTTCTCGTCGTCGGTCAACAACGCAGTCTCGATGATCACTTTGCAAATCACTTCGTACTCGTGTGCGACCTGGACCACCGAACGAATGTCGTGTTCCACGAGGCAATCGTCGCCGCTCTTCAGTGCTCCGACATTAATCACCATGTCGACTTCTTTCGCACCGTCGAGGATGGCGCGACGGGCTTCGTAGGCTTTGACGTCGGGAAGCGTTGCGCCGAGTGGAAATCCGATCACGGTACAGACGGGAACACCGCTGCCGATCAAGTTGCACGCAGCGACGCGAACCCACGTCGGGTTAACGCAGACGGATGCGAAGCGGTAAGTCGCCGCTTCCTGGCAAAGCTTCTTGATATCGTCGTCTGTGGCGTCTGGTCGCAGTAACGTATGATCAATTAGCCTTGCCCATTCCGTTGCGGAGCCGGTCTGTCCCAGCACGAGGCCGATGCGAGCAGCGCCCGCGTCAACGATGCGATGCATCCGTTCCGGGCAGCGATGAAAGCACTCGGACGTGCAGCCGCACATCGCGGCCTGTTCGCCGCCGTCGCCGTTGAGACGAGCGAAGATTACGTCCGTGATCTGCTCGACCAGCGCCTCGTAATCACCATTATTTGAGAAGGGCATGACGCGGATATTCTAACAGCCTTTTGTGCCTTTTTGCGGCTCAACGTTGGTATTGCCGCTGGATGGCATCGATTTTCGCGACGCGCTTGCGGTGGCGCTCTTCGGTTATCTCAGTCGAAAGCCACGTCGCGACGATCTCGCGCATCTGTGCGCTGCTGATCGTCTTGCTTCCGAGTGTCAGGACGTTCGCATCGTTGTGCTCGCGGGAGTTACGCGCCACCTCGACTGAATAACACGCCGCCGCCCGCACACCAGGAACCTTGTTCGCAGTCATCGCACTCCCAACACCCGCGCCGTCGATCACGATCCCGAGCTCTGCGCCGCCATCCGCAACCGCGCGCGCAACTGCGTGTGCAAAGTCAGGATAGTCAACTGCGTCTTCCGAGTACGCGCCAAAATCCTGCACCCTGTGTCCGAGTTCACTCAGCACCACCTTGAGCTCTTCCTTCATCTTGAACCCACCGTGATCAGCGCCCACTGCAACGATCTTCGACGCCTTCGATCCGCGTCTCGAAGCACGACGCACAATCTCGATCTTTCTTTCGCTGACGATGTCTGCTGCGAGCGGCGTCAAGCGAGCATCTTCACCAATCCTGAGCACAGCACCAGGCTCGAGTCCACGCACGTCATCCTCGGTGATGACGCTCTTCGCGGACTCATCGCGCGTGACCGCAGGTTGTGATGAAGTTTCTGAGACTGTGTTTACGAAGCGAGTTGGCGGTGTCTCTTTTTCGGCGACGTTTTCAGGCGCGGCTTTCGCCAACACCTCGCGCACCAGCGCGCGAACTCGATCGCGGGTTGCGTCGTCAGCCATCAAACATTCCTCAGATCGAGCAACCTTCCTGCAGCCGCCACGAGTTTTCCAGTGCGAAACGTAAAGTCAACGCGGCCCACATAAATTCCGCTCTTGCCAACTTCGAATATCAACGTCTTAGCGCCGCAAGGTTGAATTGCCGTGACCGGTTGTTCCATGAAGAGGTGCGTGTGACCGCTGGCAATGAAGTCGATGCCGTCTACCTGCGACGCAAGCATCGAGTTACCGCGTTTGCCATCTTCGTGGTAGCCAAGATGCGACATGCAAACGACCAGCGAGCAGCGCTCTTCTTCACGCAGCTTCTTCACGACCTCACGTGCGGCGATCACCGGATCGATGAACGTGACGCCTTTGAAGTTTGCGGGCGTGATCAGTGCAGTTGGACTGATACCGAGGCCGAAAAGTCCGACTCGTATGCCGCCGGCTGTCTTTACGACGTAACGTTTCACGCGATCCTCGAGCACAGTTCCCTTCACGTCGTAGTTCGCGGAAACGATGTCGAAGTTTGCGAACTTCAGAGCCGCGGCGAGTGCTTCGAGGCCGTTGTCGAATTCGTGATTGCCGAGCGTTCCGGCGTCGTAACCGATCGCCGACATCGCTTTGTATTCGACCTCGCCTTTGTAGAAATTGAAGTACGGCGTGCCTTGAAGCACGTCGCCTGCGTCGAGGAGCAACGTGTTTGGGTTTTCTTTTCTGACTCGCTTTACGAGGGTCGCGCGACGCGCAACGCCTCCCTTCCCTGCGTTTCTGTCGTTCGGCGGCAAGGGATCAATCTGCGAGTGCGTGTCGTTGGTATGAAGGATCGTGATTACACTCTCGGCGGCGCTCGCTTCCAGCAGAGTTCGAGGAAAGCCAACCAGCGTTGCACCGAACGCGGCCGAAGTCGTCAGAAAATTTCGTCTATTGATCATCGCGGCGGTTCAACAACTTTCGGATCTGGACCAACCTGAACGAAGCGATCGTCTTTAACGCTGCGAATCGGCCGCCCGGCGGCTGTTTCAGACTTAACGTACTCCATGATGGCGTCGCGGAGAGTTATGTTTAGCGGTGTCTTGCTTTTTGCTTCCTGAAGAATCGCGTAGGCGCCACCACCGCGTTGCAAGAGATAGTCGATAGTGACGATGGTGTAGAGCTTTTGAGGATCGATCTCCTGCTCTTTTCCGTTTTCGTCGACGAGCTTGCCGCTCAGGAATTCAGGACGGCTTTGCTCGTTCCATTTAAAGTGAATACGCGCGCCGGATTGAGCATCACGAGTCACAATCTCAATCAGCTTCGCAAGCTGCACGCCGGTCATCTCGACTGCGACGAGTGCATTCTCAAACGGCAGCAACTCGAAGATGTCGCTGGCGCGGAGTTCACCCGGGGCGATCTCGTTCTTGCGCAGCCCACCCACATTCATGATCGTGAGAGCTGGAGACTTTCCGCTTTTCCTGGCGTACGCCCTAATTCCATCCGACACAAAATTTCCGATTGTGCCGCCACCGACGCCCGTCTTGCTCAGACCACTCTCGAGACGGCCGATTACTTTACTCAGCACCAGCACCTTTTCGCTGTAGGGCGCAACTAGTTTTTCTACATCCGCGTCGTCAGGAACGCTCGCGTCGACGACGGTCCGTCCAGGTTTAGCGCCAACCTTCTCCGGATTCGCCGTGATGCTGGGCTTTGCTGGAGTCGCCGGGCAAGGTTCGATCGCCGGCGTCTGCCCGAGCACAGGAACGGCGAGGATTAACAAAACTATGATACGAAGAAGCATTTAAGTCCTCCTCTGCGTATCTCTGCGGGCCCTCTGCGCCTCTGCGGTGAACCTGTTCATCAGTTATCTCACCGCAGAGGCGCAGAGGACCGCAGAGATACGCAGAGAAAACATGTCTGTCATTGACCTGAAGGAAGAGCTTGCATAGTATGTCGCACCACACGGCACCTACGCAAACTACTGAAGGAGAACCAAGTTGGCTACCTCTTCCACCCAAATCACTTCGGAGTTCAGAAATCCAAACCTTGACACGCTACTGACAGAGCAACAGATCCAGGACCGGATAAAAGAACTCGGTGCAGAGATCACGCGCGACTACGCAGGCCTCAATCCGCTGCTGATTGGCGTGCTGAAGGGCGCCTGCTTTTTCCTGAGTGACCTGCTGCGTGCGATTGACACGCGCCTGAGCATCGAGTTCATGGCGATTTCGAGTTACGGATCGTCGACGCGAACTTCCGGCGAAGTTCGCATCATGAAAGATCTCGACGTTCCCATCGAAGGCCGGCACATACTCGTCGTCGAAGACATCGTAGACACAGGCCTGACGCTCTCGTACCTGCTCGCGAACCTCGCGTCGCGCGGAGCGGCGAGTGTGAAGCTTGCGGCGCTGCTCGACAAATTTGAGCGAAGGCAGAAAGAAGTGAAGATTGATTACCTTGGTTTTAGAATTCCGGATGAGTTTGTGGTTGGCTACGGTTTGGACTTCGCCGAACGCTACCGGAACCTACCGTTTATCGCAGTGTTGAAGAATCCAGACGCCTAGGAGGAGAGAACGTGAAGAAACTTTTGGTGCCGATTGTTTTGCTGCTGTTTGCGATCTCGGTTACTGCGCAGACTGACTTTTCGAAGGTGGAGATCAAGGTGACGAAAGTTGCCGGAAATGTCTACATGCTCGAGGGCGCTGGTGGAAATATCGGCGTGTCGGTCGGCGACGACGGCATTCTGATAGTCGACGATCAGTTCGCACCACTCGCGGACAAGATCCGGACAGCGCTCAAGGGTATTGCGGATAAGAAGTTGCGCTTCATACTCAACACTCACTGGCACGGAGATCACACGGGCGGCAACGTCGCCTTCGGACCGGAAGCACCGGTCATCGCTCACGACAACGTGCGCAAGCGAATGGCTGTCGAGCAGAAGTCTGAGGTTTTCAAGCGCACGACTCCGGCGTCGCCGAAAGAAGCTCTTCCGGTTATCACTTTCAATCAGAATTTAACCGTGCACTTCAACGGTGAAGAGATTCGCGCGATTCACTTCCCGCAGGGTCACACCGACGGCGACAGCGTTATCTTCTTCGCTGGGTCAAACGTCGTTCATCTCGGCGATGACTTCTTTGCCGGGAGGTTTCCGTTTGTCGATCTTGAAAGCGGCGGCAGTGTGGAAGGGTTGACGAAGAACATCGGCGAGATCATTACCAGGATACCCGCGGGTGCCAAACTGATTCCGGGACATGGTCCACTCTCCGGTATCGAAGACCTCATGAACTATCACAACATGCTGGTCACGACGAGCGACATCGTCCGCGCGAAAATCAAAGACGGAAAAACATTGGAGCAGATAAAAAGCGAAGGCCTGCCCGACACCTGGAAATCCTGGGGCACCGGCTTCATCAAAACCGACGTGTGGCTCGAGACTATCTACAGGAGCCTCACGGCGAAGAAGTAGAGTCACAAAAAAGCACAAAGAGGACACAAAAAGGCGCCAAATTCTTTCGAACGAGTTGTGCCTTTTTGTGTCCTCTTTGTGCCTTTTGGTGGCTCTACTTCAATTCCGTCAAACTAACGATCACGCCAATATTGCGGGCGGCGGCGCTGGTGGGCGACCGCTACTATTTCAAGTGTCTGACCCCTCATCCGAAAGACGAGACTAAATGGAAAGTGCGGAAATACAATGCGCCTTGTGTTTCCGACACTTCTCGTCCAACTCTCTGGCGAGCGATCAGCACGGACAACCATACTCATCAACTCTTGAACGAATGCACGTGCGGCAAGAGCACTCCGACCCGCGTACCATTCCAACGCTTCAAGAATCTCTGTCTCAGCCTCGGCGTGTAGAATTATTCTGTGATTCATTCGGTACGGCGAAGAAGCTTAGCCCTAACGACTTCCCACGGCACCGTTTCAACAGCGCCGGAGTCCAATTCGGCCAGACGGCGCTCTATTTCTATGCGCCATGCCTCCTCAACGTCCGGATCCACTTCGGATTCAAGGCTCTCGATTAACAGACCAGCGAGGGTGGCTCGGTCCTTGTCTGATAAGGCTGAGGCTTTTGCGAAAAGTTCGGTTACGTGAGTGCTCATGTACGGAATTTAGCACAGGTAATTAGGATAGGAAAATCACAGGCTAAGTTCGGTCAGAAAACTGTTGCCGGCAGTTAACGTTAAACCGAAGTTCGCGGCGATTGTTTGACCGATGTCGGCGAGTGAGTCGCGGGTGCCGAGGTTGATGGCCGGGCGGGAGGTTTTTCCGTAGACCAACAATGGCGCGTATTCGCGTGTGTGGTCGGAGCCGGGGAAGGTCGGATCATTTCCGTGATCGGCTGTGATCATCATTACGTCGTCGTCACGCATCGCCGATTCAATTTCCGGAAGACGTGAATCAAAATGCTCGAGTGCTCTCGCGTATCCTTCAGTGTCGCGGCGATGACCGTAGAGCATGTCGAAGTCGACGAGGTTCGAGAAGATGAGGCCACGCGTCGAGTCGTTTAGGGCTTTAATTGTTTGCTCGATCGATTGTTCGTTGTTCTTCGCAG
>JBIOUJ010000088.1:0-16355 GCA_044867025.1 Pyrinomonadaceae bacterium | reverse complement strand
TCAACCCTGTAAGGGTTAATGTCGCACAGGCCTAACGCTTTCAGCGTTTGTTCTTCTTGCTCTTGTGACCCAGGGTTCTCGCTGCGCTCGAACCCTGGGCTGGAATTAGCCAACGCCTTCGGCGTTTCCCCTGGGCTGGAATTAGCCAACGCCTTCGGCGTTTTCCCCTGGGCTGGCATTAGCCAACGCCTTCGGCGTTTTTCAAACTGAACCAGTACCCAGAAGGAAGGGCGTTTGTGCTTTTGGATTGGGTCTTATAGACTGTTTACCTCTTCCCAGTTTTCCCCTTTCATCGACAGCTTCATTAAGGAGTTTTAGACGAAACTATGTTCGATACGCGAAAGACGCTTCACAACGGTGGAATTCTGGATGTCATCAAGATCCTTTCGACTAACCGCGAGAGTGGGAAGCTCGAAATCAGTGCGGGAAAAACTGGTGGCGCGTTCTTCTTCAAGAATGGCCAGCTCGTCGATGCGCGTGTCGGCGATCTGACGGGCTTCAGGGCAGTCAATGCAGTCGCTGCAATGCGCGACGTGCGTTTCACATTTGATCCGTCAATTTATCCACCGGCTGTCAGTTCGATCACGCCGAACGAGCGCGTCGTGCTTAAACAGTTCTTCGGCATCGAGACGGTTGATGCGTCTACGTATGAAGACGAAGTGACGATCGAGACACAACGATTACCGTTACCGGTGATTCCAGAACCGGTACCCGACACGCGACCGTCGAGGTCGTTGCTGTATCGCGGCGGCTTGGTCCTGGCGATGTTGTTTATTCTGATCGCCGTGGCTGCTGTGGCGTTGAGAAACAAATACCGCGAGCGTGAGCGTGCAATGGCGCCAACAGTAGCTACGACACAGCCCGTCGTGGACGAGCCGACCGTAAGTCAGCCGACCGTGAGTCAACCGACCGTAAGCCAGCCGAGAGTGGCCCAACCCGCCGTGGCTCAACCAGTTGTCGCCAGGGACTTAACGGGTAAATGGAACGTCGTGAACAGCGTTCAGAAGACGTCGTATCGATCGTTTCAAAACATGAACATCGGTTTCGAGCTCACCATCAATCAGAGCGGGAAGAGTTTTACCGGTGCAGGACGAAAGGTTTCTGAAAACGGCCACAGCTTACCTGCAACCAGCCGAACTCCAATTGAAGTGAAAGGCTCCATCGACGGCGATCGCGTCGAAGCAACCTTCTTTGAACAGGGCACTCTGCGAAAAACCAACGGGCGGTTTATATGGAGGATCGATCAGGCAAGTGGCCGTCTTAACGGAACCTTCGTCACGACCGCCGCAGGCAGCAGTGGCAAATCCGCCGCTCGGCGAGAATTATAATTTTTGTGCCTTTTCGTGGCGAAGAATTAAGCAGGTAGTCGTGCCGTGCGCGTAGAGCTTTCCGGCTTCATCGACTATCCGTCCTTCAGCAGTGGCCGTGCGAGCGCCGGAATGGACTATCTTCGCCTCACAACGCACACGCCCCGTCTCTGCCGTCATCGCACGAATAAAGTTAACCTTGATCTCGAGCGTCGTGTAACCCGCGCCGGCCGGCAGCATCGAATGAACCGCGCAACCCATAGCGGAATCGAGCAACGTCGCCGCGAGCCCGCCATGGACCACGCCAATCGGGTTGTAATGATATTCCGCCGGACTCACTGCGAATGTCGCACGTCCCTCGCTCACCTCCACTAAATCAAAATTCAGTAAAGCGGCGAACGGCGGTGGCGACAATTCGCCGCTGACGATCCGTTGCAGAAACTCGAGACCTGATACTCCACGTCCCGCTTCGGCAAGTGGTCGCGGATCTTCCCACGCGACTGTGCGTGTGCGGTCGTGTGTCACTTGATTTTCTTTCCAACCGTTTCTCTTCCGCCCTGAACAAGCTTCAGACTTGTGACCTTCCCTTCTGCATCTTTGACGAAGATCAACTTGGCTGGAATGACGCGCGGATAGAACGTCGTCTCCGACTCAGCAAAGATCTCGACCACCGGCTGCCCGGTTGCTTGCGTCATAAACTTGTCTCCTTCGCGGAAAACACGCAAGACAAAGTTCGGAGCAAGCTGGTACTCACCGACGTACGTATCGAAGAGCTTCGCGTCAACCGTGACTGGACCTGTTTCAAGTCGCTTAAGCATGTCGACCGCGTTGGTGTTCTTCGGATTCAACTCGAGTGACTTCTTGTAGTTCGTCACCGCAAGCTCGCGCTCGTTGAGGTTCATGTAGGCTTCGGCGAGACTGTCATAAGTGTTCGACGCCTGCGGGTACGCTTCGACGTTCAACTTGAAGATCTCAACCGCTTCTTTCAATTTGCCTGCTTGCATGAGCCGATAACCGAGTTGATTAAGCTCAGGCTCGGAGAAGTCGTACGTCGCGGCCTGCTTCGCTTTCAGATCACGATACTGTGCGATGCCCGCTTCGACGCCTTTTTCTTTGATCGTGCTTTCGAGTATCGCCACGAATGACATTTTCGGTGCTTCGTAAGGCTGGTTGTAGAGAATCCTCGTGATTGTTTCACTCAGCCGGTTCATACCTTGTCCGGTGTTATCCAGCAGCACAATCAGGTTCTTCTCTTTTGGAAAGCGCGCGATCGTGGTGGAAAAACCGTTGATGCCGCCGTCATGGCTGATGAGCTGAACCGGTTGATCGTTGATCTTAAAAGACGCGTTAGTGATGGCCCATCCGTATGCGTACTCGTTGAGGAACGGTTTGTACATCAGTTCTTTCGATTGTGCCGAGAGAATCTTATCGGTGTAGAGCGCCTGGTCCCAGAGATAGAGATCTTCGACCGTCGAATACAGCGAGCCTGCTGCGTAAGGGATCGACATGTCGAGGTACGGAGCGTTCTCATAACCATCGGCTGTTTTAACGTAACCCTCGGCGCGTTTTGGAAGGATCGTGCCGTGATGATCGTAACCGGTGTTCTTCATGCCGATCGGATCGAATATGTTTTCCTTCAATGCCTGCTCGTACGATTTGCCTGTCACTTTTTCAATGATGGCGCCCAGCAGAAAATAACCCGAGTTGTTGTATCTGAACGTCGAGCCTGGTTCGAATTCGAGATCGCCGCTCGCATACTTCTTCACGAACTCAGTGACTTTGTACGGGTTGCGACTCACGTTATCGAAGAACCCAGGCAGGCTCGTGTAACTCGGAATTCCTGAGGTGTGCGTGAGCAGGTGATGAATCGTGACTTTATCGCCGATGTCTTTGCGATAGTCCGGCAGATAATCCGAGAGCTTGCCGTCGAGCTTGATCTTTCCCTGCGCGACGAGTTGGAGGATGAGAGTCGCAGTGAACTGCTTCGTGATCGAACCGAGGCGGAACTTGGTATCCGGCGCATTCCGAATCTCCCATTCCATGTTCGCCATACCGAAGGCGCCCTTGTAAGTGACCTTTCCATTCTCGGCCACGAGCGCAGCGCCATTGAACAGCCGGTACTTATGCGCCAGCGCCAGCACTTCCTGAATCTTCGCGGCATGGTCTTTGGCGCCGTTCTGTGCCAGTGCAATGGGTTGGCACAACGCGACGATGATGAGTGCGCACAGGACTGCCTTGCGGGGCAGCAACGATTTTGTCATAGCAGATGTCACCTCAATTTGATGTTGAGAGTTCAACCCTCAGGTTAGGGACAAGCTGAAGCTTGAACTCTGAACTACTGGCCAGGAATTTACGGGTAAATCATGCCTAATCCTGAAATCCTGTCAACTAACCAATCCTCTCCGTGATCGCCGTGGCAGCTTTCAACCTGGATTTCCTATGCATTCATCCGTTTCGCGACGGCAATGGCCGCGTGTCACGTTTGCTATCGCTGGTCATGTGCTACCAACTGGGTTTTGAAGTTGGCCGGTACATTAGTTTGGAGCGGTTGATCGAGGAGAACAAGGAAAGATATTACGAAACGCTTGAAGTGAGCTCAAACTTGCATGACGGTAAACACGATCCGTGGCCGTTTGTGAATTACTTTCTGCTTATTCTGAAGAGCGCTTACAGCGAGTTTGAAGAGCGAGTGGGGCAGTCGTCCGCGCCGAGGGGGTCCAAGACTGAGATGATACTTGACGCTATGGATCGCACAAACGGTTCATTTCGAGTCCTCGATATTCAGTTGCAATGTCCAGGCGTGAGTCTGGATTTGATTCGAAAAGTTCTCAAGGACTTACGTCCGCGCGTAAAATGCCTTGCTCGCGGCAAAGACGCGAAATGGCAAAAGACGACGAAGTTAATTAGGTAATAAGGTCGTTAATTAGGTACTGAATTAGGTAATAAGTCTATCGCGCATCGCGCGGGAATCTAAGTCGGGCGTTCTTAAACGCCGTGCTCTTTGATTACCTCACTCGCCTTCTTGTCATCCCGGAGTGCTACAAATCGCGAGTGGCGCAGGTGGTTGCCTTTGGTCCAATCCGTAAACTCGATTTGAGCTACCAGCTTCGGTCGCAGCCACTGAATCTTCGGCATGACTTCTGCCGTGATCGCTTCGCCGCGTCGTGCGCTCGCCGGTTCGGGAAGATTTGCGAATGGACATTTTACGGTCCTGAGCTGTGGAAAGTTCTTCGCAACCTCGCGTCGCAACGCAGGTGTAAACCCATTCCTGACCTTCGCGATGAAGATGAGGTCTTTGCCTTCGTAGTAGCCGACGAGCAAGTAGTCGAAACCATTTGGACCAGGCTTGTAACCTCCGATGACAAGCTCCTGACCTTTGTTGGTCTTGTACTTGACCCACGCGCCACTCCGCTCGCCGGTTTCGTACCTACTCGACGCGCGCTTCGCGATCACGCCTTCGAGACCCGTTTTCTTTGCTGCTGCAACAAGCTTGTTCGGCGACGCATTGAACACCGCCGATAAGCGAATCGGGTCACGCATTCCCTTCAACACAGAACCTTCCAGCAAGCTGCGTCGCTCCATGAGCGGCAGCTTGCGCAGATCCTTTCCGCGATATGCAATCAAGTCGAAGACGTAGAAGTATAGAGACTCTGAAGTGAAGCGAGAGTGCTGTAAGTCTGAGAACGAAGGAATTCCCTTCTGGTCCAACACAACTACTTCGCCGTCGATGATCGTATTGTCCGGAAGAAACGAGAACGCTGCCGCGATGCTTGGAAACCAGCCGTTCAGAATGTTTCCTCTGCGCGAGAACACCGTAACGACCCCACGCTTTTTCATTACGAGCGCACGATAACCATCGAGCTTCAGCTCGTACACCCAGTCAGCGCCGGTTGGTAACCGTACCGACGGCTTCGCCAGCATCGGCTTAACAAACTCCAACCGAGCCTTCGGCAGTTGCTGTAAATCAACATTCATTACCGGTTGCTCTGCCAAACAGCATCAGCCGCCGACGCGATTTGCATCATCGTTCGCTTCGTCAATGCTGATTCGTCGTCGCGCGGCTTTGCACAAAAGTGGAAACGGAGCGCCGAAGGCGCGGAATATGAAAGCCAGGGGCAAGTGCCGAGCAAAGCGAGGCACGTCGCCCCTGGTGCGATATGCACGATTAGATAAGGCCTGAAAGGCCGAAATATCACGGGTATTACGTGCTTTCAGCGCTGCACCAGATTGTTTCTCTTCCCAGGGGCGACGCGCTACGCTTCGCTTCGCGCTTGCCCCCTGGCTTTCATATTCCGCGCCTTCGGCGCTTCCGTTTCGACTTTTTGTGCAAAGCCACCCACATGTTACCGCAGTTGGTCCTGACTCGGCTCCAAGTACAATCGTGTCACCCACCAAACATTTGCAGGTGCGTTTGTGACGAGCCCGCCGATTCCGCCGATCAGCGCCGCGATGCCACCAAGACGCAAAAAGACGTGATCACGTTCAGATTCGTTGCTCATAATCCAAATTCTCATCGAAGGCGCTCTTGGGCGGCTTGAATTGCGCTTACAAGGGACGAATCACTTCGCCAGTTCGGCAAGCCTATATCGAGCCGTTCCTTTATCGCCTCAACGCCAGAAAGCTCGGTTATATCATGTTCCAAATGATCGAGTACGGCGTCGAGATCAAGTTTCAATTTATCTACGTATTCATCGAACGATGAAGCGAGTTCAATGAAGGCCGGCTCAGTACGCTTGCTCGCCCAGCTTGGTAAACCTTCGACGAATGCGACCACGCGGCCGTTACCTGCTGAACTAAGATCCAGATAGACGATTGAGCCACCCCCGTCTCGTGCAAACGGCAGTACCCCTTTAGGAATTTTTGTGTATTCGCGACCCGATCGAATCTCGCCTATAAATGTTTCGTCGCAAAAAGTGCCGGTATCCGCAGAGAACAACCCACAGAATGAAACGGCCTCGAATTCCCCGGTTCCAGTAGGTACGTCAATGATGTACTCCAAATACCCGCCGTTTGCGACGTCTAGATACTGCTTAAAGGAAAGCGGCAGCGCAGCGCCTAATTCATCTTCAATTGCATGAAGCTGTGACTCACTTGGAGGAGCCTTGGCATCTTCGATGGCGAGGTGACGATACTTGGTGTAACTCATTTCATAACGCCGTAATGCAGCTCAACCATGCCGCTCTTGTAGGCTTTGACCTCCGCGAGATGGAGGACCACGTCTTTGTCGACCTTCTCGAAGAAGGGGATACCATCACCGATCAAGATCGGCAGGATCGAATAACGAAGGTCGTCCGCCAGCCCGAGACGAAGGCATTCGGCGGATACTATGCCGCCTCCAACAAACCAGATGCTGCGGAACGTAGGCCGCAGGCGCTCATTCACAAACCATGCGAGGTCGCCTGAGTAGAACTCGACGGTATCCCGGATCCGCGGCAGTTCCCGACTAGTGAGGACGAAGGTGGGCTTGTCGCCATAAGACCATCCCAATCCTTGGGCTTCAAAGCGAAGCGCGGTCTCATAGGTTCGCGATCCCATGACATAGCAGTCGATCGACTTGAGAAACGTCTCGACGAACTCTGGATCCATGGTATCGCCGTCTACGAATTCGTCTGAGGTTTCGAGCCAATCGACACTCCCATCTTTTCTCGCAATAAACCCGTCGAGGCTCGCCACCATGTGAATCGTTACGCGAGAATCAGCGTTTGCCATCGTGTCGCCCTCACGCAATTACGACATAGCCCGGCAAGAAAGAAAAGGCCGCTGGGGTTGATGCTGGCAGCCTCGTTATAAACCTAATTAAGCCGCCTTCGAAGCGGTTGACGCTGTACTCCATCAAGTAGCCGAATAGGAAACAAAGCAGGCGGCTTATCGCAAAACCAAGTACGACAACAGACCAGCCACCAACGTTTGGGAAAAGCAGAAACCTATCAAGACCGTCAAGCAAATAGAATGCAGGCTCCGACAGGGGAGCAAGAAACCAAAAGGATTTGGTCCTTCCGCTATAGTAATGATTATCCCAACCACAGGTAAGACTGATACCAGAACGCAAAGTAGAGATAACAAAATCCTAAACTTGTATTTTCCAAACTTCATGAGGGATTCATCAACACCGTAGGAAGACGGACTAGCAAAAGATAAGGCCACCGGCATCAGCCGAACGAATTGGGCCTGAGCCGCGACGCGTATTCCGCGCGGTCGGCTCCATGCCCTTGTTAACCCGTTTGGGAGCGGAGGTTGGGAATCTCATCCAGGGACTGAAAGACCCTCAGGCCGCGTGCCCGAAACCTATCCACCTCCGCGTCTGCTCCGATCGATTTGCCTTCAATTCTTAGAATCGCGTCGCACCGTTCCGTCAAGCACAACGACAACGGCAGCATGATCGTCTCATAGAATTCTTGCCCCGCCGCATCGATGATCGGCAATGCCATGTTCACTCCGATGATCGGTACGTGGCCCTTCTCGAAGATGGCGACGGCCGATGAATTGAGTTTCCGAAGGTTATTGGACCACACTGCCGGGTCTGATGAACCCGAGCGATAAGAGCCAGCTATCATGATCCACATGCGCTGGCCGCTTTCTGAAACAAACAATTGTTCTAAGCATCGTTGCGCTTCATCCATACCTTCTTGGGTGAAGACCACAGATTTTGCCTTGCTGCGCGGGTCCGTGATGAATCCTTTTTCGTGCAGCCGGTCCATCACATCCCAATCAAAGCCTTTCCAGGCTCGTGCGCCATCGTGCAAGCCGAGATATAAACAGTGCCAAAACCGCCTGGTCGATTTTTCCTTCGTCTAGACTCATGTCTCTTGAAGCGCGCAAACTTCCTGTCGCCACCGGCAGAAATGCTCAGTTTCTTGCAACAGCTGCGAGAAGCCATTTAGTCCGGCAAGTTGAAATCGACCCACGTCGCCGCAGCGAAGGGGTTAGGTCTTAGTCTTCGCAAAGGTGACGTGGTGCGCTATCAACGCATTTCGCGCTTTACGAGGATTCACAGGCACGAAGCGCAACGCGAAGTTGCTTGAGGTGTTGCTTCTCACGCTTGATGAAGGCCAGGATCGCACCTTTCACCGGCCCGGCCAACTCGGGCAGCAAGTCTTCCGCTTCTCTGATTCCCTCTTCAACGTCACGAATCTTGTCGCGGATTGGCTGGCACTTTTCTTTAGGCATACGGCTTTCCTCCAATATTCAAGCAGATGTTGCCGCCCAGTCTGAGAGAGCGGCTACTCGGCGCTTCATGTTCTGCCGCGCGGTGGCCCGGATTTACGCCGGGCGCCATTCTGAAACTCTGTAGCGATTAACGCAAGGCTCCTGCCTTAGGGACGGGCGTGTGCCCTGATGATAGTCAGATCCTCACACCAAACTCGCAGAATGGTTCGAGGTGTCTGAGGTATTCTTGGGGATTTTTGAGGCTGGTTCTAACGCTTTAGGCGAACGTCACCGGCTGTCGATTCAATTTGCTTCAGACGTTTAGTTGTGAATTTCTGTTTTGTTTTTTCCTCGCTTAATCGGTTATTCACATAAACGGAAAATATTCCTGTATCGCCGCTTCCAGTTAGAAACATTATTCCCCACGAAGGTATCATCCTTCTCTCTGAGGGTTCGCAACTCAGAGAATGCTGTGGCGAGCCAAGCACGGGGACTTGATCGAATCGCAACTTACGCTGAAGATGCACCGCTCAGATGAGTTCAGACGTGGTTTTAATTTGTCGTTTTCAACGCGCCTGTGTTCTGTACTTCCGTTATTGGGTACGACATTCAACGCAAAATAAAAAGCTTGGCCAAAAGAAAGGCCGCCGGAGATTACAGCGGCCTTCGTCAATATCGTGGCAGAGCATACGGGACAATCTTCGCAACTTTTTGCTAACGGCCCCAATAGAAATGCTCAGCTCCTTCCAGCAATTGCGAGAATCGCTTTAGTTTTGGTCCCGCAGTCGAACACCGTCTGTCTTATGGTGCTGTCCCTTGTTGCGGTCTAATGGTGACGTAACCGGCGTGCGGAAGCAGGCGATGCCCGCTGGAGCACGTCCGCTCTATGGAAGGATTAGGATCCCTGACGCCAACGCTTTGCACTGAGCCGCTCGACAGCTGCGTAATAGATTGCCTGCGAGTTGTCCGCATCTACCTTCGCGTTGAAAAGATCGTGAATGTGTTCAGCCACCACTGAAGCGATGGCATGCACCGCTTCGTGCCTGTTAAGACCCTCTGCCGTAAGACGAGTCATTGCCCGTACCACTGGTTCCAGATTCTCTGCCATCTGGTTTTCAACGATTGCGTGAAAGACAGCGTGGGCCTTCAAGTTCGGTAGCTTGGTACGTGCCCGGCGATGGTGTTCCTCCGCGAGTTGGATGCGCGTCAGCTCTTCAAGTGCAAGCCACTCGGCCAGGATCGGGTGCATTGTCAGGATCGTAGCGATTCACTTTGCGCTGGCTCTTCTGGCGGAATATAGCTGTCAGCTGCGGCCCACGATCAGCATCCAATGACGGGAAAGATTACTTGAGAAGCACGCTTTCGCGCCGTCAGGGTTCGCACCCGCCTATCAATAACTTCAATTTGCTGAACGTGGGGCACTGACAGCGTAGAATAAAATCGTACAACCTTCTTTGTTCTAGTCTGTCATTGATTCCAATAGCGCGACAGTTCGAGCACTGTCTGGCCCTTCATTAAACAAAAGCGATTGCGCCCAAACCCAATTCGGATTGAATTCAGGATCCCGGGGAAAGCGATGGCTCTTGTCAGGCCAGATACATTGCAAGACCGGATAATTATCGCCACCGTAAAACCAATTCGCGTAACCTAAAAGTCGTCGTACCAGACGGGATTTACAGGCTTGAAGATACAAGAATAAGTGTCAATCAGATCGGAATAAAGACCATCGGCGGTAAATCTCTTGCCAGCGCGAACTTCAGCCCCAATCCCATTTACGAGAAAGTGAGCAACCTCATCATTGAGACCGAACACAACGATCTCGGGATGATTGAAGTTTTTGTAAAGGCCCACTGAAAAAACCCAGCCGGTGTTTCGTCCTTTTCGAGAATCTTAACAACGTGCCAACCGTACTCCTTCACGTCAGCAACAAGTTTTTCATCGTCAGGACCTTCACATCGAGGATCGTGTTCCATATTACCTACTCAGGCCAGCGAGCTATGTCTATCTTGGATTTGGATAAATCGGAGACCATTCTGAGAAGCGTCACAAATTAGACGACGGCCAGACAGATGCCTTCGTATTCCTTGGAACCGCTGACGAAGACTTTAAAAGGTGGTGGCAGCGCATACGGGACAATCTTCGCAACTTTCCTGTCGCCAAGGGCAGAAATGCTCAGTTTCCTGCAACAGTTGCGCGAAGCGGTTTAGGTCCATAGGGTTGATGCTGCTGTTGTTTGCGGGATGAAATGGTTAAGCGCTTAGCGGCCAGAATCATGTGCCAAGCTACAAAACTTCGTCCATCAATGAGCCGAGAGCCTTTGCAAAGGAATAGCTAATGTTTTGAATGGGTTTCTCCCTAAACCGTGCCTCGGAAATATGATTGTCGGTGTCGATATTCAGAATTGCGACGACCTTATAATCAACGCCTGCCCGAACCGGGATGCTCAGAATGCTTTGTAAACCCTCTCTTATCTTGTCAACTTCAGAATCAGGCAGACCCCAGTGCGGTGGGGATCCATCCTGGGGCATTTGACTGATGTCGGCAGCCATAGCTTTACCCTTTTGCCACGTCTGGCCACAACATCCGGTCCCCAGAGGCACCACAATTTCTCGATCTAGATCCTCTGGTTCAAAACCGTAGGCGTACTTGATTCGCAAACTACCCTTTCCGTCAGGGAACATCAAACAAGCACGCATGTGCTGAACTGGTGGTCGGATCGCTCTTAACATCGATTCGACGGCTGCTTCAAGCAGATTGTCTATGAACTTTTCATGGAGCTTTAGAGTTCGGCTTTTCTTTAGCTTAACGTCGAAGACTCCTAAGGCAATGAACGAGAGTGCCGCCGGAATAGAAATAAGAGGATTGGCAAACCAGTGATGCACAGCTAAGGCCGTGATCACTAGGGCAATGGTAATAACAATTGAAGTCACCTCATAATTGGCGACAAAGAGATCCCATAGTTTGCGCAAGCTCAGACGGCTCCTGCTAGGGAATTATCGAACCGCTTTTAATTCTCGCGCAACGTGAAGAACCTAAGAATAATTGCTTGTGCGCTGGTCTCACACGTTGAGGTTGTAATTTGTAGATGCCGAAGAAAACTATTTAAAGCAATCCAGACCACGTTTACTTTGATGAGGTGGTACTGTTCCTGCTCTTTTCTAAGTCCGCTTTGAAAAACTCATCATATGTCGTAATCACGTATAGCCCTCGGTCCTCTGGCCGATTGCTTAGAGGCTGCACCGTTTCTGAGGTGCGACCCGCATTCGCGCTGGTTCCTTTACGACTATATGGCGGACTCACTTGGTTCTCCAATGCCTGCATGCCGCTCTCCTTTTCGTCAGGCTGCCTAAAATAAAGCAACGCAGCTTAATAATGGTAAAGACGAAAAGTCGCCGTCTTCCCTCGCATTCGGCTCCATTTTGTATTCGTCGGGGAGTGAACGTGTGGAGGATTCACGGTAAATTTTCGGGGCGGGGGAGCTAACACCTTATAACTCCAGAGCTCCCAATAGCACCATGGCTTAATGTCGAAAGACTAACGAATCTATCGAAGTCTTCTTTTCAATTCAACAAGGCCCAAGATGTCTAGTCTGAGCCTTGTACCTTACACAATACGATGTATATTGTGTAACGCCAATCCTTTTGCTCTCAACGTTTTAGGAGCAAGTTGGCGAAATGTAGCACCCAGTCTTCAGCGTGTAAAGATATTTCTTTTCAACGCTTTAACTCCGTAAGTTCAACGTTTACCCGAACTAAGGGCGCGTACAGAAAGCAAATGGCGTACATTGGGCGAACAGAAAATATCAGAGTAAAACTTCTTTCTGGGTCGTGTCAAGTGTGAAATGGCGTTTTACAGTAGGTCGTTAGGATGCCGCTCTTACAGTTCACTAAAGCGGCTTGGCAAAAGAAAAGGCCGCTGGACTTGAGTCAAGCGACCTTCGACAATATCGTGGCAGCGCATACGGGACTCGAACCCGTGATCTCTGCCTTGAGAGGGCAGCGTGTTAACCGACTACACCAATGCGCCGCAGCGGATTGGAATTATAGGTGCGCCGCCGTTGCTGAGGCAAGTTGGAGAGTACGCCGGAGGCGCTCGCAGTTTTGTAACGGATCTTCTTGGATGAGGTCCGTACCGCAACGCGGTAGCGTCCGGTCAGCCTCGAGCATCAACATATTCATAGAATGTGCTCCACGTTGACCCGACGCAAACAAAACTACACCAGGTCTCAGGGGAACTCCACGGTCTTGAAGATTTGCTTCGCTAGCTCTACCTCAGAACGCTTCCTGCAGTCGGCTGACATCCGCACCAGCATTCGGCCTCGTGCGTCATAGACGCGAACTTCTGCCTCGTATTTGTAGCGAGTAGCCGGCTCTGCCCAACGCCAACTTTGCACGACGGCTTTCCTGCCATTTAGTTCGATTTCTTCCCTCTCATGCTCGAACTGCTTTGCCAGGTAGTCGGCGGCGTATCGCTCGTCCCAGGAGGAATACTCCGCATAAAGCCTCATCCCGTTGTTCGAAAAAGATCTGCCCCATGCTGATTCCTCGCTCCTCTGGTAACCGCTCACCTTCATGTTCTTTGGAACGTAAAACGAAAACAGCCCATCAGCCGTAACCTTATTCCAATCCGCCGGGATCGGCGGACGAACAATTCGAGATTTTGGAACCTGCTGTACGAAGGTGAGTACGATTTCCGGCGGTAATTGATGGCGGTTAACACGGCAAAGTGCAGCTACAGCGACACCAATCGTGAAGGTCAGGATT
Source organism: Pyrinomonadaceae bacterium (assembly GCA_044867025.1). Taxonomy (GTDB): domain Bacteria; phylum Acidobacteriota; class Blastocatellia; order Pyrinomonadales; family Pyrinomonadaceae; genus PSRF01. The sequence goes on along the minus strand of JBIOUJ010000088.1, from coordinate 3,139 downwards.
CCTGCGCACAGTCTGATGACAAACTTTTTCATCTCGATACTTATCTGCTCAGAATCGACAAGTACACGCGCCATGGGCCGACGGCGTCGCCGTACTGTTTCGACATCACTCGCACGACCTGCGCGATGTGGCCCAAGTCGTGGACGACCCACGTCGCCAGGAGCTCGCTGAGAGTCACTATACCAAGTTCCGGGTGTTTTCCACGCTTCGACAGTAGCTCGGGTGTCAGATTCATCTGTTCTAATTCGCGCAGATTCTCGCCTCGCAACCGTTCGAACATCTCGAGTAGGTCGCCCATCGACTTCCCTTTCGACTTCTCAAACATTGCAAAGCGGTCGAACGGTACGAACAAACTGTTTTCGCCGTCCGCGAGAATGATCCTCGCTCTCGGAATCCAGTCGGTCTCCTCACCGTGGATTAGATGGCCGACCACATCAAATGGACTCCACGTGTCAGGGCCTTCGTTCGACACGATCCACGCATCGGGAAGATCGCGGAGGAGCGAATTCAACGTCGCCGGTGTACGTTGCAGAACACTTTTGGATTCCTCTAATTGGTATTCCATAGATTTATGCTACGGCTAAATTTGCTATACTGCACGCGTTTTGAGCTAATCCCCGTCGGCCGCAATTAACTATTCGTCGTCTATGCCAAACTCCGGAGTTGTTGGCGAACCCACCGCGCGCGAACTTCCCCAGAGCTTTTCCTTTTTAACCAGCCAACGGAGCCAACTATGAACATCGTTGTGCTGCGGGAAACGCAACAGGATGAAGCACGCGTCGCGCTCATGCCGGAGTCGATCAAGAAACTGACGGCACTCGGAGCGTCTGTGCAAATCGAAAGTAGCGCCGGACTGAGCGCCGCGCGCACCGACAACGACTATCGCGAAGCAGGCGCTGAAGTGAGTTCGGATCGAGAAGCACTCCTGAACAACGCGGACGTGCTCGCCGTTGTAAATCGCCCAGCAGAAAGTGATTTTGCACGAATGAAACGCGGCGCGGTCGTGATCGGGTTTCTGCGCCCGCTCGACGAACCATCAGCTCTACTGCCCGCGGTCGATCGTGGTGTCACGGCATTTTCAGTCGAGCTGATCCCACGCATCACACGCGCCCAGGCAATGGACGCGCTCTCCTCGATGGCTACCGTCGCCGGTTACAAAGCCGTGTTGCTCGGCGCCGCGCACATTCCACGAATGTTTCCACTGCTGATGACTGCCGCCGGTACGGTGCCACCGGCGCGCGTGTTAGTTCTCGGCGCCGGTGTTGCCGGCCTACAAGCGATTGCAACCGCAAGACGCCTCGGCGCGGTCGTCGAAGGCTACGACGTGCGCGCCGCCGCAGGCGAACAAGTGAAATCACTCGGCGCGACATTTCTCGAAGTGGATCTCGGCGGGATCAAAACCGAAGACGCCGGGGGCTACGCTGTCGAGCTCTCCGACGAGGCGATGAATCGCGGCCGCGCGTTGATTGCGGAACATGCGAAAACCGCCGATGTGATTATCACGACTGCACAAGTCCCCGGCCGCCGTGCGCCGTTACTGATCACGCAGGAAGCTGTCGAGGGAATGAAGCGGGGTTCGATCGTCATCGACCTCGCCGGGTCGACAGGCGGAAATTGCGCACTGTCGCAACCCGATCTCACAGTCGAACGCGACGGCGTGACGATTCTCGCGCCGACCAATCTGACGGCGACTGTTCCCGTACATGCAAGCCAGCTTTACTCACGCAACGTAACGTCGTTCCTGTCGCTGCTGATCAAAGACGGCCAATTGCAGATCGACATGAATGACGACGTCGTTGGTCCATCGTGTGTCACGCACGACGGGCAGATCGTCAACCAGCGAGTAGCAGCAAGCCTTTCACAGCCCACCAGATAAACCATGACTCAAAGCATCCTTAACCCACCCGAACCTGAACCGGCAGATGACAGCATCGCGGTTGCGGGAGTGGTGGTGGGCATGCTCACGGCAGCCGCCTTTGGCACTGGTGGTTTCTACTTCATCAACGATCGCAGCGGCTCGATGGGCAGTGTTCTCTTTGGTCTGTTACCCGTCGCGACCGGATTTGCAACCGCGTTGGTGGTGCGAGGAAGAAGACTGATTATCTCGTCGATCTTCCTTGGAGCGCTCCTCTGCACGGGGATACTGGTGCTGACGGGCATGGAAGGTTGGGTTTGCGTCTTGATGTCAGCTCCGCTGATCGCGGTAGGGTTAACGATTGGAGCACTTCTCGGAGCGTTATTCCGCCGTCTCATAATCGATAAAACCAGGAAGAAACACCTGGCGACGCTGCTGATGCTCGCGGTGCTTCCGTTCTTTCTCATGGGCGCAAACAAAGCGGAAGAAGAGTCGAGAAGAACACCGCGATTCGAAACATTTACCAACACGCTGCTGGTCGATGGACCACGCAACCACGTCTGGAATCAACTTAAAACGTTCGATCAGATCAAGGGCTCGAAAGGTCTTCTGATGACGATCGGATTGCCTGTGCCGGTGAGTTGCACGATGTCAGGTGAAGGTATCGGCGCCACGCGAACTTGTTACTTCGAATCGGGCCACATCGAAGAGAGGGTGACCGAGTGGAACCCACCGACGTCGATGAAACTCGAGATCGTTGCGTTTGATGTTCCCGGCCGGCCGTGGTTGTCGTTTAAGGATGCGAGTTACGACCTGACACAGGAAGGCGACCGTACGCTCATTACCAGAAAGACGACGATCGTTTCACGCCTGTCTCCAGCGTGGTACTGGCGGCCGATGGAGAAGATCGGCGTGGAGACTGAACACGAGTATCTGTTTGAAGAGGTGAAGAGAAGAGTTAACGGAGCGAAACCGCAGTGACACATGAAACTTTAATTTCCGCGCTTTACGTATTCGCGCTCGCAGCATTTCTGGGATACCAGGTCATATCGCGAGTTCCGCCGCTGCTGCACACGCCTTTGATGTCGGCAACGAACGCGATCTCCGGCATCTCGCTCGTCGGTTCGATTGTAACTGCCGGTGCGAATTACAGCACCGTCAGCACGATCCTCGGCGTCATCGCCGTTGCGTGTTCGACGACGAACGTGGTCGGTGGTTTCGTGATCACAGATCGCATGTTGAAGATGTTCAAGAGAAAAGAAATAGCGAAGAAGGAGTAGCGGG
>JBIOUJ010000087.1:0-40261 GCA_044867025.1 Pyrinomonadaceae bacterium | reverse complement strand
ACGACCGGCCAATAACCGTCTTCGATACTTACCACTATGCGGCAGACCGCTGGGGCGGCTGGCCTCTTCTATTGGCCAAAGCGGTGCACCTGAATTTCGGTCTGCACTGGTCCGATCAAAGTCTGCACTACGTGAGAACCGTTTGGCTGTTTTTCGGACTGTTGGTTCTGGCTGCTTTGAACGCACGCGCGGCACCGGCAGTGTTAGTAAGCGCTCTCATTGTCCTCTGTCTCGAGCCGACACCACGACGACTAATGTTCGATCTAAGCCAACTGTATCCATGGCAATTGCCCCCCTTACTTCTCGCGTGGTTCTGTCTGCGGCGACTGCTGGCGCGGGTGCATGGGATCCTCTGGGGTGCTGGTTTTTACGTTTGCGCTTTCTTTGCAATCTGGAGCTCGGTCGCGGCTGGCCCACTGTTGGCCGTGCTCTTAACTCTGGAAGCGCTACGTTCGTACTTCATATTTCGCAAAACGAAACGAAGAATCGGCGTCGCGCTTGTGCTGCTGTTAGCGGCGATAGCCTCCGAGTTTCTACTGAAGAAGAACTACCATCGCCATTCCTTGAAACATTACGGTCACGATTTCAAAACCCCAATGGCCATAGACTTCGGACACCTGTATGAAAACCTGCTTGCAAACTGGCACAACATGGTCCAGTTCAAGATGTTTTCATTGATTGTCGTGGCTCTCTGTTTCGTTATCGGAACCGTTGGCTTGCTTCTCTACGCGCGAATATTCGACAAGGGATCGTTACTGACTAGAGTCATCTCTTTTTTTGAGGATGAAACACTCACGATGATCGTCGCGCTGACTGCGATGGCCGCGGTGAACTTTCTGCTCATTATGTCAATAGATCACGTGCGTAAGAACTTTTATGACGTTCGCTTTCACGCGCTGACATATTTGTTTGCTGCTACTGCCGGGCTGTTAGTCATTTATCTCGGGATACGCATTTGTGCAGATCGTTTCGGTGTAACTCGTTACGTCATACCGCTGGTCGTTGCGTGTGCGTTCATATTGCTCGCGATCGAATTTCCACGGCACTCACTTAGCGAAAGGTACAAGCTCGACCGTGAAACGGCGCTCGTCCTTGCACAAAAGGCCCCAGGGTCGATGTTGATGGGAGGATACTGGCAAACCTACGTATTCGCGGGGTTACAACCAACGAACACAATGACACCTCTGCCCGTGGAAGGCGAACTCATCCGCATACCGTGGACACGTGCGATGTTGCATGACTCACGACAGGTAGTGCTTGAATATCGTAAGACAGGAGTTGTGCCGGAGGATTCCTTGCCACCGAATGAATTGCGGCAATACGGTGATTTGTTGAGGTTACAAGACGCTGGTTTCTACGAGAATGGTCCATACGCATTCGCGTTGTATGTCAACGAAGGCAGCAAACCTTGATCAGGATGCATTCGCTTCGAGCTTCACGTAACGTCTTTTCAAACTCTGAAACTTTGTTTGTCGAACGAGATTGTTCTTATGTAGTAAATACCTGAAAACCAACCAGAGGATACCCAGGCCATACGTGACGCTATCAGTAAAACTCGCCGATGATGCCTCGGGAAAGTACCGAACCGGCACGGAGACTTCAGCGATTCGGAATCCGGAGTCCACAATCTGCATCACTGCTTCCTGATCGAAAATAAAGCCGTCGGAATTCGCTTGAAAATTGATCTCCTCCAGTACTTGTCTTCTGTAAGCTCTGTATCCGGTGTGATATTCAGACAGGCTGAGACCTAAAAACATGTTCTCGATTTTTGTAAGAACCTTGTTGCCACAGTATTTCCACCACGGCATTCCCTGCTGTATCGGGGACTTACCCAGCAGGCGGGAGCCGAACACCACGTCGGCCTGATTCGTTTCAATGGGACGAATGATTTCCGGTAAACACGCCGGATCGTACTGGTAGTCCGGATGGACCATCACGACGATGTCCGCGCCTGCCTTGAGTGCCTCAATGTAACAGGTCTTTTGATTGGCCCCGTAACCGTAGTTACGATTGTGCAAAAAGATCTGGAGGTTGAGTTCGCGAGCAATCTTAATAGTCTCATCCGTGCTGCCGTCGTCGACTAACAAAACCAGGTCAACCACCTCGTGAGGCAACGCCAAATAAGTCATCTTCAGAGTCTTTGCCGCGTTGTACGCAGGCATGATTACTACGGTCTTGAGGCTTTTGTGAGTTGTCATAGGTTCGTTTCAATCTTTAGGCGTATCTATCCATTATCTTCGGTACAAACATGGCAACTATAAACGCAAGCGGTAAAAGAGGCTAACAGCGAGGAACTGTCGCGTCGCGAAAAGCGTCTTCCCAAGCACGTCTTGACCATCAGCTCGGAGGAGCTTTTAATTCGTCGGCGTCTTTTGGCTGGTGGGAGTGTGCAGGCTCAGGCGTGTGCGCATGCGCTGTTGCCAGGCGCTCTGTTTCTCGCCGCCTTCTTCGATTTGGGCCAGCGCGGCCGTGAGGGATTCGCCGCCAAGCTGGCGCATCTTGATGTACAAGAGCGCCGGAACGATCGAGATCAACGGCACAACGAAAATATTTGCCAGCCCAAGGACCTGCTGGTAGATGCGGTGGGCAAGCGTGGCCTTCTCAGTGTTGATTCCAACTTTAATACGTCCGACTAAAGCGCTCACGATCATCGGGATCAAAAGCTGGAGTATTGAAACCACGATGATCGTCTTCCACGATCGTGAAGCGAGTTCGCGCGCGCGCTTCATTGCGGCTTTCCCGGTCAGTCCTTCAATGAGCACCACCGGCGCGTAAAGTGAATAGCGGATCCAGATGACGATGCCGGGGATGATTAACAAAATGCACCCGATGAAGATCCGCAGGGTCACACGGATCATGGTCCTGAGAAATGCACGCCAACGCTTGCGCAAAACTGCGAACGCCTCACGAAGTTTTACAGGGCGCAACGGCGCTGCCGTCAATTGCGTGATGATCACCGCTGTCACACCGGAAATTACTCCGCTCGCAACCATGTAAGCGATGATCTGCAACAGCCCGACTATCACCATGGCCGAGATCATCGCGATCTTCTGCGGCATCCCACCTCGCGGCAGATACTTGTCTGCAACAAACAACGCGCTAATCAGAATCGTCGTGACGATCACCGGCAGGTGCGCGATGACGCTGAGCCTTAGAAACTTCGGAAAGTATTCGCTGTAGAGCGCAAACGCGCGTCGATACAAGGCACCGATACCTTCGCTCTGTCCTCGTAGCGCGCTCGCAAATGCAAAGGCGGTCTGCGGTCGCTCAGCAGGGTTCTTCGCCAGAGCCGACATCACGACCGCCGCAGCGCGTTTCGGAATCTTCCTGGCACGCGCGCGCAGATCCTGTGGTGGTTGTTCGCGATGCGCGCGCATCACGACCGAAGTGTTACCCGCAAATGGCGGCTCACCGGCCAACATTTGATACGCGATGACGCCGAGACTGTAGATATCAGAGCGCGTATCAACCCAACCTCCGCCGCATTGTTCGGGCGACATGTAAAGCGGAGTACCCATTATCGCGCCGACGCGCGTCAGCGCAGAGCCTTGTTGTGAAGTTGCGACATGCGCAGTGTGCCTGCTGCCGCCGTGGGTGCCGGGTTCAAACAAAAGCGTGCCGTCGTCGTCAGTATGGCTTTCCGTAAGTGGTTTCTGAAGCACGGTGCCGACGCCTTCGCGTTTGACCTTGAACGCGAGAGTTTGAGGCTCGTCTTCGGTTGGTTGTAACAACGTGTCAGTTTCTAAGTACGCATTCGTAATCGACGCCGGCGCAGTGTCGTCGATGATCGTTGCGGCCGGATCGTCATCAGACGGCGGCGCACTGGTTTCGCCGAGTTTGGCGATACCGAAGTCAAGAACCTTGACGCGATAACCGCCGAGACGATTCGGTTCGAGCCAGATGTTATCGGGCTTTAAATCGCGGTGAATAATGCCTTGCTGGTGTGCTTCATGAACTGCCGAACACACCTGCTCGAGAATGTCGGCGACCCACTCGAGTGGCAGGTTCTTCTCTTCTGACAGAACGTCGCCGAGGGTGCAGCCGTCGAGATACTCCATCACGAGGTAGGCGACCGGGCCGGCTTTCATGCGTGCGAAACCGAAGTCAGTGACGTCGACGACGTTTGGATGGCGCAAGCGGCCGGCGGCACGCGCTTCGCGCTTAAAGCGCTCGACAAACTCGTTGTTGCGCATGAACTGCGGCGAGATGAGTTTTAGCGCGACATAACGCTCTGTACCAAGGTGAGTTGCGAGATAGACGGCGCCCATGCCGCCCTGACCAAGCAGGTGTTCCAGGCGGTATTTTTCGTCAAGAATCTCTCCGACGTACTGTTCGAGGCCGGACATGGGTCACTAATGCTATAGCAAAGACAGCCACAGATAAAACGGATCTAAGCGGATCCGTGTTAATCACTGGCTGAAACCGCATGACATGCCGATGGGTTGGCCGTCCGGAGGAGCTTGTGGCCGCGTGAGATTCATCTTCTTCGGATCGTCCTGAAAGCGCTTGATCTGTTCGATGGCGTAGTACAAAAACGCGCGCCGATTTTCATCAGCAGTAAGCCGGGTTTGTTGCGTCGCCCATGTTTTCAGTTGATCCAACTTCCAGGACGCAATCGCGCGTACCTGATTTAACGCGCGTTCACCCGAAGCCAGCGACATGAGATCGTTCAGGATGATCATGTTGACGGTGTGCTGTATCTCTCCGGCGTAACCCGTCGCAGCCGGCGCCTTCCACGTGCTCGCAAGTATTTTGTCGATGACTTCGCCGAGGCCGGGATTGCGCGCGTCGCGAGCATGAAATTGGACCAGGCGCGCGGCTCGCTCCTGATTGAAAAGAAATCCACTCACGTGATCCGCGGCTGCTTCCGCGGGCGCCAGCGAATCGAAAACAGGCTGCGTGCGAATGCGAAAATCCTCGCGCGTGCGTGGATAACCTGACGGACGCGGTGGAATCAAACGCAGCAGAGATTCAGGCACAGCCAATGCATCGGGCTTGATCGTTTCGAGCACTGCTGCAAGCGCACGGCGTTGTTCTTCGGGCGACACGATCTGCGGGTTACGATCTCCTTTCCCTTTCACACTAAACACGTAGTCCTGACCGCCGACCACTTTCGCTGCCGCTTCGACTTGATAACGGTGATACATGTAAATCGGAACCAGCACCTCTTCGATCGTCGCCATCGGTGCGCCTTCGCGAATATTGTTTTCACCAAAGCGACGCAAAGCAGCGGCACGCACTTTCATCACATTTCCGAGCTCGTCGATAACGTTTGTGCCGTTGTCCCAGAGATGGGCCACCGAGCTCGCGCTGCTCGCCGGTCGCGCATCCTGATCGGTGAGATACATCAGGCCGCGTGCGAATGCTTCACTCAGCGTTCGATCGAGCGCCTGCTGTTCGTTAGTTCCCGCGGGAAAGTCCTGGTACCCGTACGCGACAGATACTTTGTCCCACTCGCCGATTCCCTTCGCGTAAGCATCAGACAGATCTGGAACACCGTCAGCGCCGAGCTTCGCACGCGGTGCAGGATAGTCCATCACCGATGCGCGGCTCACAGGACTCGCGGCGTAGTTGTGTTGCAGTCCGAGCGTGTGGCCCACCTCGTGTGCCGAGAGTTGTCGCAAACGCGCCAACACCATCTCCAAAAGCTTCGGCGAGGCAGTGTTTGTTTTGTCGTAAGGAGCCAACAAACCTTCGGCGATCAGAAAGTCCTGACGATCGCGAAGTGAACCGAGTGACACGCGCCCCTGAATGATCTCACCTGTGCGCGGATCCACAAGCGAGTTGCCGTAGGACCAACCGCGCGTAGATCGATGCACCCACTGAATCACGTTGTAACGCACGTCCATCGGATCGACGTCAGCAGGCATGATTTCCACCCGAAACGCGTCCTTGTAACCGATTGCTTCGAACGCCTGGTTCCACCAGCGCGCGCCTTCGACCAATGCTGAGCGCACGGGCTCCGGCGCGCCACGATCCACATAATAAACAATCGGCTCAACGGCTTCGCTAACGCGCGCGCTCGGATCCTTCTTTTGCAAACGATGCCGCGTAATGAAACGCTTCGTCACCGGCTCTTCAATCGGCGTCGCGAAGTCCATGTAGTCGACGTTTTGAAAACTGGAGCGTGGATCGAAAACGCGTGGCTTGAAACCCGGCGGCGGCAGTTGCACGAAAGAATGACGTTCGCGAACGGTGATCGCTTCGGGCACGGGTACGACTTCTCTTACGAGCTGGCCCGCCGGCTCACCGGTGAATGTCAACGTGGTTTCGACTTCGGTGTTTTGTGGAAAGTTTTTGGTGTTTGGGAGATAGAACGCGCTCCGAGACGGTTCAAGGCGATACGTCCCTTGCTGTAGTCTTTGGAGCGTGTTGGTGACCTGATGAACGTCGCGCAGGTAAAAGCTTGTAGCATCGACTAGAACGCGAGTGCCTTCTTCGGCTGCGACTTCGAACCCCCACAAAGTCGATTCGGCAAATGCGTCTTTGACTGCGAGACGTTCGTCAGGATTGTTTGTCGTCGCGCGAAAGTTGTAGTTAGGCGCGACCAACAGAACGCGCGGCCCTACACGATCGAACCGGACGATGGCGCTGTTGCCGAGCTGGCCGCGGTCGAGACCGATGTCGTTTGAACCGATGCCCGCGGGCAACGACTCGACGTACAGAAACTCAGTGTTCCACTTATCGATCTCGAGCCAGATCTTTCCCGCCTTCGCATCCCAGTAAAACGGGAAGAAGCCGGGAAACTTCTCCATCCCCGCAACCTTCTCCGCGATCGTTTGCGGCTTCTGTGCACAGACAGGCACAAGGCAGAACAACAAAAGCGACAAAAGGAAAATGCGTTTCATAATTTGTGTATTTTGTGTACTAGTCACGATCTCGCCACTCGGGGATTCTTCCCGGAGTCCAGGGTGCGCCTGCTGCTTCTAACTGTTTCTCCAGTCGCGATAGATCGACTTCGATCAACTGCCGCAGTTGGGTCAACACGGCTTCAAAGTCCTGCGCGGCCGCGGTGTATTGATTCTGCTGAGTTTGCGTCGGACGCGCCGTCGACATACGCTGCGCATTGACGACGTAGCTTATGCGATCGTTGATCGACGGCGGCGTGTTCATGTTGCGCTGTCGTGCAGCAGTGTCACCACTCAAAGCACGCAGGATCTCGTTATTTCGTTTCTCTAACGCTGCCGCTTCGTCCTGCAAACGCTGAGGCAGCGACGGCGTCTCGATGATTGCTCGTTTGATTGCCGTGAGACGTGGCCTGAGTGCGGTAGCAGCCTGCGTCGCGCCGCTCGCAGCTCTTTGCAGACGCACCGCCTTTTGCTGAAACTCAACCAACGCAGAGCGATCGGCGGTCGACATGTTCTCCTGGCCTTCCACCGTCACCTCGAATTGCTGCGCTGTTCCAAGTGGCGTGACGACTCCTTCCACGCGCTTTGCGACCTGGGCTTTGTACGTTCCTGGCATGACGAGTGGACCTGACGGTGGCTCGAAATCAGGATCTGCATCAGGCGGTGGCGCAGCCGGAAGATTGGCTGCCGGATAACGCAGGTCCCAAGTCAGTCGTTGCATACCTCCGGCGACAGGACCGGTCAGTCGTCGCACGACATTGTCAGAAGAATCAGTAATCGTGACGATGATCGCGGGCGCTTCTTCTTCTTCTTCGGCGCGCAGTTGTTCGCGTGTGGGCCAACTTACGGGCGCGCCTTTTTTCTCCGCCTCCCGTTCACTCTCCTGACGTTTCTCTTTGCGCGTCTTGAGCGCTTCTTTCAAATACCACGTCACTGTCGCACCGTACGGCGGGTTCTCGGCAGTGTAAAAACGCTCACCCTGAAAACTCTTCCCACGTCCACCGAGCGGCTGCGATTGGATGTACATCAATGCATTTTTCACAGGAAACACGGCCGCGTCCTGCCTGAGTGATTCCGGTTTGATGAGACGCAGCGGTGTATAGTCGTCGAGAATGTAGATTCCTCGCCCGAACGTGCCCACGACGAGATCGTTTTCACGCTTCTGAATGTTCAGATCGGCGACGGCGATCGTAGGCAGTCCGCCTTTGAGCTGAACCCACTTTTGTCCGCCGTCAACGGAGAAAAACAACCCGAACTCCGTACCTGTAAAAAGCAGATTCGGATTGACGTGATCCTCAGCGATCGCGAGCACTGGGCCATTCTTCGGCAGGTTCGAGCTGAGCGACACCCACGTTCGCCCCGCGTCGGTGGTCTTCAAGAGATAAGGTTTAAAATCCGCGCTCTGGTGGTTGTCGAAACTCACGAAAGCAGTGTTTGCGTCGTAATTGGAAGTGATGACGCGGCTCACGTACGACATGTCCGGAACGCCCGGGAACTTCTCGATCTTGCGCCAGTTCTTGCCGCCGTCTTCCGTCACTTGAAGCAGGCCGTCGTCAGTACCGACATAAATCAGACCATCCTTTTTCGGCGACTCGGCGAGTGCTGAAGCATTGCCGAAAAACGCTGTCGAAGCATTCTTTGCAACGGCGTCGATGCCCCACACTTTACCCATCACGGGCAGCTTATCGCGGTCGAGCTCGCGAGAGAGTTGGCCGCTGACCGTCGTCCAGGTGTCGCCGCGATCGTCGCTGCGATAGAGTTTGTCGGAGACCATATACAGTCGCGTGTGCAAGTGCGGGCTGATGATGAACGGCGTGTCCCAGTTCCAGCGCGGAGGATCTTCGCCGCGGCCCGGTTGCGGTTGTATGCCAATGCGTTCGCCGGTGCGCTTGTCGAAACGAACCAGTACTCCGTGTTGAAGCGACGCGTAGATCGTATTCGGATCTTCCGGATCGACCTGCGAACGAAAACCGTCGCCGCCGTTCGTGACAAACCAATCCGCGTTTGTGATACCTGAAGCGCTGCGCGTGCGTGATGGGCCACCAAAGCTGAAGTTGTCCTGCGTGCCGCCGTAGACGTTGTAGAAAGGCTTCGCGTTGTCGGTTGTGGTGTCGTAAAACTGCGGCACCGGAAGGTTTTGCTTGAAATCCCAGTGCGCGCCGCGATCGAAGCTCTCGTAGATGCCGCCGTCGCAACCGACGAGATAGTGATCTGTGTTGTTTGGATCGATCCAGATGTCGTGATTGTCGACGTGTTTGTTTCGCTCGCCGAGGCGGCGTATCGTGCGACCGCCATCGTCCGACACCATCAAAAACACGTTCATCACGTAGATGCGATCGACGTCTTTCGGATCGGCGACGATGCGCGAGTAATACATCGCGGTTGAATCAAATTCATTGCGCCGTTCCCAACTGCCCCCGCGATCGCTCGAGCGAAAGATTCCGCCTCGACGGTCGGCAGCTTCGACAGTCGCGTAGATCACGTTCGAATCCACGTGCGAGATCGCGAGACCGATGCGGCCAAGTTCCACCGTCGGCAGACCTGCGCGCAGCTTGTTCCACGTCGCGCCGGCATCTGTCGATTTGTAGATCGCGCTTTCCGGACCACCGTTGATGAGCGTCCAGCGATGACGGCGACGTTGATACGACGCGCAGTAGATCGTGTTTGGATCGTTCGGATCGATCACGACGTCGGTCACACCTGTGTTCTCGCTAATGTTGAGAATGTTTTTCCAGGTCTTGCCGCCGTCTGTCGTTTTGAAGAGACCGCGCTCTCCGCCGGGTCCCCACAGCGGTCCTTGCGACGCCACGTAGACCACGTTTGAATCTTTCGGATCGATCGCGATCCGGCCGATGTGTTCGGAGGTTTTTAGACCGACATTTTTCCAGCTCCTGCCGCCGTCTTCAGATTTGTAAAGTCCGCTACCGTAGGAAACGCTTCGCTGGCTGTTGTTCTCGCCTGTGCCGACCCAGACTGTCAGTGGGTTCTTTGGATCGAGTGTGATCGCGCCGATTGAGTACGACGCTTCGTTGTCGAAAACCGGTGTCCATGTTATTCCGGCATTGACTGTCTTCCACACGCCGCCTGATGCAACAGCAACGTAATAGTTCGAAGGCTTCGCCGGATCGACTGCGAAACCGCTGATGCGTCCCGAAGTAAATGCTGGCCCAATCGAGCGCATTCGGAGACCGTTGAATGTCGGCGTTGACATTGGATCGCGCGGAGTCGGCGACGCTTCGGGTGTTGGGGTCGGCGTCGGCGTCGGTGTAGCAGCCACCGTGGGCGATGGCGATGGCCGAGGCGGTTCCTGAGCAACTACCCCGAGCGGCAGTAGCATAAGCATCGAGATCACAGACAACGCGCACGAAGACATGGTCATAAACGTTTCCTCTTAGTTGTGTATAGAGATGGAGCTTGTAGAGTCGGCAACGCCGAAAGCGTTCACTAATTAACGCCGAAGGCGTTCGCTAATTTCAGCCCAGGGTTGGAGCGCAAGCGACAACCCTGGGTAACCACGATTGAATATGTTTTGAACCCTGAAAGGGTTCGTCTGGCACAGGCCTAACGCTTTCAGCGTTGATTCGTAGTTTATTATTTGTCCCAGGGTTGTCGCTACGCTCCAACCCTGGGCTTAAATTAGCCAACGCCTTCGGCGTTAACATGCGCTAATTTGCTACTGCAAATGCGTTCGCAGGAATTCTACGGTGCGACGCCACGCATCGTCAGCAGCGCCGGCGTTGTAAACCTCTGGACGCGCATCGTTGAAGAACGCGTGATCGGCGCCGGGATAAATGTGCACCTCGACTTGCTTGCCGAGATCTTTGAGCTTCTGCTCCAACTCGCGCGCCAATGCCGGAGTTACAAAGCCATCGCGCTCCGCATACAAGCCGAGCACCGGCGCTTTAAGATTCGGCAGGTCAGGCTTGACGTTGGGATGTCCGCCGTAGAACACCACGCACGCACCAATGTGTGGATTCTTCGTCGCCGTGTACAACGACAGCGCGCCGCCCATACAGAATCCAACCACCCCGATCTTTTCGCTCGTAACAGCGTCGTGAGTCGAAAGATATTCTCCGGCCGCGGTCAGATCTCTTTCAGCCTCGTCGATGCGCAGGGCCATCATCAACTTCCCCGCTTCGTCAGGCGACTTCGTCGTCTTCCCGTGATATAGATCCGGCGCGAGCGCGACGAAATCTTCACCCGCAAACCGGTCACAAACATCTTTGATGTGATCCACGAGGCCCCACCACTCCTGAATCACAATCACACCTGGACCACTGCCACTCTCGGGAATCGAGATGTATCCGCCAGTAGTTCCACCCGCGTACGGAAATTGGACCATTTCTCCCATGCTCTTACTCCGTTGTCGATCGTTTCCGATCGAGCAGTACACCATCCCAGCGATTGATTACGTCGAGGTGAATATCGAATTGATCGATCACGCGCATCGCTATGTGGTTGATCATGTCGTCGAGGTTCTGGGGGTTGTTGTAAAAAGCCGGCACAGGGGGAAGAATCACTACGCCCATCCGCGCGAGTTTCAGCATGTTTTCGAGATGTATCTCGCTGAACGGCGACTCGCGCACGACGAGCACGAGCTTACGTCTCTCTTTCAAAACTACGTCAGCAGCACGATGGATCAGATTGTCGCCGAGGCCGTGCGCGATCGCCGCAAGCGTACGCATGCTACACGGCGCGATGACCATTCCCAATGTCACAAACGATCCACTCGAGATCGCTGCTCCCTGCGCGCCGACGCCGTAATTTTGCGTCGCGAGGCTCTGCACGTCCTTCAACGAGTATGGAGTTTCATGCGCGAGTGTCCGCGCCGCCCACTTGCTGACAACGAGATGCGTCTCAACCCCTGAGCCATGCAGCAATTGTAGGAGACGCACGCCGAAGATCGTTCCCGTAGCGCCAGTGATGCCGACGATGAGACGTGTAGGCTTCGCCTGTTCCATATTCGCTACTCATTTTAGCCACAAGATGCATAAAAGACACAAAAGAAAAAGCCGGACGCGGGCGCCCGGCCTTTCAAAAACCCGAAATCTCGAAACACTTACGCTTTCACGGCAACGTACTTCTCGATCATTCTCATTATCGACTCTTTGCTCGTGGCGCCAACCACGCGCTCGACTTCTTTGCCCTCGCGGAAAAGAATCAGAGTCGGAATCCCCTTGATACCGTAGCGCTGTGCCGTCGAAGGATTGTCGTCGACGTTCAGCTTCACCACGTTTGCTGTTTCGCCATAATGCTCTGCGACAGCGTTAACGGTCGGCGCCAGCATGCGGCAAGGGGCACACCACTCAGCCCAAAAATCCACCAATACTGGTTTATCGGCACCCAGTACATCTTTTTCAAACGAGCTATCGCTCACCTCTTTCACAAATTCACTCATGTTTCGCTCCTAATCTGCTGATTACCCGGCGCTACCGCGCTCGGCTCTATACTTATTGCCCCTCGCCTTCGAGGAAATTCTTTAACAGTCGTGCGCGCGATGGATGCCGCAACTTGCGCAACGCCTTCGCTTCGATCTGGCGAATGCGTTCGCGTGTGACGTTGAAGTTCTGACCCACTTCTTCCAAAGTGCGTTCGTGCCCACCGTTGTCGAGTCCAAACCGCAGACGAATCACACGCTCTTCACGCGGGCTCAACGTCTGCAATACGTCGCCTGCGATCTCACGCAGGTTTGAAGTGATCACACGCGCCGCCGGACTCTCGCTCGACTTGTCTTCGATCAAGTCGCCCAACTGCGAATCACCATTCTCACCGATCGGCGTCTCGAGAGAGATCGGATCCTGCATCAGCTTGCGCGCTTTGCGGACCTTGTCCACCGAAGTATCCATCTTCTTCGCAATCTCTTCAGTCGTCGGTTCGCGCCCGAGCTCACGCACCAGTTCACGCGAAGTGTTCTTCAACTTATTGATCACTTCGATCATGTGTACCGGAATGCGAATCGTGCGCGCCTGGTCGGCGATCGCGCGAGTGATTGCCTGACGGATCCACCATGTCGCGTACGTCGAAAACTTGTAACCACGACGCCAGTCAAACTTATCAACGCCCTTCATCAGACCGAGGTTACCTTCCTGAATCAGATCCAGGAATTGCAAACCACGGTTCTGATATTTCTTCGCGATCGAAACAACAAGACGCAGGTTGGCCTCGGTCAATTCGTGCTTCGCCTGTGCTGTTTGCGCTTCGCTGACCGCGATCATCTGGTGCGAACGCTTGATCTCGAGCGCTGTCAGGTGATGCTCGGTCTCGATCTCCTTCAAACGCTTCTTCGCGGTCGCGATATGCTTTCTGAATTCCTTCTGCTTGTCGGCCTTCAGACCTTTGCGCTTCAGCTTCTCTGAATTACCTTCGATCTCACGTTCGAGGCCACGCACTTCCTTGTGTACCGTGCCGATCGCAGAGATTAGTCTCTGTCGCGCCGCCTCTTTCAGATGAAGGCTGCGGATCTCGGTTGCGATCTCCAAACGAGTGCGGGCGAGCTTTCGCCTGAAACGCAGAAGCTTTTTCGAACGTTTGCCCCGCGACGCTCTCAACTCCTCTGCAAACTTGTCGAACTCCTTCAAGCCGCGCTTGTAAAGTTGCCGGATGTTATTCAGTCCTTCGATCGTCCACTGCAAGTACTCTTCACTGCGATCCTCGTGCTCTTCAGTCTCCATCTGGTCGGAGAACGCAACGACGTCGCGGATGTTGAGTGCACCCGCGGCCAGCTCGTCGCCGATCCGGAAGAGTTCAACCACTGCAATCGGCGAACGCGCAATCGCCTTCTCGGCGCGTTTCTGACCGCGCTCGATGCGCTTCGCGATCGACACTTCCTGCTCACGTGTAAGTAACGGCACCACCCCCATTTCGCGCATGTAAACGCGAATCGGGTCCGAGGTTTTATCCATCTCGCCGGCGGAGAGATCGAGCTCGACCTCTTCGCTCATGGCTTCATCAGATTCAACCGCAGACGAGGATTCCTCGATCAAAGGCTCCTCGATCTCGGTTTCACTACTGGTCGCTCTCTCGAGCGTTTGTAGAACTTCGTCGATGTCTTCGATCGACACGGCGTCGTCGGTCAATTCCTCGCTGAGGTTGACGAACTCGCCAGGAACCGAATTCATGAGCTCAATACCGCTTTGATCTTTTTCAAGCCTGGCCAAATTTGTTATTCCTTTCTCGCGGTTATGTTACGCAGTTCGGAAGGCCCGTGCCCTCCGGCTCTTTGCCCCTGCTCGCAAGTCGGGCAAAGCAAGCTGCTTTTGGTCAAAATGTTTCTTCTTACCATTCTTCTCAATAGACTTCGATGACACAGCAGCCCCGCAGGGTTTCAAGCGCTGTACCACGTCATTAATTGTTATTTTCTCCAGCACCCTCTCTACCGCGGAGTCGACTTCCAGGAGGACCTCACCCAAAACCGTTTCGATATTCACGCCGACGGGGCAGTCCCGGCTGGGAGGCTGTTTGTGCAGCGAAAAGACGCCGCTGTATCCGAGCGCCCGGTAAATATCGAGAAGGGTGGTTTTTGCGGGGTCATTTGCCAGCCGCGAGCCGCCCAGCGAACCGGTTTGAGAAACAACCAAACCCGCCTCCGCCAGCTCCAACAACATGCGCCGGATCACGACTGGATTGGTATTTACGCTTTCTGCAACCTGTTCGGATTTAAGGGGTTCTTCGCCTGACCAGGCCATCAAACTCAGTACATGTACCGCAACCGCGAACCTGCTGTTTGTCGACATATCAAATCAATTTCGGGAACGAGGGCTCCGTTTTGTAACCATTATAGTTACAATTTCAATTTTGTCAAATGTTTGTGTGAATTAGTTTTGTGGGTTTTGTGATCTACTTCAAAGCCGGTGATTTGAGGTCGTGGATGAGGCCGAAGAGGACATCGACGTCGATGGGTTTGGGCACTAACGCCAGATAGCCGGCGGAGAGTGCGCGCTCCCGATCCTCTTCGCTCGCATAACCCGAGATGGCGATCGCGGGAACCTCGCTGAGACCCGGGATCAGACGCATCTGCTCCAGAAGCTGATATCCGTCCGTCTCCGGCATTCCAATATCCGAAACGATGACGCTGGGTCGCTTCATGACTGCTTGATGCAGCGCCTCTGCCGCCGAGGTCGCGGTTGTGACATTCGCACCTTCACGCCTGAAGACCGTGCTTAACAGGTCGAGCGTGTCCTCCGAGTCTTCCACGATCAAAACGTCCAACCCCTGCAACGAATGAACTTTCTGTTCCACGATCTCGGAAGCAATCTTCTCGGTGGTCGCCAAACTGACTCGCAACGTAAAACACGACCCTCGTCCCTGTCCCTCAGACTGCGCTTCCAATCCGCCGCCGTGCATCTTCGCCAGCGCATCCGCGATTGCCAGCCCCAACCCCAGCCCACCGTGGCGGCGCGAAGTCGAGCCATCTGCCTGACGAAAACGGTCGAACACGTGCGGCAGAAACTCAGGTTCAATCCCTACGCCCGTATCAGCAACAATTAGTTGCGCTTCTCTATTACTCAATTCGGTCGTTACACGTACTTTGCCCCCCGGATCGGTGAACTTGATCGCGTTCGAAACGAGGTTCCACGCAATCTGCTGCAAACGCACGGGCTCGCCCATCACCACCAGGCTCGAAGGCCACAACGACATCGATAGATCGATATTGCGAGCAGCCGCGGACGCACGCACCGTGTCGACCGCCGCCCTCACTACCGTGTTCAGATCAGTTGGCTTGGGCTCGAAATGCAGTTTACCGGTAGCGATGCGCGAGGTGTCGAGCAGATCGTCGATAAGCCGCGATTGAAGCCACGCATTGCGTTCGATTGCGTCGAGCGCCTGCAAAACGCTCTTCTCATCGAGCGATCCGCTCCGCAACAATTTGATCCATCCAACAACAGGCGTCAGCGGCGTTCGCAGTTCGTGAGATAGCGTCGCGAGGAAAACGTCCTTCGCACGGTTGGCTTCCGCGAGATCGGCGTTAAGCCGCTGGAGTTCGGCAGTTCGTTCTTCGATTCTTCGCTCGAGGTCGAGGTTCAACTGCTGCAAGTCGGTGCGCGCCTTCTGTTCGGCCAACATGAGTCGCCGGTGCTCGACACCCCGGCGAATCGTGTGCTTCATGCTCTCGATGTCGCAGGGTTTGACGAGATAGTCGTAGGCGCCTTCCTGTAACGCGGCGATCGCAGATTCAACTGATGCGAAACCCGTCAGCACCACGGAGATTGTGAGTGGCGCGTGTCGCCTGATTTGACTGAGCACCGAAAGACCGTCGCCGCCTTCCATGTGCAGGTCGGTCAGCACGAGGTCGTAATCGGCTGCATTCAGCAGGTTGATCGCTTCATCACCGCTGGAAGCGGTATCGACGATGTAGCCTTCCTTCTCGAAGATTGCGGCTGTCGTGATCCGCAGGCTCTCTTCGTCGTCGACAACCAGCAAACGGGCTTCATTCAAAATCGGAACGAAGACACCTGAATCGTCGTGTGGTGAACCGTTTTGATCGATTGATTGACTCATTTCGGTGACTGCTTAGACCCGTTTTCAAGATCTTCCAAAATGGGAGATTCAACCTGAAGCACGATGCTAAAAACTGTTCCGCGACCAATCTCGCTGGTCACTTCGATGCGCCCGCCGTGCTGCCTGACGATGTCCTGCGTAACCCACAACCCGAGGCCGGTTCCCTTCTTCCCGGTAGAAAAGAACGGATCGAAGATGCGATTCAAATCGTCTTCCGCGATCCCGACGCCGCTGTCGCTGAGTTGGACGACGATCGACGGTTGCAGCGATTGTTCGTATCGAAAAGTCGAAAGCACGATTTCGCCTTCACCCTGGATTGCCTGCTGAGCGTTGATGATCAGATTCAGGAAAACCTGGCGCAACTGATCCGCGCGAGCGCGAATCTTCGGCAGCTCCTCGTCGAACCTTCTGACGATGCGAATGCGCATTTGGCGCATCTTCTTTTCCATCAGAACCAGCGTCTCTTCCAGTAACTGGTTGATGTCGACCCAATCGACCTCACCGGGCCTGCGCGCAAAGCCGAGCATCTGCCGGATGATGTGTGAAACCCGCTCCGTCTCTTTTCTCGCAATCTCAAGAAAGCGCGAGTTCTTGTCGGATTCCGAACTTGATTCCATCAGGTACAGCGCGTTCTTGATCGCTTCTAACGGGTTGTTGACTTCGTGCGCGATCGAGGCTGCGAGGCGTCCTACTGCCGCAAGCTTTTCCGACTCGAATAACTGCTGTTCGACGCGCCGTCGCTCGAGTTCGCGAATCTCTGTTAAGTCGTGGAGGATGGAAACTACGGCGGTTACCTGCCCACTCGGATCCAACACTTCACGTGCCGTTATCTCCATCGGTAAAGAGCGCCCGTCTTCCGGATCGATCAGTTCGATCTCGGCCTGCCTGCCGGTTTCCGATGCCGATGCGAGAGTTGAAATAAACGACGTGAGTTTGACGGCGTTTGCTCGAACCGCAGCAGCAGCCGGAGAGCGGAACGAGGCGTTCTCCTGAAACAGCAACTGCGCGCGACGGTTAAACAGGATGAAGTTCCCTGCCGAATCACACACGACAATCGGATGGCCGACGTTCTCAATAATCAGATCCAGACGATCGCGTTCGCGCCGAGACTCCGCTTCAGCGTCTTGCAGCTTGATGAAGTTCCGCGCCAACTCCTCGTTGGCTTCACGAAGGTCTGTCACGTCTCGAAAGATTGACACAAGGCCGAGCGGCTCGCCCCGTGCATTGGCGGCGGGAGTCGAAATCACTTCGAAGTGAATGTCAGAACCTTCAATCGGATCGACCAGCGTGATGTCGCGCTGAATAACCTCCGACGACGAAACCGTCGCGCTCGAAAGATAAGCCGAGAAGAGCAGATCGTTCATCTTCAACGCGCGTCGCTTGCCCTCGCCGGCGTTCGCGGATCCGCTAAACAGATCTTCAGCACGCCGGTTTTGCAGCAGTATTTCATTGTCGAGATCCGTGAGGACGATCGGATCGGCGACAGACTTCATGATCGACTCGATCCACTGTCGCTCCCGTTGAAGTTTGGTGACAGAGTTGACGAGTCGTTCCTGATGAATTGCGAGGGAGGCGATCACGCCGACGCGATCTGCAAATCGCTTGATGAGTTTAAGCGAAATCGGATCGAGGCTGTTTTCCGTCGCGCCTACGTAAAGAACGCCGAGTCGCGCGCCCGGATCAAAGGTCCAGTAGTGAGCGGGAGGCCGCGCATCGGCGTTGACGTCGCGCGCGGTTTTTTGCCCGATTTCGGAAATGCCAAATAGCGGCAACGCGAGGACGTCCTGGCGCCAGCGCATCTTGTCGAAGAGGGTGCGCGAGCCTTCGTCGTCGTCGATTGAGATCCAGAGAGGAACGGCATCGTGGATCACGCGCACGCAGGCAGCGCTCGAGTCGAGGGGCATTTCGACGCGAGTGGCTTCGCCGTCGAAACCAACGGCCGCACGAATTCGCAGCTCCGCGTCTCGTTCGTTGATGATCGCGATGGCTGCTTGCTTGAGTCCGAAAATGCTGTCGATGCCTTCGAGGGCGAGCAGCAGTCGCTCATTCAGCTTGGGTGTGGCAAGCATCTGAGTCGTCGTCTCGAGAAACGCGTCGTACAGACGAAGGTACGGATCAACGCGCTCGGAATCCGCAATTGATGGGGCGGTTCTTACGGCTACTTCTGTTGGAACTTCTCCCATAAAACAATATAGACAGGATTAACAGGATTTCTCAGGATTGAACCGAATCATGTTCATCCTCTCTAATCCTGCTCATCCTGTTTCACTTCTTCTCCGTCTCAACCGTTACACGGCGGCGTGTCTCCGTCTCTACTACTTCACCTCCGGGAGTTAGTGCTGGTCGAGAAACCGCGGGGGTCAAACCTACCGCTTCAGCGTACTTCAAGTAGGTATCGATGGAGGCAACGACTACACGTGCTTCGATTGTGATCAGGTCGATACCAACCAGGGAGATTCTGACCCACGCGTCGATGACGATGCCTTTATCCAGCACGCGATCGAGGACGTCTATTAAACTAGTACCGCCTGGGGCTCTTTCGACAGCCATTTGCTTCGGTTCCTTCTCTATTAGTTTGGAAAAACGAGCATACTGCGCGAGGTTTGACGGCGCCTCCTTGCTCCAGCCAATGAATCACTTCCGACGTTTGTTTTTTACTCGACGCGTGACAGTAGTCACTGTTCCGCCAGCCGCTGCAAGCTTTCTGATCTCCAATTCGAGTTCAGCAAGCCTTTCGCGCAGCTCGAGGTTTTCGGCTTCGGCACGCTCCGCACGTGTTGTCAGGTTGGTGTCGTAGCGCCACCAGTTCAAACCGATCTGCTCTGCCTTGTCGATGGAGCAAACCAGCAGACGGATTTGCAACGTTAGTAGTTCTACATTCGCCAGCGACACTTTGATGTCGCCTGCTATCACCAATCCTTTGTCAAGAATACGGTCGAGAACATCAACCAGACCCGGGGGACGGGCCGTAATAAGGGTAGACCGCTCGCTGGACACTTATCGCCCTCCACTATCAGGAAGCGGCTTTACTCAAAAAACTTAGATGGCCGCTACCATCGGATACTACTGCCGGGGCAAACTCAGACTGCTAAATCAGGCGCCCGATTGGACCGAGATCGAGATTGAGGTCTTCATCGGCTAATCCGAACTGAGTCTTTAACTCCTGAAGCTTTGCCTCCAATCTCATGAGCGCCAATCCCAACTCTTCAATCTGTTCAGGTGAGAGATCCCCGCCTTCCATGCGACGAACTGCCTGCTTTTCCAGCAGACGGCGGATGAACTCGATCAAAGTTAAAACCAGCTTCGCCAGACCTTGTTCGACACTCTGGGCATCGATGTTTATTCGCGACGGAAGTGTGTCGGCGACACAACGCAGTTGTTCGACGAACTCCTCGGGGTGCGAAGTTTCGATTTCCGGCTCAGCCGTCAGGGGATTTTCGGGGGAAAGCTCCATCAGCTTACTCCGAACTGTGTTTTAAACTCAAGCTCAATGTTTGCAAAACTATACGGCGGCCACGGACCGCTCAAAAGAAAGTGCAAATCAGGCCGTGACTGGCAGGCTTCTGCCATGTTTTCGCGGTATTTTTTGACTTTGGCGCGTTCAACGAGGTGCGCTGCAGCCAAAACCAGCTTTTCAGTAGGGTGAAGGGTGACCTGTTCGGCCCGTATCAGGCCGCTGATTTGGTCGTGCAACCACGTCGAGATTGTTGTGGCCTGGGCTGCGCTCTGCTCGCCGCCGAGGATTTCGCGTCGCTTCTGTGCGAGGAAGCTCGTTCCGGCGCCCTGGTTGATGTTTTCATCTGGCTCGGATTCGTGGGCCGCCGTTTCCCGAATGATCTTCACGCTCATCTCGACGCACCCGCGCACCTCGGCGAGCTTGGTTTCGAGCGCCGGCTTGCGAGCGGATAGGTAGTTTACGAGTTGCTGTTCCGTCACGAGTGTTCCGAACCTAAATGGCAGAGGTGTCGTGCGATCGAGGATGCTTCGGACCACCGCCGCATGGGCCAAAGCGTTTTCGCCCGTTACCTGCACGACGTCGGCGTCAAGGTCGCTAACCAAGACTGAGAAACCTTCGGTTTTCAACAATCGGACCGGCGCGCCCGAAATCCCCGATGCCGGATCCTCCAGTACGTCGATATCGTCCGCAAGACAGTACGCGTATAGCTTCATTCGGTTTGCCGCTTGCGCAAGACTTCGTGTGCTGTCTCGATTGAGCTTACTAAAACATTCAAGCCGACGAAGATCAAATCGATGTCGGCGACCGAGATCGTGATCTCGCCGGCGATTACGAGTCCACGGTTGAGCACGTGATCGAGTGTTTCGAGAAGCGAGAGATCAGTCTCTTCCCACTCTTCACTTACGATTAATTGATCGAAACTCATCTCTGCTTTCTCTGCGTTCCTCTGCGTCCTCTGCGCCTCTGCGGTTAAACAATCTCTTCACCGCAGAGGCGCAGAGGAACGCAGAGGTACGCAGAGGAAGTCAAGCTCCCTCAGGCGTCGTGAAATTATAAACGGGCCAAGGACCAGTCAGTTCCAAACGAATGCCCGCGGCCTGGTTCTCTTGCGCCAGGCGCTCGGCCGCGTCACGAAACTCCTCGAATGCCGACCGCTTCACAAGAAATGCAAACTTCGCTTTCAATTCACCGTGCTCCGTTGTTTCGACTTTCAAGATGCGGAGACGCCGTGCGTCGTCACTTTGCTCTTTTAGTCGCTCTTCGATCTCGTCGACAATGGCGTTCAACGTTATGCGGGCTTCGTCGGCTTTGAGTGCGCCAATCTTTTTCTGTATCAGGTACGACTGTCCCGGCGACGCCTGCTCCGCAATCTCAACCATCTCTCGCAACACGGGACTTACAGACGTGATGCTCGACATCAACACAGCGCGATCGCAAAAAACATTCACGCCCCACTCTTCACGGCCTTGCAGATGCTGAATAATCTCTTCCAGCTCGCGAGCCTTTTCCGTGAGCATCTTCTCGATACCAGCGCGCTCGAGATAGATCGTTCCGAAACGCAAAGGCACCACGCTGATGCGTTTCGCGACGTATTCGACAACTGTTTCGTGACGCATCGCGCGAATGGCTGTCCACGTCGCATCGGTCAGGTGTTCCGCCAAACTCTCTTCGTTATACATATCCAGCGGAACACGACTCACAAGCGCGGCGAGGTTAGCGACGGAGATCCACTCGAGTTCCACATCCTCCTCGATTGCGGCAGGCAGTGAATCGGCCGGCAACTGCGACGCGGCTGCGCTCTCGGCGATACAGTAGACGTAAAAGGCGATTGGCGTCATTTGGTTTTCGTCGACATATTCTGCCACGCCTGAAAATGGCCGACCAAATCCTTCGCGCCTCTAATCTCACGTGACTGCTGCGGCGCAGTAGATATTTCAATTGAACGTCGGCGAAATCGCCTTCGGAACTCGCCCATCACCTGATCCTGCATTTTTCGTCGTGACATACAAAAGCTGCAATCGGCGGCTGCGTCTGACGGCACAACTCCATTGATCAGCAGTCTGCGCAACGGCACCTTCAGCTTTTCCAGCGACTTCGCCAGATCGATTGTCTCCTCGAGACTCATTCGCTCGGGAATCGCGACGCCTACAAACTCGCAACGCTCACTGTCCGTCAGCAACGCAAGCACCTTTTTGATGCTCTTCGACAACGCCACGAGCTCTTCGGCGACCTGCGTCGCGCGCAACACGTTCTGATACTTTAACAGCAACTTCATGAACGTCCTGATCCAGGAAAGCGCGACTTGAGGCAACTCGAGAAAACGAATCAGGTGTCCGGTCGGCGCAGTGTCGAGAACGATCGTGTGGTAGCGCTCCTCCTCGAGGAGATCGCTGATGGTGCCGAGCGCTGCGATCTCGTCGATGCCCGGTGGAGTCAGTTCAACCAATTCCCGCATCGCCTCTCGATCGAATTTGATCTCCATGCGCGAACCACCCGAGAGCGAGGCAAACAACTCATCGGTCCAGGTTCGATAACGCTGCTTCAACTCTTCAAACCACTTGCCCGGATCGATCTCCATTGCGTCGAGGTTTTCGCAGCCCCCGACGCCACTCTTAAACTCACCGATCTGTTCGTTAAAACTATCTGACAGCGAGTGTGCGGGATCCGTCGAAAAGATCAACAGCTTCTGATCTCGATTCGCGCGCGCATGTGCGAGTGCAAATGCGGCGGCGGCAGTGGTCTTCCCGACGCCGCCTTTGCCTCCAAAGATCACGATCTCTTTGGATCCCATATCAGCTTTCCAATCTTTTTCAAGTCGTCAACTCCGTGTACTTCCCTGGCCATCAACGGCACGTCATGACGGTTCAGATCTCCAAACGACTTCGCGATCTGTTTTATCCAGGGACGCTGCGTCTGGACCCGTCCATGACAATACTCACAATCGTCGTGTTCCGCTTCGACGCGGTTGACGATCAGATCGCGCACCGGCACGCCTTGCCCGCGCAGCAGCTCGAGATACCTTTCCGTCTCACGAATACTCATAGCCTCCGGAATCGTCACGAGCACAAACCTCGTCTGCTCTTTGTCATGAAGTAACGCACGCACGGATTCGATTCTCTGACTCAGATCGCGCAGAAACAGATCCACCTCGTCTGCAATCGGTTTACGACGAGCAAAGTGGGCCACGATGTAGCGATGCTTGTCGCCCATCAGATCGAGCGCCTTCACCATCCGATCGAAAACCTCCGGCAACCGGAGTAAGCGCGAAGTGTGACCAGACGGCGCTGTATCGACGACGATGTGCGCATACTGGCCCTGCCGATCAAGCTCGCTCAACTCAAACAACGACATCACCTCATCCAGCCCCGGCAGCGAAAGACTCAACAACTCGTTGATGTCTTCTTCGTCGAGCAGAGTCCCACGCTCCGCGATCTCGGCAAGCACTTTCCCGTGTGCGGCACGAAACCTTTCCAGCGCGAGGCTCGCGTCCATCTCGTACGCAAACAGTCGTGGCTTTACCTCAACTAGCCGGTTGCCGATCTTTACGTCGAGACTGTCTGAGAGAGAGTGCGCAGGATCAGTCGAGAATAAGAGGATGGAATCGTTTCGCTTCGACTGATTCAGGAGAAAGAGAGCGGTAGCTGACGCTGCCGTGGTTTTTCCCACGCCGCCCTTGCCACCAAAGAAAATGTAGCGCTCGTTCATTAAGCCACAGATAACACAGATGAATACGGATTGAATCCGCATTCATCTGTGTTATCTGTGGCTTTCCTCGTCGCCACCAACTTCAATTACAAAGCTTGAAGACTCTTTCGTGTGCACCGCCTCATGCATCAACCCGAGCTGGCGCTGCTTGATCACTCGCAGTCGCGCAAACAGCTCCGCTTCGCGTTCCGCGAATTCCTCTTCGGATATCTCCTCGAGCTCGAGACGCATCTGCAACTCGAGCAGTTGTTCCTTGATCACGGTATCGTCATTCAACTCCTGATCGGCCATCTTCTGAATCTGGCCGAGGATGAACTTGAAACCGCTGACCGGCGCGAGAAGTAGATCGTCAATCAGAAACATTTCTTAACTGGGCCACCGCTTCGGCTGCGCTTGTTCCGGGGATGTTGGGCTCTAACTTAAGACGAATGTGAACGAAATTGTACGGCGGCCAGGGGCCTGTGTACTTGAACGACAACTTGCCTTCGTACTTCGACGCGATCTCTTTCACCTTCTGATCGAACTCCGCCTCGCGATCGCGTTCGATCAGAAACGCCGCGTTCATGATCATCCGATCGCCAATGGGCTTATTGGCGCGCGAGGCGACAGCCGTGTCTCGCAAGTGCGAATAAACCTCGCGAATGTACGCGTCGGCCTGGTCCGTCAGTGCCGTCTCGATCAACCGTCCGAGCTGCATGCGCGCGAAGTAAGTCGAACCGGTGGTACGCGACGTAATCTGCTCTTTCAGGTGCCGGATCTCGTCGTCCGTTTGTTCCAGCTCAGCCGTAACCTTGTCGCGATCCCAATTCACCTTCAAACCAAACTCAACCTTGCCTTCCATCTTCGTCAGCACGTCTCTCAAAGCATCGTACGTGCCGCGAATCAGCTCGACGATGTCGTCTTCGGTGCGAAACAGCGCGCCGAACGCCATCGGCAAAACCGTAAACTCACGCATGACGGCTTCGTTCACCTGCTCGTGCGTGAACACGTTCTCGCGCGTGGGATCGTAAACAACTAACGGCGTGTTTGAGACCACCGCAGCCAGTCCTTTGTGATGGACGGTGTAAACTTCATCGTGCCGCCCGCCGATACCTACCGGCCCGAACGAGCGCGGTTCGTCTGTCTCGATAATGCAATAGACGTATTTCCCTTCAGGTACCGGTTCCGCAGAAACTTGCTCTGCCTCCCGAGTGATCGTTTTTGGATCTGCCATGATGTGTTTGCGGACCGCGAAGAAAGATGGGCTGAACTACGCCCGGTCATGATAATCAGTTTATCTCTTCGTGTTCAAGTTTTATTGACCGGATTCAAAACATAAGTCAAGGGCAGGACCGGAAAGCCGGATGATTGTAATGCAGGAAAACGCCGGAGTACGTCCGCCAACGCACTTTCTTGACGCGGCATGGACGTTGCTCACCTACAGGTACACGTCAGGACAGATTTAAGAAGGAGATTCGGATCATGTTGTGGACAATTCTTGTGATTCTGTTGGTCTTGTGGCTGATAGGCTTGCTTTCACACGTCGGCGGCAATCTTATCCATTTGCTGCTCGTGGTGGCTGTGGTCGTTTTGATTATTAACCTGGTGACCGGTCGACGAGCCGTTTAGACCGTACACAAAAGGCACAAAGTTAAACCCACAAAAAGCACAAAATCACTTTTGTGCTTTTTTGTGGGACCTTATTCAGCAGGCGAGAGGTCGGCATTCGCCGGGCCTTGATACACACATCCTTCGGCACTAAATCGCGAACCGTGACACGGGCAGTCCCAGGTCTGCTCAGTCGAATTCCACGCAACGACGCACCCGAGGTGTGGGCACACGGCGGATAGCTTGTGTACTTGCCCGCCGTCGTCTCGATAAACCGCAATCTTCGAGACGCCTTCGCGCATAATCGCGCCTTCGCCGGGTTTGAGCTCCGACTCCGACTTGATATCGCCGGCGGTGACGTAGTCTGCGTACTGCCCCGCCACGTTGATATTCTCCGAAGCGTACTCAGGGAGCGCTTTTACCTTCATGCGCGATGGGCTGTAGAGATCTGCCCAGCGATTCTTTCGACCCTGAATCAGGTCGGTCAGCAGCATTCCGGCGATTGTTCCGTGCGTCATTCCCTGCCCGGAATCACCGGTTGCGATGTAGACGTTGTCGTCGTCCAGCGGATTTCGACCGATGAAAGCGAGGCCATCGGCAGGTTCCATCACCTGCCCGGACCAGCGAAACCGGACCTCGAGCATTTGCGGAAAACGCTCACGCGTCCACTGTTCGAGTTTTGCGTAACGTTCATTGCCGTCATTCGCCTGGCCGGTTTTGTGATCTTCTCCGCCGACGATTAAAACGTCGTGTTTATCGTCGCTTTGAAGGCGAACGTAGTGATACGGATCGCCCGTGTCCCAGTAGAGCGCACGCGTCACCGAACCTTTCGGAACCACGACGCCGATGACGTACGTCACGTACGGCGCTTGCTTCGTGTGAATGGCAACGCGATCGTTAACCGGCGTGTTTGTCGCGACGACGATTACGTCACTGCTAACCACCGGACCATGACTGGTTTCAACGCGAGCCTCATTACCGCCCTCGAACTTTGTTGCGTGAGTCTGGCCGAAGATGCGTCCACCATCGCGCATGATCGCGCGAGCGAGCGCGTTGAGATATTTCAATGGATGAAACTGTGCCTGGCGCGGAAACCGCAAGGCAGGTCCTGTATCAAATGATTCGAGCGGCGCCCGCGGTACTTTTTCAACGCCTTCGAGCCCGGCTCGATGTGCAGCGGCGAGCTCGTCTTCGAGCAACTGAAGATCGTCAGGTGTTCGTGCGAAAAGAAAGCCGTCGAGCCATTCAAACCCGCAGTCGATCTTTTCCTGTGAAACGATCTCGCTGATTTTTTCGATCGCTGCCGTGTGGCTCTCTGCTATTAGTCGAGAGCCTTCCGCGCCGTGGAGCTTTTCCATTTCGACGTAGCGATCGTCGTAAGCGTTGGAAAGATGGGCAGTCGTTCGGCCGCTCATGCCGCCGCCGACTGCGCCATCATCCAAGACAACGACCGAACGACCCTCGCGTCCCAGCAGATAAGCAGTCGTCAATCCGGCAATCCCCGCCCCGACGATACAAATATCGGTGCGAATGCTTTCCGGCAGACGAGATTGAGATGGCGTGCTGGCAGTCGCCATCCAGATCGACGTGCTGGCTTGCGAATCGTCTTTCATGATTTGGTCTATCTCTGCGGCCCTCTGCGTATCTCTGCGATCTCTGCGTTTAAGTCGCGTTTAGACGCAGAGATCGCAGAGATACGCAGAGGGCCGCAGAGACAATCTCTATTTTGCCGGTGATCCGATGTTGACGTCGATCTTCTTGTCGCCGCCGAACCATCGTCCACCAAATACAAACAACGCCCCGATCACAAGGATTACGAAGATCACTAGAACTGCCACGATTCCGGTGCTTGCAGCACTACTGTTGTCAGCCATCTTTTTCCTCCTATTATTTGAAGCGACCTGTCACCGCACGTTAGGCCGCGGTTGTTTCGCCCCCTAGTAATGTCAAAACTTCTCCGGTCACGTAACTCGAATCGACTTCAGAAGCGAAGTACACATACGCCGGCGCGATCTCTTCCGGTTGGGCCGGTCGCTTCATCGGTGTGTCTCCTCCAAACTTCGCCACGTCCTCCGGTTTCTTATCCGACGGATTGAGCGGCGTCCACACTGGCCCTGGTGCAACGCAGTTCACTCGAATTCCACGCTCCACCAGGTTCTGCGCCAACGATTTCGTGAACGCGTGAATGGCGCCTTTCGTCGAAGCGTAGTCGAGCAGTGCTTTACTGCCCTCGAGACCCGTTATCGATCCCGTGTTGACGATCGCGCTTCCCTCTTCCATGTGCTCCAAAGCTGCTTTCGTCATGTAGAAGTATGCGTAGATATTTGTTTTGAACGTGCGATCCCACTGTTCCTCAGTAACGTCGTCGATCGTTTCCTGATGCTGCTGAAACGCGGCGTTGTTGACGAGAATGTCGAGCTTCCCAAACTTATCTACAGTCTGCGTGACGAGCTTTTTGCAAACTTTCGGATCGCGCACGTCGCCAGATAACGGATACGCCTTCCGGCCCTCAGCTTCGACGGCGCGTTTCGTTTCTTCCGCGTCCTGCTTCTCTTCCTTGAGGAAAGTGAACGCGACGTCAGCACCTTCGCGTGCGAAGAGAACCGCGACAGCACGGCCGATTCCGGAGTCGCCGCCCGTGATCAACGCAACCTTCTCTTTCAGTTTTCCCGAGCCGGCATACGACGGCGCTTCGTATCGTGGTCGTGGTTCAAGTTTCGCTTCGACGCCCGGCTTCGGTTGATGTTGCGCAGGCATCGGAGATTTGGGCTGCTTCAACTTACCGGCAGGCTTCTTCGCTGAACGACTCTTCGTCGCCCTGGTCTTTGATCCATTCCTACTCGCCATCGCTATTTCTTCCTGCCTGCCTTCTTTCCGCCCTTGCGCGATGCACTCTTGTTCGCTTTCTTTCCGCGACCGCTGCCACTCTTTTTTCCACCGCCGGTTTCTTTGTTCACAGTGGCCCACGCGCGACGCTCAGCTTCTTTCTTCGAGACGCCGCTGTCTTCGTAACCTTCTTCGATGTGTTCAGCCTGGCGTTTTTGCTTGTCGGTGTATTTCGACTTATCCCCTCTTGGCATTCTTCCAACCTCCTTGCATGACACGCCATTTTGCAAATAACGATCCGCTGGCATCGGGCTTGCGCAAGAGTTGAGTTGGTTAGATTTAAGGGTTTAAGTGCCCCGGAAATAAAACAACTGCGGGGTACCGCTGTACAGTAAAGCTACACTTCGGGGAGGTGACGAATGGCGAAGAAGGAATCAAAAAGTCATCGTGAACTGATTGATACAGGTAAAGACAAACGCTTTGTTAGACGAGACGAGAAGGGCCAGTTCGATGAAGTAGTTGATGTTGGTCGCTCACTCTCGCGCGATCGTCAGCAGCAATCAAAAACTAAAGTCCCACCTGGTCAAGGCGATCGAGGTGACCAGCAAAGGTAGCCACGAAAAGGCACAAAAAGTACAAAGTCATCTTTCTGCTTTTTGTGCCTCTTTCCGATTTTCATGACACACCTCGAACGCCTTCAGACCATCGGCATACGACGACTCGGCACGCCGAAAAGCGGGTTTCGCTATGCATCGCAAAACGGTCAGCTAACGAAGGCTGACCTTCACCGAATTCATGAACTGAAAATTCCACCGGCGTGGACTGAAGTCGCGATCAATCCCGCGGCGACAGGAAAGCTTCAGGCGATCGGCAAAGACGCCGCCGGACGCTGGCAATACCTCTATCACGAGAGTCACAGACGCGCGCAGGAGCTGCGCAAATTTCGCCGGCTTACAAAGTTTGCGAACGCAATTCCAAAGATGCGGATCGCCGTCGCCCGGGATTTACGGAAGCAAGGATTGACGCGCGAACGCGTGCTCGCCTCCATCCTGCGAATTCTCTCGACTTGTTACATGAGGCCGGGCAGCCAGGTTTACGCGAGTGAACACGGTAGTTACGGCATCGCCACACTGCGACGCAAACACGTGAAAGTCAAAGGCGACGTTGTCGAGTTTGACTTTCCCGGAAAGTCAGGCGTTCGACAGTATCGCCAACTGCGCGACCGGCAGGTCGCGCGCGTCATTCGCAGCACGCTGAAAATTCCGGGTTACAACGTGTTCAAGTTCGAGAACGATGAAGGAAAGATCGTTCCGGTAACGAGCCGTCACATCAACGAGTACATCAAGGAGATCATGGGCGATAATTTCAGCGCGAAAGACTTTCGCACGTGGGCGGGAACGCTTGTTTGTGCTTGTGCGCTGGCGCGCGAAGGCAGCGAGATTCCCGAACACAAGACTGCGCGAAACAAAAGGATCGTTGCGGCGATCAAAGAGACTGCTGAAGTGTTAGGAAACACTCCGGCCGTGTGCCGCGGATCGTACGTGTGTCCGGAAGTGATAAATGAATTTGAGAAAGGGAAGATCATCGACAACTGTTCCAGCAGTCTCGACGATCTCATCGCGTTTCGCGGGCGCGGTCTTCACACGGCAGAGAAGGCGTTGCTGAAGTTTCTCAAGCGCGGCGTCAAATGATGGCACTGATCTTGCCGATTGGTGGTGCGAAGCAATTTTGTGTTCGGATATCACGCAAGGGGGAAGACTGAATGCAAGGACCATTAAGAGGAATTCTGGCGGGTGCCGCTGCGTGGAAGTTCGGTGGCGGGTGTATTTCCACCATTCTGATTTTTATTCTCGTGTTTTGGCTCTTGGGCTACGTAAATTGTTAGCCGCAAAAAGGCACAAAACGATTACCAACTGACGACCAGCTCTTCAGCTTCCTGCCAAACAGGAAGGTTCGGACGGATCGCACAGCGATACAGTCTGTCGGGCTGATCCAATAGAATACCCGCGCCCAGGACCACGGTGGTGATCGGATTCTCCGGCATCGTCGCGCGGAGTTTCAGTTCCGACTGTAAGCGTTCCTTCAATCCTTTCAACAATGAACCACCGCCTGTCAGGATCATCCCTGAATAATAAATATCCGCGACTGCCTCGGGTTGTGCATCTTCGATAACGCGACGAATGCCCGACACGATCTCAGCAATCGTCGGCTCGAGAGCTTCGCGCACCTCGTCCGCAGTGATGTGCACCGCGCACGCGAGCCCATCGCTCAACTGTTTACCAACAAGCTGCACCTTGCGTTCATCCTGCGGTATGTCCTCGCCGAGCGCACCCAGTTCTCTCTTCAGCGCTTCAGCCGTGTACTCGCCGATTTGCAGACAGTAGTTGGACCGCACGTAATCGCGAATCGCTTCATCCATTGCGTTACCGGCCGCAGTCAAACTCATCGACGAAACGACACCTCCCGAAGCGATGATCGCGATGTTTGTAGTTCCGCCCCCGATATCGACTACGAGATGCGCGCGTTCGTCTTCAAAAGTCAGACCAGCTCCGATTCCAGCCGCCAGTCCTTCGTCTACGAGATCGATGCGACGTCCGCCGGCATCATGTGCTGCATCGCGGACCGAACGTTGTTCCACGGCGGTCGCCGACCCGGGAGTGCCAATGACAAAATGTCCGCGCCGGTATCCATCGGTAACCTTGCCGAGGAATGAGCGCAACATCTTCTGTGCGACGTCAAAGTTGAAAATTGTTCCGCAACGAATCGGACGATGGACCTCAAGGCCGCGTGGCTCGCGACCGAGAAGTTTCACCGCCTTATGGCCCACGCAGACGACTTCGCCATCGTAGCGATCGATTGCGACAACCGATGGCTCGTTGAGAAGAACTCCTTTGCCAGGTTGATAAATGAGAGTGTTGACTGTCCCCAGATCGATAGCCAGCTCGTTCTTGAAAAACTTCTCGATGTACTTCACGGCGACGGTTCCTCCTCCAAAATGGCAGGGTCCAGGAAGCGAGTAAATGAACTTCCGAGCGGCAACTCGTATGCCTGAACGAAATTGCGTTTGTCTCCGGGGGATGTCTTTGGAGGTATTAGAGATGTAATGAAGCGTGATTTCCAGCCGGCGTATTACAACTGTGCGGCAACATGTTAAACCGTACGAGTTCCGCGCATTCAGTTTGACCGTTAGAACGGTGGATTCGACGATATTCCGTGGGCGGCAATGAGTTCTTCGAGCTGTTCTAAACCTGAGAGTGTGTCGTTTCCGAGGTCGATGTTGATAACGCGGCGATCGCGTTTCTGAAGTGCACGAAAGTCGCCGAGGGCCTGGGCCTGCTTGAGGATGCTGAATGTGTAAGGTTCTCCAGGGACCGCGAAGTCCACCTGATCGTTAGCAATGATCTGGAAGAACACGCCGGTGTTGGGCCCTCCCTTGTGAAGCTGTCCAGTTGAGTGAAGGAAACGTGGTCCATAACCGATCGTTACGGCACACTTGGTCGCATCGCGGAGTTTTGTTCTGACTTCCTGAAAGCGTCGATCGATCTCCGGTGTCTCCTCGATGTAGTTCAGGAAAGCGATGTAATCCCCGGGCTTGATCGTGATTGCGTCGGACGCTGTTTCCGGCCAGGGATCCAAATGCCCGCGTCGTTCGAAAGTGGCGAGCAGTTCCTTAGTCGCGTCTTTCGCTTCCTGAACATTCGGTTGATCGAACGGGTTGATTCCGAGTCGCCAGCCTGCAACGGCAGTGGCAAATTCCCAAAGAAAGAACTCTGCGCCGAGATCGTCAACCTCGTTCATTTCGTGAAAGACGATAGGATGCCCCGCCCCAAAGAGGTCAAGAAGCCTGGCTTTCCTATCCCACGGAATCGGCCCGACAGAAATTGAGACGAACAAACGATCGTCGCCATAAACTTCAGGGCCGCCCAGCAACTCGCCGTTCACGGGAAGTATTCCCTTCCCCTCTTTGCCGGTACTTTCAGCCACGAGTTGTTCGATCCACAAACCGAGCGTTTCAACCGACGGATCGATAACGAGCGTCAATTTGTCGCGGCCCGCATTCGCGCACTCACCCAAAATGACACCTAACTCAACAGATGGTCCGTCTTTGACAAACTTCGAAATCCTCCGTGCGTCGAGCAACTTGCGGAGGTCCAATCCCATCAACGCCGCCGGCACCATACCAAAATAGGAAAGCGCCGAGTATCGTCCACCTATGTCAGGCTGATTGAGAAAGGTTCGATGAAATTTAAGTTTGGTTGCGGTCTCAACTAATGGTGAGCCGGGGTCTGTGATCGCGATAAAGTTCTCGCCAGGGTTCTCGAGCCGTTTGCTGACTTCCTCGTACCAGTATTTGTAGAAGACATTCGGCTCGGTTGTGCTTCCTGACTTTGAAGCAATCACGAAAAGACAACGCTCAATGTCGATCCGTTCTGACAGCGCTGCGATTACGTCAGGATCGGTAGAGTCAAGCACGAGCAACTCGGGAAAGCCGTCCTGTTTACCGAACGTTCTCGCCAGCACCTCAGGACACAACGAAGAACCGCCCATACCACAAACCATCACGTGCCGAAAGCCCCGACTACGGATCGAATTTGAAAACTCCATCAATTCATCAGCAACCCCGATCATTTCGTCTGCGACTGTCAACCAGCCGAGCGAGTTGTTGATGATACGCAGGCTTTCTTCGTCTGACTTCCAAAGAGAGGCATCTTTGCGCCAGACGCGTTCCAGGACGTTCTCGTCGCGAGCGTCCGCGAGCGCCTTGTTCACTCGTTCGGTGAGTGGACCAGATGGAAATGCCACTTCGTTCATGGGAGTCCCTAGTGTAACATTTGGGCAATGAGCAATCCCAAACAAGCGCTGATTGTCGTTGACGTACAAAACGATTTTTGTCCGGGTGGAACGCTGGCTGTGGCTCATGGCGACGAGGTTGTCGAGCCACTGAACAAGCAGATCGACAAATTTCTCGAGCGCGGCGCGCCGGTGTACAAGAGTCGCGACTGGCATCAGGCCACCACGAAACACTTCCAGGCTTACGGCGGCACGTGGCCCGTGCACTGTGTGCAGAACACGAAAGGCGCCGAGTTTCACCCCGCCTTGCGCGACGATCCTCGCATCACTGTAGTTTCAAAAGGCCTCGGCGATACAGACTGTTACTCGGCGTTTGATGAAACCGATCTCGTCTCGCAACTCCGTGAGCACGGTGTCGAAGAAGTTGTCGTGGGCGGTCTCGCAACCGACTACTGTGTGAAGAACACAGTCCTCGACGCGCTCAAGCACGGGTTCAAAGTCAAACTCCTGGAGAACGCAACGCGCGCAGTCGACCTTCAACCCGGCGACGGCGATCGCGCGGTCGAAGAGATGCGCGCCGCCAGCGCTGAGATAGTATCCACAGAGAAATCAGTGGCATCTGTGTAATCTGTGGATAAACCTTCTGTATGGGCACACTCAACATCGATCGTTACCACGCGGCGATGGGCGATGCGTCGTTCAAAGACGTCACGCGGTTGCACGACCAGCGACTGAGTGACGCGGAAGCGACGTTTTACGTAACAGAGCGCAAGCTGCCCTTCGCCCCCTGCCTGGGCCATGAACGCCTCGTGCGTCTTCTCGTCGACAGCCAAATCGATCGACCTCGCCTTCGCTTTCTCGAACAAGATCGCGGCGGTCTCAAACTATTCGCCAAAGCCATCGAAGACATTCAGTTCGTCGGTCGAATTCGCGCCGTGCGACCGGGCACGATCATCTTTGCCAACCAACCGTTCGCGGACATCACGGGCGCGTTCGGTCTGACGCAAGCGCAGGAGATCAAGTTTGAGCACGCGTTCGATCTGCCAATGACGACGGCCGCCATGGCGATGCAATTCCGCATGGCCGCCGGAGAAAACCGCTGGCTTTCAGACTTCTCGCTACGCCGCAACGGCGATATCGAACGGGCCGTGGACATCGCGGTCTACGCGTTTATCGGCGGCTTCAACGACACGTCCAATCTCGAAGCGGCTCACCGGCTCGACCTGCCCGCGGTCGGAACCGAAGCGCACTACTGGCAACAGGCTTACGTGGAGTACATGGACCAACCCGAGATCGAGCCGCGCACCGGAAAACCAAAACATTTCGAGCAGGTTGCTTTCGAGCGCTGGCTCGACGCGAATCCCAACGGCACGACGTTGCTGCTCGACACGATCGACGTTTACATGGGCGCGGTTCACGCAGCGATGGCTGCGACGTCAACTGAGACACGGCGTCGCGCTTTCAAGGGATTTCGCGTCGATTCCGGAGATCTTGCAGAGCTCGGCGAGTGGTGTCTGCGCTTCTTTGAAGCGAACGGATTGCCTGGGCTGCGCGCCAACCTTACCGGCGATATCACAGTCGACAAAGTCAAAAAGATCGTCGCGGAGTTTCCGGAAGTCGCCGGCTTTGGTGTCGGCACAAAACTGTCGAGCGAGGTGCCGGCAGTGGCCGGAGTGATCTTCAAAATGTGTGTGATGAAGGATCAGCCCACGCTCAAAGCATCAAACTCCGAAGACAAGATCACGCTGCCCGGACGGTTGCAACTGTTTCGCGGTAGTGACGAGCGTGGGAGGTATGTGGGCGACATCACCGGGCTCGATAGTGAAGACGTCGAGATTCCCGGCGCGACGAAAGTCGAGCGGCTGTTGGTTCCGTTCTGGGAGAATGGTCAACACTCGGCGATTCCGTCTATCTCGAAACAGAAGGTCTTCGTCGAGGAGCAGCGTCAGCGCTTCGCGAACATAGAAGAATATCCGTGCGACTTGAGTGCGAAGCTACGTCAGCTTCGCGACGACCTCGTCAAACAAATCCGCGTCGACAACTCCGATTGGCAGGACATCCTGAACATGCCCGAGCCCGAGTTGGTCCAACAAACGAAAGGATAATTATGAGTTCTCCCGAGCAGGTAAAGCGCGCCAACGTTCGCGATCTGGTTTCACCGGAAGAGTGGCAAGTGCGAGTGGACCTCGCGGCTGGGTATCGTTTGGTTGCGAATTACGGTTGGGACGATCTGGTCTTCACGCACATTTCGGCGCGCGTACCTGGGCCGGAACATCATTTTCTGATCAATCCGTACGGGATGATGTTCGACGAGATCACTGCATCGAGTCTGGTGAAAGTCGATCTCGATGGGAAGATCGTGATGGACTCGGATTACAAGATCAATCCGGCGGGATTTACGATCCACAGCGCTGTTCACGCGGCACGCGAGGACGCGCTCTGCGTGATGCACCTGCACACAGACTACGGCATCGCCGTTTCGGCGCAGGAGCATGGGCTGCTTCCGATCTCGCAACAGTCGCTCTTCGTTTTAGCGTCACTCGGCTATCACGATTACGAAGGTCTCGCGCTGAACGACGAAGAGAAGCC
The DNA here is from genome assembly GCA_044867025.1 of Pyrinomonadaceae bacterium. GTDB lineage: Bacteria > Acidobacteriota > Blastocatellia > Pyrinomonadales > Pyrinomonadaceae > PSRF01. The sequence goes on along the minus strand of JBIOUJ010000087.1, from coordinate 4,960 downwards.
ACGCCTCGTCGCAGACCTCGGGAAGAAGACGTTTTTGATTCTGAGAAATCATGGACTGTTGACCGTTGGTCCAAGTGTCGCGGATGCGTTTCTGTCGATGTTTCTGCTTGAACGTGCGTGCCGGATTCAGATCCTGGCGCAGTCAGGTGGCGCGAAGCTGGTGCCGATTAATGAGAAGATCTTCGCGCAGATTCCGGCGCAGGAAGCGGTCGTGACTCAGGGTGGTGGCGGACGATTGGTCTGGCCTGGATTGTTGAGAAGATTGAATCGAATAGCCACAGATTACGCAGATTGATGACGGATTTTATCCGTATTCATCTGCGAAAATCTGCGGCTTAGTCTCCGCCTTCTACAGTCGGTTCGGGTTTACGGCGCGGTTTCGGTTTCAATCTCTCGACGATTCCCTGTGACACGCTCGCGGCACTCTCCGCAAAACGGCGCCAGCGCGAAGTCGCTCTCATATCGTCGAGCAATGAATAGACCACGGGCGTCGCGATCAACGTCAGCAGCAGCGAAAGCGTCTGACCGCCGATAACGACGATCGCGATGGAACGGCGCTCCTCAGCACCCGGACCACTTCCAAGCGCCAGCGGCAACATACCGGCAACCAGCGCGAGGGTCGTCATCAGGATCGGCCGCAACCGGTCGCGATTTCCCTGCATGATCGCTTCGTGTCGTTCCATGCCTTTCGCGCGCAGATTGTTCATGTGATCGATCTGCAAAATGGCATTCTTCTTCACCACACCAAACAAGACGAGCACACCCAACGCCGAATACAGATTGAGCGTATCTCCCGTGCCCCAAAGCGATAACAGTGCAAAAGGAACAGACAGCGGCAAGCTGAGCAGAATCGTCAACGGATGCACAGTACTCTCGAACTGCGAGGCGAGAATCATGTACATGAAGATGATTGAAAGTATGAACGCCCAGATGAACTCCGTGAACGTGCGCTCGAGTTCGCGAGCGCGCCCTGAAACAGTTGTCGTGTAAGCCGCCGGCAGGTTCATGTCGCGCACTGCCCCTCGCAACGCTTCAATGCGATCTGCAAGAGCAAACCCGGGCGCCACCGAAGCTCGCACCGATACCTGTCGCTCACGGTCAAGTCGATCAATGCGCGACGGACTCGTGTCGCGTTTGATTATTACGAGGTTATCGAGCCTCACCAAACCGCCACGCGACGACGGAACGTACAGCCGGCTGATCGTTCCCACGTCGCGACGATCGGCTTCGGTGAGTCGCAACTGGACGTCGTAGTCTTCGTTGATCGACTCATCGCGGAAGCGCGAAGCCTCTTCTTCACCGCCAACCATCAGGCGCAGGCTCGTCGCGATATCGGAGGTATCTACGCCAAGGTCCGCCGCGCGATCGCGATCGATCACAACGCGCAGCTCAGGCTTGTTGAGCTTTAAAGTGGTGTCGGCGTCGACGATACCACCAAGCTGTTTCGATCGGTCGACCAGATCATCTGCATAGCCGGCGAGCGCGACGATGTCAGGGCCGCGAAAGACGAAATCGATATCCGTTCGTCCACCCGTGCCGAAGTTGAACGATTGCCCATTCCGTACACCAACACGCATCGGTGCGTATTTCTGGAGGCGACGTCGAACCTCCGACATCACGTCCTGTTGCGTGTAATTTCCCTTGAAGGCGTTGAACGGATTTCCCTTCTTCGTCTCGGCCCATAACTTTGCAAACGAAAGTATTCGCTCCTCGTGCGGAGCAATGCGGACGTAGGCTCCGCCCTGGTTCACGCCACCCAGAAAACCGCCGCCGGACGATGAGAGAACCATCCTTACGCCTGGCGTCTCGAGCATATCTTTTTCCATGGCCGTGATGGTTTCGTTCATCACTGCGAGATTGGTGCCCTCGGGCCCGTTAACGCTTACTTCAAACTCCGCTTCGTCGACGTTTGTCGGAATGAACTCCTGCTTCACCGCGCGGTAGAGCGGTATGCTCGTAAGCACAACACCGATAGCGAGAAGCGCCACGACAAGACGATGACGCATCGCCAATGCAAGCAGATACGAATAGCCGCCGTCGATCCAACGATAGAAACCACGCCGCGAAGCCGGCGACTCATGACCTCCCTGGGCGTCGCTCACGCGAATCAGTCGCGAACTCATCATTGGGGTCAGCGTGAACGAGACGAGCAGGCTGACCAGGATCGCCACGGCTGCGGTGATACCGAATTGATACAAGAAACGTCCCGAGATGGACGACATGAAGGAGACGGGCAGAAAGATCACCACGAGAGACAGGGTGGTAGCTAAAACCGCGAGACCGATGTCTTTGGTCGCCTCCCGCGCTGCTTCTTTTGGTTCTTTTTTCTTTTCCTCGATGAAGCGAAAGATGTTTTCGAGGACCACGATCGCGTCGTCGATCACCACACCAACCATCAACACGAGCGCAAGCATCGTCACGCTGTTGAGCGTGAAGTTGAGCGCGCGCATCATGCCGAACGTCGAGATCACCGAACACGGAATAGCCACGGCAGCAATCAGTGTCGATCGCCATGAGCGCATAAAGAGCAACACCACCAAACTGGCGAGAATGCTGCCGAGTACCAGGTGTGTCTGAATTTCGTGAAGGGCGGCTTCGATGTATCGCGACTGATCGCGGATGATCTCGACCTTAACGTCTTCCGGAAGCTGTGCTGCGACGCGGGGCAATGCATCCTTCAGGCCTTTGATTACTTCGACTGTGTTTGCGCCTGACTGTCGGCGGATGTCGAGCGTGACGGTGGGAACTCCGTTGAGCCGCGAGAACGATCGCTGTTCCTTGGTTCCATCCTCAACTCGGCCAACGTCACGAAGCTTAACCGGCGCACCATTGACGTTCGCGATCACCAGATCGTTAAACTGGCGCGGGTCGGTAAATCTTCCGAGGGTGCGCAGTGTCAACTCTTCTTTGCCGGTGGTTACGTTTCCACCGGGCACGTCAGCATTCTGACGTTCGAGAGCCTGCCTGATCTGAGAAATCGGAATCTGGTAAGCGGCGAGTCTTTCCGCATCGATCCAAACATTGATGGCACGGTCGAGACCGCCAACCACGCGCACCTCGCCAACGCCGCCAATCCTTTCCAACTGCACACGCACCGTCTTGTCGGCGAGTTCAGTAAGTTCCCGGAGTGAACGATCCGCGGAGAGTGCGATGGTCAGAACAGGTGTGCTGTCGTTATCAAACTTCTGAATGACCGGCGGTGTAGCATCCTCAGGCAGTCGCCTGCCGAGCGTGTTGACTCGATCGCGCACGTCCTGCGCAGCGGATTCAAGATTACGATCGAGCTTGAATGTCGCAATAACGATCGACGTGCCCTGGCCCGAAACAGAGCGCAACTCGCTGATGCCGTCGACTGTGTTGACAACGTCCTCGACCTGCTGCGTGATTAATGATTCGACTTCCTCAGGCGCCGCGCCCGGTAATCCGACGCGCACCGAAACAGTAGGAAGGTCAACGGAAGGAAAACGATCAACGCCGAGCCGGAAGAAACCCGCCGCCCCTACGACGACCAGCGACAACACGATCATGGTCGCGAAGACAGGCCGGCGAATACAGATTTCAGCTAGTTTTTGCAATTTGTACTTCTGGTGCCTTTTTTGGCTAATCAACCACTTCGACAGCTTGCCCTGATTGGAGGTTGCCCGGATCGACGACCACTTTTTCTCCGACCGAGATTCCGGCGACGATCTCCGTAAACTCGGCATTGCGGCGCCCGGTCGTGATCGGTTTCTCGAGCGCCTTGCCATTTTGAACGACGATCACTTTCTCAATTCCGGCAAACGTCACGATCGCGTTATTCGGCACCGTCACCGCCATCTTCGCGTCGTTCGTAACTATCTCTGCGTGGGCAAATGAACCCGGCCGGAGCTTGCCGTTATTTCGCACATCTGCTTCTACCATCAGCATTCGATTCTGCTCGGCAATCACCGGACTGAGTCGCATGATCTTGCCGATATAGACGTTCGTATCACCCTCGACGGTTACACGAACATCCTGCCCTGTTCGAACAGTTTGTGACTCACGCTCCGGGACCTCGGCGCGCAGACGCAACGGATCCATTCTGACGATGTTGACGACCGGCGCGCCTGCCGCAAGATATTCACCGACGCTGGTTCGCTTCTCCTGAACGATTCCATCGAGCGGCGCAACAACGGCCGTGTCTTTTAATTGCTGCCTCGCCAGTGCCAACTCCGATCGGCGTTGTGCAAGCACGCCTTGTCGATTTCGAATCTCTTCGTAAGCATCCTGATAACGGCCCTCGGCGACTTTGAACGCTGCGGTGGCAGTATCGAACTCGGCTTTTGCTATCACACCCTGTTCGACTAATCGTGATGCGCGATCGCGATTGTGTCGTGCCTCGTCGAGCACCGCGCGCGCCTGTCTCACCGTCGCCGTCTGTTCAGGATCGACACGATCGTCAGTGCCGTCGGGCGCCAATCCCAAACGCGCACGCGCCTGGGCCAATGACGCTTCGGCCTGCTGCACACGCAAACGGTAATCTTCTGAATCTACGAGCGCGATTACCTGCCCGCGAGAAACTACGGAACCGAGATCCACGTTGATCACGCGAACGCGACCCGGAACCTTGACGCTGACTGTTGTTTGATCGTAAGCGGCGAGTGTGCCGTTTGCGGTTACTGTTTCACCGAACGGAGTTTCCGCAACAGCAGTCGTTTTCACCTGGCGAGGCGCGCGAGCTTCGCCGGCACGTCCCTGACGTTGAGACGCCTGGTAATCACTTTTGCACGAGGTTAAAAAAAGCGCCGCCAGCAAAAGCGACACTCCTGTTAACAGGAACTTAGCCTTAAACATCCCGTGCAGTTTACCACGCAGGCGGGCCAATCCACAGATTACGCAGATTCGTAGTGTGTAAAGTTTTGTAAAGATCTGTGATTCTCTCTGCGTATCTCTGCGTCCTCTGCGCCTCTGCGGTAAATGCGTCGTGAAAACTGTAAACCGC